>JBIOFT010000051.1:0-22399 GCA_044447375.1 Terriglobales bacterium | reverse complement strand
CGGGTGGCACCGCCGCCAGCAGCGAGGCCAGGGTCTCGGCCGGATCACGCGGCCAGCGGGCCACCTCCGAACAATGCAGGTTGCGGATGGTGAGCCCGCGGCCGGCGTTGGGGTCCGCCGCCGTCTCTACCCGGTACTCGCTGTCCAGGTGGGGGAAGACGATCTGGCGGACGTTGGCGCGCGACGTCTCCAGCGCACCTTGGCGCAGCCGTTCCGGCAGGTTCTCCAGGAACCGCCGCACGATGCGGAACAACTCCTCGGCGGAGGCCATGTCGTGCGTCACCTGCACGCTCACCGTCCCAGGCCGGGTGATGGTGTGCAGGAAGAATCGCGCCGCCACCCAAGTGGTTACTCCAACCTGGCGCGCCTTCAGCACGATGTTGCGCCGTCCGCAGCGCCGGGAAAACTCACGCTGCGCCCGGTTGGGTGCCAGCGGCAAGCGCTTCCCCTGCTTGTCGCGGATCTGCAACAGCCGCAAGCCCAGGAAGTCGCGGATGGTGGCATGCGACCGCCCATCCGGCCACTCCAGCCCGCCGATCGGCAACCAGCCGCAGAGATCATCTGGTTCCCAGTCCAGCCGGCTCCCCAAGGTGACCAACAGCTCCAGGTCGTCGGTCAAAGCTGGACTACGCCATCACGGAATGGCCACAGTGCGGCTCACTGCAGCCGCTCGACTACGACATCGATACCATACTGCGGTGAACCGCAACTGGAGCAGGTCAGCGTGGTGTTGTACGAAATTGCCTGGTTGGCCCCCACATGAATGTTCCACTGGCCGGATACCTGCCCCCCCGAATTGACCTTGGTGAGGTCGAGGCTGGAGCTCCCGAAACTTTCCGCGCCGCTGCCGGTGTTTCCCGACAAGCTGAAGCCAACGGTGCCGCTCGATCCCGCGACCATCGTCCACATGGCGAGCGCGACGCGATACGTGCCTGCACCCGAAGGCGTGTAGAGCGTGGTGTTTCCGATCGCGGCCGTCTGCGCGGTGAGCGATGTGGCCGCCACGCGCACGGCTGCTGCTTGGGAAACAAGCTGCCCGCTGGAATTTGTACCCACGAAGTTCGCGGACGTGGGGACCGATGCGCCGTTAACTTGTGCCACGGTCGGGTTCGGATAGGTGCCGCTCAGGTCGCCGCCTGCCGTGCCGCTCGGCGCCGCTGTAACCGTGCAGCTTGACCCCAGCGTGCAGGTCTGGCTGTTCACCGTTGTCGATGTGTTGGTCAGGCCAACCGTCATTCCGTTCGACGCTGGAGTCAGCGTTACCCCCGTGCCAGCGACCAGGGGCGCTTTCCCGAAATAATTGCTCCCATCCGACCAGAAGAAGAAGATGCGGTCGGCGGTGAGCGAGGGCAGGCTGGATGAGCCGTTGAAGTTCTTGCCGTTCAGCGAGATCGTAGGGGTCGTCGATCCAATGGACTCGATGGCGCCATAGTAGCCGTTCGTCGGACTGCCGTAGAGGGTCACGGTGCAGGCCGAAGTGCAGTTCATCACCACCAGCTTGCCCAGATCGCCCGCGACCAGCGTGTAATTGCCGGGCTGTGTGTTCTCGGCACCGCTCACCGTGCAGCTTGAGCCCAGCGCGCAGCTCTGCCCATTTACGGTAGCGGAAGCGGAGGGTGTGCCGCTCACCTGCGAGTAAGCCACTTGGGCGCAGCTCGCGTTTCCGCTCGCGGCTACGCCCGTCGCGTATTGGCCGGAACTGCACTGACTCGGAGTAGCCGCCAGCGCCGTGGCCGTTCCCGCATTGCCGCTGGTGTTGTTCGAGATCGTCCCCGTCTGCGCGACAATTTGCCCGCTGGAATTGGTGCCGACCAGCGTGGCGGAAGCCGGGACCGCCGCCCCATTAACTTTCGCGACTGTCGGATTCGGATAACTCCCGGTCAGGTCGCCGCCCGCCGATCCGGCGGGAGCCCCTCCCGAGGGCGTGCTGCAGTTCGCATTCCCGCTGGCCGCGATCCCGGTGGAATATTGGCCGGAGCTGCACTGTGAGGGAGTAGCCGCCAGAGCCGTGGCCGTGCTGGCGGTCCCGCTGAGCGGACCGGTGATGCTGGCGAAGGTGGCATTGCCGTTTACGTCGATCGCACACAGTTTGGTCACGTCGTCGGTCGCGAGGCAGTCGAAAAGATCGGCGGTTTGGCCGCTGGTTCTGACACGGGCCGCGATCGTGGGCTTGCTGCTGAAAGGCGTGACAAAAGTGTAGCCGGAGTTGGGCGTTACCTCGCCCCACACGTGGAAGCCCAGGGGATAGAAGGCGACGAAGGCGCCGTCGGTGGAATCGTTGTAATTCAGGTTGCCGGCAACCTCGGTATTGTTGCCGGGGTAGTAGCTGGCGCCGATCTTGGCGAAGATGGCGGCCACGCTGTTCACGCTCAGCCCGGAGCCGCTGCGCACGACGTTGTCACGATAGACGTTGTAGTCCGTACCGGCATCGGCCACTACCGGAAAGGCCCCCGAGACCTGGCCACCGCTCGGCCACTGGAAGGTGCCGTTGGTAACGCTGTTGCCGTTGCCGCGCACGTGCACCCCGCCGGTATTGACGCCGTCGGCCGTCAACTGCGTAATGTGCGCGTTGCCCAGCACCTCCATGGCATAGTTTGGGTAGTAGGTGAGTACGGGAAAGCCATACACGTGGATCATGTTGTACTGGTTGTCGCCAGCGTCATCGACGATGCCGGCGTTGGTCATGTTCCAGGCGGTGATGTCGCTCACCTGGTTGTCGCTGGCGGTGGTGAGCAGGTGCAGGCCGTTCAGCGGCCGCGCGTTGGCGGCATAGTCGCCCGACTCGAAGGCGATGGAAACGTCGCAGATGCGGGCCTCGTAGAATTCAGCGCCGGCGCCGGAGGCCTCGCCCAGTTGAATGCCCTCGCCGGTAGTGGCGAGCACACGCTTTACCTTGACGTGCTGGATCTGCCAGCCCTTGCCCTTGAGCAATTGCATACCGTAGGTGGCCTGCAGGTTGCCGTCCACGGTAAGGTCGGTGATTCTGCAGTTGAGCGGCAGTGAATTATTACCCTTGCTCACCACCGCCGTGGCGCTCGCGCTCACGGTCAGGTAGGTGAGATCGACGCCCGCGCCCACCAGGTTCACGCACTTGCCATTGTCCGGCAGGGTGATGGATCCGGTGTAGGTGCTCGCCCCAAGATACACGGTGCCACCGGTGGAGGAGATCGCGTCGATGCAGGTCTGGGCGTTGGACGCAGTGCACAATTGCGTCACGTTGGGCGCGGACACACCGCCGGCGAACGAGCCGGCCCCGGCAGCGTTGTCGATCCACCAGGTCGGGTTGACGGGGCTCGAGGGGCCGTAGCCGTAAACACCCTTGCCGCGCAGGTTGACGTACTCGGCTTCGTTTTGCGTGGGCCGGACGTATGCATTGTCGCAGACCGGCATAGCGCTGACGGTGATAGAGGTCGCGGTGGTGTTCCCGATGAAGCAGGACCCCCCGTTGACCAGGAACATGACGTCATAGCTCTGGGAGCCGGGCGTCCCCACCCACTGGAAGGTCATCTGATGATTGCTGTCGAGGGTCGCCGGGCCCCTGCAGAATGTGTGCCCTTCGGTGGTGCGCTTGCCGCTGCCGTCCTTGGCGAACATCCAGAAGGTGTAGGAGGTCGATCCGTCCCCGCCCGTAACCATGCAACCGGGGAGCACGGTCGGCGCGCCCGGCCCCGCCACCTCCACCACGCCGTCACCCAGGTAGGGATCGTCGTTGGCGACCGGTATGGCGCCGTCGATCCTGGAGATGGGGTTCTCCAAGATGCGCAACCCCTGCCGCGTTCCGCCAGTGGACTGAATGAACGAAAGCCCGTTGTTGGCATTCGGGTTCACTGTACCCACCACGAGGTTGCCGCCCTGGTAGAAACCGTAGCTCGGCCCGAGTAACTGCTGGATGGTAGCCGGGGGAGGCAGCATCTCATAGAGGCCGCCGCTCCCGCCACCGACCTTCCAGGCGAAGGAATTGTTGATGAAAGTCCCAGAGCTGCTGCCGTTGCCGCAGATGGCGTTCGGCGTGGGGAAACTGGTGTCCGACCAGGTGTTGCTAAAGGCGAGGAAATATTGCGCCCCGCCGATGTCCCAGAAGCATGGCGCCGTGGCTTGCGCGTCCCATCCATTGTTGATGTGGGAGAGCGTGATCGGCACGGGGCCGAAGCTGGGCCCCAGCAGGAGAAACTGCTTGTTGGCCTCGCTCAACAGGCCGTCTACACTGACCGGATCATTGGCCCCGTTCAACCAGAGAGCGCTCCCCGTCAGGTTCCCCACTTCACCGTACTTGATGTGATACCCGCCGGCGTCGAACTTGTACCCATACTGCCCGAAGCTCACATTGTTGTTGAAGAAGATCTCGTTCTTGGCGTTGGCGGAGGGCCCGATGTGAAACCCGATGCCTCCACCCGGGCTACAGGTAACGTTGTAGAACTTGCCATCCTCTACGTTGGTTTGGGAGGCCGGGGAGATGTCCACGCACGTGAAATTCGGCGTGCTGATGTCACCCTGCGGCGCCGAGGTGATGGTCACGCGGTTGAGCCCCAGCCGGGTGGCGTTCCAGCCGCTCGCGCCGGTCTTGTCCCAGGCAACGCCCGCGGTCGCGTACGTTGAGGTGCAGTTGTCGCGCCAATGACCGTAGATGGCGAGGTCCTGAAGGCCGAGGTTGAAAGTATCTTTGGCGTTCACCACCGGCCCGCTGCCGTCGCCGCAGTAGGCAAACCCAGTCGAGTCGGCCGCGCCTCTGATCTTGTAATTTCCGGTATTGCTCAGGTTCAGCGGCGAGGTGAGCTTCATCCAGAAGAAGTTGGCCGAACCGGGAAGCTGGATGGACCCGCCGTTGTTCGCCAGCGCCGCAATGGCGGTGTTGGCCGCGCCGGTGTCGTCGGCGACCAGGTTGCCGATGACGCCGAAATCGCAGAAGTCGGCAGCCTGCTTGGCCTGTTCCACGAACTTGGCGCCATTGTAGGTCGGCTGTTGACCGGCCGCGGTGGGAGGGTCCAGGTTTTGGCCCTGGAGCTGCCCGGCATTGAAGCTCGAGGGAAGGCCCCTCAATTGCGAGTAAGCATAGTCGTTGGCCGCCGTCACCACATCGCCGGTACGGCCGTTGAACGTGGTGACGACCCTGGGGAAGGGGCCGTGGAACCCGGTAAGGGCTGCCGCGATGGCGCTGTCCACATACTGGCGCGACGCCACCTGAATGGCCACGGCGCTGGGCACGATCTTGGAACGAACCGCTGCGATCGTGGTCGTGGTCGTCGCCGGTACCGACCAGTATTCTTCGCTGGTAGACCCGTCGTCCAGCTTGAAGACCACCTTGTAATAAGTGCCGTCCGGCGTTCCGCCGGCATTGGGCACGAGGGCAAGGCTGATCGCGCCCTGCGGACCGATGACCACGGCCATGGATCCCGCGGCCACGGCGAGATTGCCAGCGTTCGTAAACCCCGGCCACGAGATCACCAGCATGCCGCTGGCTGGCGTGCCGTCGGCGCGGTACACCACATCCTGCACCGTGGTCGTGCTTCCGGCCGGGGCCTGCGCCGCCATTCTCACTGCCAGCAGCAGCGAGATCAGGCCACAAAAAAGCCGCCTGCGGCGGCTCGGATTGAGCATTCTTGTTTTCATCTGCTCGGACCAAACTGAGCGACTCGCCCCGGCAAAACCACCGAGGCTCGCTCAGCATGCCAATGGAGAGAAGTCGAAAACTGCAGGCCAGCTACTGCATGACAGTTAGGGTTTGCCGGCGCCGGCGTAGTTGCGTATGAAATCCTCCACGCTGCGCACGTAGACGTCCGCGAAATCGACCACGGGACGCCGCTCCTCGATCAATTCCATGGCCTCTTGCAGGTCCCATCCCTGCACACGGAGCAACGCCAGCGCCATCATGGGGGCGCGGTGGACGCCCGCGGCACAGTGGGTCAAAATCTTGTGTTCCGGATTTACCAGCGCCGCCAGGGCGAACTCGACAGCCGGTTGGAAGACCTCCGCCGACTTGGGCTGGAAGTCGTCATCCACCCGGTTCCAGAACACCTCGATGCCATAACCGTCAGCCAGCGGCGTGTCGTCGAACTCCACCTGCATGTCGATGATGTGCGTGACACCGGCCGCGGCCACCTTGGCCATGTTCGCGTCCGTCCAGATACCGCCGCCCACGGCAATCCGTGGAATCACCCAAGTCAGGTCCATCGGTCGAGTACGCCGCGGCCCCCATCGTGGCGGCCTCCGGCGTGAGATTCTCATTCTACCCTACCGATGGATTTACGCTGTCGAACGTCACCGCCGTATTCCCTGCCTCTGTCCCGCTGTTCTCGCCGGTCTCCGGCGTGCGCAGGAACCGCAACAGCAGAGCGGCCAGCGATTCGTCCTCCACTTCCTCGGCTCCGCCGTTTGCCGGCTTGGCAGGGAGCGTCGGTGCGCGCTCGCCTAGCGACCCCGCCGCCTCGATCAGGCTCTCCACAATCTTGGGCGTGGCTTTCTGTACCACCGCTGCCCATTGGCGTTGCGTGCCACTGCGGCGGTTGCGGCCGCGCTTCAGGTTGGCGCCTCGCTTCGGCAATGGCTTCTCCCCGAAAACAAATACGGGAGCGCCCGATTGCGCTCCCGCGTTCTTTTCTTAAGTTCTAAATCCAGAATAGCATTTCCAACCGGCCCATAATGCCACCTGGCGGAAAACTTTATTGCTTTGCGGCACAGTTAGTTGCGGAGTTTTCGCCGCCGACGGCCTCTTGACAAGCTGGCGCGTTCTGGCCGGAGGAGGCTGAGGGAAACGGCCGCAGCAATCCCACTTCCAGAAAAATCTCGCTCAGCAGATCCAGCGTCCGCGGGAACCGCCGAGCCACCGTGCGGCGGCTGCAGCCCATCAGCAAGGCAGTCTCATCCCAAGTGTAGTCCTGCAGCACGATGCGCGCCACCAGCGAGCGCGAGAAGTCATCAAGCCTTTCCAGGCAGCGCTCCACATCGTGCACCAGGATGACGACATCTTCAAAACTGTGCACGTGGTATGAGGTGACGCGCGCCCGGAAGAACTCGCGCCCCAACAGCGACGGCAGCCGGCCGATATCCAGGGACATCTGGAAGTAGCGCCGCAAAAGCCCGATGGTGCGGCCGCGATATGCCGTGATGGTCACACCCTCAGCTTGCGGTCTGCATGCCCCTTGGGCGCGGGCCACGCCTGTGGATGATGAGACGATCATGCCCGTTTCCCCTCCGCCGGTTTCGTCCGCACCGTGCGGGACAGCTCCGCCATGACCTTGGCGCAACGTCCGCAATAGGGTGTGTTGCTGCCGTGTGGGCGCAACCGCAGCGCCCCGCATGCCTCGCAGTACTTCAACTCCATTCGAATTACCTGCAGCTCTCCGTTCACGATCGCCTCCAGTCCCGGCGCCGCCGCCACAAAAAAAGCCCTGCACCGCACGCGCACCCCATCGGGGGCCTCGCTTACGGTGCAGGGCTCGCTTGTATTGCGACGACCTGCTTGGTTTATTTAGTTTTCAAAACTCACGCCCGCCGAATTCCACCCTCAGGACAGCAACGGACGGTCCTTGCGGCGGCAGAAGTATCCTTCCTCGTAGCCGGATTTCAGCACCTGGCCGTTCTGCACTACGATCGAAAGCCGCCCGCTGAAATGGATGGCGCGCAGCAGCCGCTCCATGGCAGCAGAAAGCATTTCGGACTCGCACACCTTGCGGCGAAACTCGAGGAATTCCCGGCTGCCCGCCGGTTCCTCCGGAAATGGCGCAGCACCTGAATCGCACATCGGAATCGGCCCCACTCTTCTTGCAGACATACAGACTGTTCATCTTATATCTCTGTGGAACATACATTGTCAACAGTTTTTATTCTCTTGTCGTTATTAGACTTGCATCGTTTATATCCTTGCGTTATATTTGGCAAGCCATGAAATTCAAGGCTTTGCAAGAAAACCTGCGCAAGGCGCTCTGGGCCCGCATCGATGCCGGCGACCTCACCGGCCTGAGGCTCGCCGAACAGACCGGGTTCCAGCAGGCGCACATCTCCAACTTCCTCAACCGCAAGCGTTCCCTCAGCCTCACCGGGATGGACAAGGTGCTCACCGTACAGCACTTGTCGGTGCTCGACCTGCTCGATCCCGAGGAGATCAACAAGCGCGCCAGCATCCTGCCGCCCACCGAAGACGACTTCGAGAATGTGCTGGTGGTGGAGGGCACCATCGCCGCCGGCGAACCGCTCATCACCAATGAGAACGTGAAAGAGATTCTCAAGTTCAAGAAGTCGTTCCTGAAGCGGCTGCGCCCCGATCCCGCCTCGCCGCGCGACGACTGGCGCCGCTTCGTTCTGGTCAAGGTGGACGCGCGCGACGGCATGAGTATGTACCCCCGCCTGCTGCCCGGCGCCACCGTGCTCATCGACCGGCATTACAATTCGCTCAAGTCCTACCACCGCAGCGAGCAGAACATGTACGCGGTGCGCAAGGGAGACGCCTGCACCATCAAGTATGTCGAACAAGTCGGTAACAACCTGGTGCTGCGGCCCCAGAACCCTTCGTACCCGGTGGACCTCATCGAGGTAGAGGAAGGCAAGACCTTCGCCGACTACATCGTCGGCCGCGTGTGCCACGTCGCCATCGAAACCTGAGGGGTGGGGTGCGAGCGCGTGGGCTGCGGTCGCTCGTTCAGGATGAAACTGTTTATATTTGTTTAAGCTGGACTCAGCCCTCGGGAGGGAATCATGGAACCAGTCGCCGGTATCGCTGTCGGCTCACGCCGCAATGAAGACATCGCTCTCGACCTGATGAAATTCGTCGCTATGACCACCGGCTACGGCAAGACGGAGTCGCCCGGCGCCGGATTCCAGGGCTCAAACGTGAACAAGGCAGAAGATTATGCCGCGCACCTGCTGGAGCTGTACGCGCGCTGCCTCGCCTCCGTGCAGGGAGGAAAATAGAGGCAAGAAAGCCGCGGTTGTCCGCGGCTCTCGTTGGCTCTGCCGGCCCGGAGGGCCGGTCCGATCGGCACCGGGCTAGCGCCGGCGCCCGCCCTTCTTTTTCTTCCGGGCAGCCTTCTTCCTGCCTGCGCCCTTGCGTGCAGCCTTCTTCTTCCCGCGAGCGGCGCCCCCGCGGCGTGCCGCCTTTTTCTTGGCGGGTTTCTTGGTTGCCTTCTTGCGCGCGGCTTTCTTGTGCGCCGGCGCTTTCTTCTTCGGAGGAGCTGGCGGCGGGGCTTCGCCTCCCATGGGTGCGCCGGTCTCTCCGCCCAAGCCGCCTCCCATCGGGGTTTCCTCCGCTTCTTCTTCTTCCTCTTCCTCGTAGTCTTCCTCTACATCGCCGAAGCCGGTATCGCCGTACTCATCGATGTCGTCATCATTGCGTGCGTAGAGGGTCTCATCGTCGAACGTCATATCTCCTCCTGGCATTGAGCCGGACCTCCGCGTAATGAGTACATCTTTCGAGAACCGCGCGGATTATAGCAACAGCAAAACGCCTGTCAACTATACGCGCACACGGAGAGGGTTGGCGAGATGGGCTATGGTCAGTGGGCTTGGCTGATGATCAGGGTGTCGCCAGGATGGATGGTGGCGGAAGCCAGCTTGTTGTTGCGCTGCAACTGGCCGACGGTGGTCTTGTACTCCGCCGCTATGCTGGCCAGGGTTTCGCCCGGCTTTACCTTGTGTACCCGGCGGTCGGAAGAATTTAAGTTATTGCTCGACTTTAACTTAGCTGCCGTTGGGCCGCCATGCGCGGGGCCTTTTCTGGCCTCCGCCGGCTCCGATTCGGCTACTACCCGGCGGATAAGGAGGACTCTGCCCGACGGCAACGTATTTCCGTGCAGATGGTTCCATTGCCGCAGCCTCTCGGCGGGCACACCAAAATCGTCCGCGACCGTGAGCACGGTGTCGCCTTTGCGCACCCGGTAATGCAGGATCTTTTTCGAGAAGGCGACGGTGTTCTCAGCCCCTCCCTTGCCGGGAGCAATGGGGATGATCAGCCTGCTGTCGGGCTGAAGTGTCTCGCTCGCGCGCAGGTCGTTGGCGGTAGCTATCGCGCTCGCGGTGGTGTGGTATTTGTGCCCGACGCTCGCCAGGGTGTCGCCGCGGGCCACCTTGTGGTACCGCCACCACACTCGCTTATCCACCGGAATCGCCGCAACGCGGGTCAAGTACTTATCCTTGGTTCCCCGCGGTAGCTTCAGCTCGAAGCCGCCATCTTTAGGTGTGGTCATGCGGAGCAGGCTGGGATTCAGATCCTGGAGCGTAGCCACCGAAGCATCGGTACACTCGGCCACCAGGCGCAGATCCACGGGATAATTGATCTTCACCGTGTCGGCTTCGAGCGGCGATTCCGGCGCCACGTGGTCCAGCCCGTATTGCGCCGGGTTTTTCGCCATGATGGTGACGGCGAGAATGATGGGAACGTAGTTGCGGGTTTCCTTGGGCAGCACGCCCCGGTTGTACAGCTCCCAGAAGTCCGCATACCCGGTACGGGCTACGGCGTTCTGCACCGTCCCCGGCCCGGAGTTGTACGCCGCCATGGCCAAATACCAGTCGTTGAATTCCCGGTAGAGGTCCTTCAGGTGACGGGCCGCGGCTCGCGTGGCCTTCTCCGGGTCCTGGCGTTCATCCACCCACCAGTTCCGTTCCAGACCGTAGCCGGTGGCGCGGCTGGCCATGAACTGCCACATGCCGCGCGCCCCCGCCCGCGAGACCGCGAAGGGATGGAATCCGGATTCCGCTTGCGCCAGATAGATCAGCTCCTGCGGGACTCCTTCTTCCTTCAGCACCCGCTGAATCATGTCCCGGTAGCGGCCGGAGCGCGCCAGTGCCGCCTCCAGCGTGCCTCGGCCACGGCCGGAGAAGAAGTAGATATAGTTCTCCACCGCGGGTTTCAGGTCCAGCGGCAGCTCCGAAGGGATGCGCTTGACCGCTGCCTGCTGCTCGCAGTAACCGTCGGTTGCTCGGGGAAGGTGATGTTGTTGGCTTCGTCGATGGGCGCTGGTTCTGATTTCTGTTCGGTGAAGCCGTCTCCCGCTGTCAGCGCCGACATCTCCAACGTGTAGACACCCTCGATGACTTTGTCGAATTCGGCCTGCAGTCGCTTATCCGAACGTATGTCCAGCGGCCCCTCCAGCAGAAGGTCCACGGCTTTGTCGAAATCAGCCCGCGCGGCTTCCAAGTGCCCGGCGGCGTAATCAGCCTGGCCGCTCCGGAGTACCTGCTCCACCCTCGCCACAAGAGAATCCACAGCATCCGAATTGTTGATGACCGTCTTGGACGCATCTTGGATCTTCGGCGCGGCGGGCGTGGAGGGCTGAGACGGCGCCGGGGCCAGGGCCTGCGCGGGTGGGTTCGCTGTAGCTTTCTTCTTTTCAGCGGTTTCGCAGGAAATCGTGGCCAGTGCCAGAGAGGCCACTATCGGCGCCAGTAGATGCAGTTTATGAAATCTCATACACCCCTGTGGTCTTTGCAAACTACGGGAGCCGACTCGATACCCTAAATCGTACTACTCCGGAAATTCGCTGGTCAATCCGCCAAAAGGGTCTGGTACTTACGGGTCCCGTCTCGCCACCAAGTTCTAAGCCATTGGCGCCGAGCAGGTTAGGCCAACTGGTGCCAGACTCTTGTGCGTCCCTCAGGCTGGCCCGCGGGTGCCTTTAGATATCCCCGCCACCGGCGATGGTCGCAGCCGGAGACCGCCCCGCACGGGTTGCCACCGGCCAACAGGATCTGCGGAGGGACTGGGATGCGGCGGGAGTTGTATAACAGGATGTCCTCAGGCGCAAGTCCCAAAGAGACGACCCGTCACCTAAGTTGGGGGCTAACCCCGCGGCCAATCGATGCCGGCCGATTCTCCCTGCGCGTTCTTCAGCGCCCACGCCATCCGCGGCGTGTTGTGCGCCAGCCCGCAACGGCCGCGTATGTCGAGCAGGATGACGCCTCCGTGCCCCGCCATGCGGGTTTCGAGCCGCTCGATGGCCATCCGCGCGGCGGCTTCGGGCGCCCTTCCCTCCAGCACGCGGTCGGCCGCCCACTTTGCCAGTACCAGCTTCATGATCGGCTCACCCCAGCCGGTGGTGGACACGCCCGCGCTCTCGTTGTCGGCATAGCATCCGCACCCGATCAGGGAAGAGTCCCCCACCCTCCCCGGAGTCTTGTTCAGCGTGCCCCCAGTCGAGGTGGCGGCAGCAAGGTTGCCGCGGCTGTCCAAGGCCACCGCGCCGACCGTGTCGTGCTCGGCAAAGAACTCGGGTGGCTTCCCGGCAACCTCCTGCTTCTGCACTTCCCGCAAGCGCTGTACTTCGCGCTCGATCACGAGCTCCTCATTCGCGCACAGCGGAAGACCATGTTGTTGCGCAAAACGCTCCGCCCCCTCGGCCACGAGATAGACGTGCGGACTCTCGTCGAGCACCAGCCTTGCCGCCCGGATCGGATTGCGAATCCGCTCCACGCAGCCCACCCCGCCCGCGCGCAGGGTCGCTCCATCCATCATCAGGGCATCGAGCTGCACCCGGCCGTCGCTGGTGAGGAACGATCCACGGCCGGCATCGAAAGTCTCGTCATCCTCCATCACCACGATGGCGGCTTCCACCGCGTCCACCGAGGAACCTCCGCGCTCGAGCACTTGCCAGCCGGCGGCAAGGGCATGGCGCACGCCGTTCACGTGCGCCTCGGCCATGTCATCCGGAATGGCCCATGCCCCGCCATGCACCAGCAGGGCGGGCGAATGTCCTTCTGCCAAGCTGTCCCTCGTGAGAACCCCGCAGGATTGTAACAACCTGCGCGGGGTGACCCCCGTCACTGCGCGGATGCCCGCCCGCGTTCCCTACTAGGGTGTTGCCATTCTTAGACGCAGCCGGCTATTCGGCCAATAATCATCGCCCATCGCCGCAGCCAAGGAGAACACTATGGGGACCCTGACCAGCAAAGCAGCCGACCTCGCCGGACCCGGCATCGGCAGTTATGAAGAGTTGGAACAGATTCTGCCCAACGACTATTACTCCCTGCTCACTCCGAAAGAAACCCAGCAAGCCATCTTCGCCGCCAAGAACTACATTGAGGAGAACCTCTGCAAGGAGCTGAACCTGATGATGGTCACCGTCCCGTTGATCGTCGATATCGAAAGCGGCGTCAACGATCTGCTCGACCGCGACGGCTCCCGCACCCCCATCCAGTTCCACATCTCCAACGACCACGGAAAGCACCCCATCGACGCCCAGGTGGTGCAGGCCGCAACCAAGTGGAAGCGCGTCGCGCTGCAGCAGTTCGGCATGCAGGCCGGCGAAGGACTCTGCACCGACATGCGCGCCGTGCGCAAGGACTATTTCCTCGACCACGACCATAGCTGCTACGTGGACCAGTGGGATTGGGAGCGCGTGTTGACGCCCGAGCAGCGCAACCTCGACTTCCTGAAGGAAATCGTGGGCAAGATCTGGAAGGTGTTGAAAGGCGCGGAGACGCACGTGCTCACCCTCTTCCCGGAGCTCAATGATGCTCGCTATCCCCGGCTGCCGGAGGAGATCACCTTCCTGCACGCCGAGGAGATCCTCGACATGTATCCCGACCTGCCCCGCAAGCAGCGCGAGACCGCGGCCCTCCAGAAATATCCCGCTATCTTCATCATCGGGATCGGTTGGACGCTGAAGGATGGCTATCCGCACGAGATGCGCGCCGCCGACTACGATGACTGGGTCACGCCCACTCGTTCAGCAGACGGACGGCCCATGCACGGGCTGAACGGTGACATTCTGGTCTGGAACCAGGTCACGCGCCGGCGTCACGAGCTGACGTCGATGGGAATCCGGGTGAATGCGCAGACGCTCCGGCAGCAGCTCGAACTAACCGGCCAGCTCGATTTCCTCAAGTATCCCTACCACCAGGCGATCGTGAGAAACGAGATTCCCCTCAGCATCGGCGGCGGCATCGGGCAGTCCCGCACCCTGATGCTGCTCTTGCGCAAAGCGCACCTGGGTGAGGTCACGGTGTCCGTCTGGCCGAAAGTCCTGAAGGAGATGTGCGCGCGGAAGAACATCCACGTGCTCGAATAGACCGGAAATCCACCACCGAGGCACGGAGAAACCGATTCCTGATTCCCCGTGCCATTCCGATTTCCGCAGCCGATTCCGGGGCTTATGCGACCGCCGAAGGCTCATGGCTGACGGCGTCTTTCATCGCCAGAGCTTCCGGCTTGGTGCGTTGGTAGGTGTACCAAATGCGATGGATCACGGTGATACTGCCCAGAACGGCGATCACCCACAGCACCGGCGCCATGCGATTGAACACTGCTCCGATGATCACCAGCACCAGACGCTCGGGCCTCTCCATGAATCCCACCTTGCAGGTCCCGATCAGCGACTCGGCACGTGCCCGCGTGTAGCTGATCATCACCGAGCTGATCATCACCACCGCGGCCAGCACCACGTAGAAGAACCGATTGGCCCGGGCATAATAGACAAGCAATCCGAAATAGAGGGCGGCGTCGCTGTAGCGGTCCACTACCGAATCGAAGAATGCGCCGAAGACGGTCACCTGGTTGGTGGCACGCGCAATACGACCGTCGACCATGTCCAGGAAGCCGGCCAGGAAGATCACCGCTCCGGCGTAGCGGAAAAGGCGCGCCGTGTTATCGCCGCTGGCTTTGCCAAACAGGTAGGCCGCAAAAACGCTGATCCCGAGGCCGATCGCGGTATAGACGTTCGGCGAGATGCGGGTCAGCGCCAGCCCGCGCACGATCCTGTAGAGCAACGCTCCGCAGGCCCGACCGAAAGCGCCCGTCCAACTCATACCGCCTCGTCGTGGACGGTGGTCAGCTTCAGGACCTCCAGTTCGCGCTTGCCGGTGGGCGTCACAACCGTCGTCGTGTCCCCCACTTTCTTGCCCATCAGCGCTCTTCCGATCGGCGAACTGGTGGAAATCAGCCCCTTGGAGACGTCGGATTCCTCGCTGGTCACCAGCTTGTACTCGATCTTTTCGTCTTTGACCCCGTCGTACACCACCACCGTGGCGCCGAAGGCCACCCGGTCCCTGGGAATATTGGCGAGATTCACCATGGAGAGTTCTGCCATGCGCTTCTTGAGTTGTCCCAGCCGCGCCCGCACGAACTCCTGCCGCTGCTTGGCCATGTGGTACTCGGCATTCTCGCTCAGGTCTCCCATCGCGACCGCCTTCTTCAGCTCTTTTGGCAGTTCGTGGTTCAACTCGTGTTCCAGTTGCTGGATCTCTTCTTCCAGGCGTTTCCTGATATGTTCTGTCATGCCGCTTGGAACCTATCTCTCGTGGCGGAGGATTAGATTAGGATTGGATCGCCGTCAGCGAAGTACGAGCACGAATTCAGGCGCCCCTCCCACAGGGTTGCAATTATAAGTCTTTCCCGGTTCCGAACGGCGTGCCGTCCGGCTCCTTTTGCGCGCTTTCTCTCCCTCCACGACGGTCGGATGTCCGCTGCGTTGTTGTACCGGCCCGAAATCCCAGCGGCATTGCTGCGGATGTGGTGCGACCGCACAGTAAACCTATGTTTTTCAATTATTTAAGCAGGCGTTCGCATTTGACCGCAATGCCCCCCCTCGGGTATAATAGCCTTAGTTCCTCCTTGACGCCCCTCGTCGGGTGCCCTTCATGAATGTTGAACCAGGTTTCCGAATTGGCGACAAAGTGGTTTACCCCAATCATGGCGTCGGGGTTATAGAGCAAATCAGCAGCCGCACCTTCGGCGCAACTGTTGAAAAGTTCTACCTCCTCAACATCAAAGCCAGCAGCCTCAAAGTGATGGTGCCGTTCCAGAACGCCGGCAATGTAGGCCTCCGGCGGGTCATCCGCAACGGCGAAGTCCAGAAGATCCTCGATTACCTTACCAGCGGTAAGTGCGACAGCCACAACGACTGGAAGTACCGCTTCAAGGAAAATTCCGAGAAGATGCGGACCGGATTTCTGCTGGAAGTCGCCTGCGTGCTCAAGAGCCTGCTGCTGCTCAGCCAGAGCAAGCCGCTTTCGTTCCGCGAGAAGAAGATGCTGGAACGGGCGCGTTACCTGCTGGTCAGTGAACTGGCGCTGGCCAAGAACCTCGAGGAAACCGAAGTCGAGCAGATGCTCACCAAGGCCCTCTCCAAGTCCAAACTGAAGTTCCCCGAGATCACCGCCGAAGCCTGAACCGGGTTTCAAGTTTCACGTTTAAGCCAAAGCCTCCGTGAAATGCGTAGGCTTTGTTGTTGGGCCAAACTTCAAGCGTGAACGTCCCTTACTCCCCCAACCACGCACCGTACGGCCGCAACGAATCCACGTGGTCGAAGATGATTTTCAGCGCGGCGGTGATCGGCACCGCCAGCACCAGTCCCGCCGCGCCCCAGATCCAACCCCAGACCAGCAACGAAATGGTCACCACCAGCGGGTTCAGTTGCAGCCGCTTGCCGATCAGCTTGGGGTAAAAAACGTTGATGGCGAAGACGTGCAGGCCGAAAACCGTGATGATGATCACCAGGACCCCGCCGCCGTGTAACTGTCCCGCGCCGGCGGCAAGCGGCGGAAGAATGGCCACGATCGGCCCGAGATAGGGGAGCAGGCTGATGAAACCGCTGATGAAGCCCACGAAATAGAAATACGGCAGGTGCAGAGCCGCGAAGGCCACCGTACTGACCGCGCCCAAAAAGACCCCCATGAGCAGGTTGCCCACCAGAAAGCTGCGGATCATGGCCGAGATCCGCCCCAGCGTGACATAGGCCGTGTTACGGTGTTCGAGCCGGAATAGCATCACCGTCGCCGCCCGGGCATGCTCTTGCCAAGTCAGCATGAAGAACACGAGGAAGGGGACGAAGGAGACCGTCAGGACCACTTCCCAAACCGCTCCCGCTCCCTGGGTCAGGGTTGACGTCCAGTCGGTCTGCTGCTGCACGGTGATGGTGCCTTCTGGTTTCGTCGAGGGCAGCATGGACGTGCTGCTGAACCTCTGCGCCTGTTGGCGGAGTTGGTCCACTTCGTCCCGGATTTTTTCCGTGTACTTGGGAAGGTCATGCACGAAGGCGACGGCACGGTTGTAAAAGAAGTAGGTCGTGCCATAAACCACGGCAAACAGCAGAAGCAGAGCCACCATGGCCCCTAGGCCGCGCGGCACCCGGACCCGCTGTAAGCCATCGACGATCGGGGTCAGCATGAACGCCAGCAGGATCGAGACCAGCACCACGATCAGCACCGGCTTGGCGACGTAACAGATGGCCAGCACGACCGCGATCGCCACGATGACGAGGCACGAGGTCTCAATGCGGTCAGCCCGCCGCTTATACGGCCGCACCGGCAGCGTCTCCGCTTCCGCGGCCATGTGCTCGGCAAGTTCGGCAGGTTCGTCGATCCGGTCAGGCATTTTCGTCGGCTTTCATGGGACTCAAACCATGGTACTCAAACTATGATGCGGTCCCACCTATAATCGCAGAGTGTCCTCTCCGGTTAACCCTCCGCCCGCGAGTCCCGGCTCGGTTGCCGGCCGGGTTCTGGCTCTCGACGTAGGGTCCAGGACCATCGGGCTGGCGGTTTCCGATGCTCTCGGGATCACCGCTCAGGGCCTGGAGACCATCCGCCGCAAGAATAAGAGAACTGATTTCGCGGCCCTGGAACATGTTTTACGCCAGCACGGCGTCCAAGAGATCGTGGTCGGCTACCCTCTGCGAATGAGCGGATCCACGGGTACGCAGTCAGAGCGGATGACGGCTTTCGCCGAGGACCTGCGGCGGCGCTTCGCGCTTCCCGTCCACCTCTGGGATGAACGCCTCACTTCCGCCCAAGCCAACCGCCTGCTGCGCGAAACCAACATGAGCATCCGCCGCCGTGCCCAGGTAGTGGACCGCCTCGCTGCAGTGCTTATCCTACAGAGCTTCTTGGATCACCGCTCGGCCAGTAGGGCCTGACCTGCCGTGATCGGGCCTGGCACCTCTGGCACACGGCTGGCGACTTTTCATCATCTAAACTAGAGCCTTGCGCGCGATTCTCACATTGCTGTTGGCCGCTGTCCTCGCCGCTGGCGCCTGGCTGGCGTACGGTCTCTTGCTCCCCGTCGGTCCCAAAGGACAGGAGAAATTCGTTCTCCTACGCCCCGGCTCATCCGCCCGTCACATCGCGCGTGACCTCCAGAACGAGGGCATGATTCGCAGCGCGGCCGCATTCCTGTTGTGGCACGAGTGGCGCGGCCGGCCCGCTCTCAAGGCCGGAGAGTACAAGTTCGACCACCCCGCCGCCGCGCGCGAGGTGTATGACCGCATCGTCGCCGGCGACATCTACGTGCACACCGTCGTTATTCCCGAGGGCTACAACACTTTCGATATCGCGAATGCTATCCAGTCCGCCGGGCTGGGCACGAGCGACGATTTCCTCGCCGTCGCCCGCACCGACGTGTCGCTGATCTCCGACCTCGATCCCCAGGCACCGTCTCTTGAAGGCTATCTGTTTCCCGATACTTATGAGTTCACGCGCACCCAGAGCCTGCACGACATGGTGGCCGCCATGGTCAAACGCTTTCGCCAGGAGAGCCACCAGCTCGGGCTGAACACCGACCTCCACCAAGTCGTGACCATGGCCTCGATCGTGGAGAAAGAGACGGCGGCGCCATCCGAGCGTCCGCTGGTCGCCGGCGTTTTCTACAACCGGCTGCGCCGCCACATCGTACTGGCCACCGATCCCACCGTCATCTACGCTGCGCTGCTGGCGGGACGCTACAACGGCGTGATCCACCAGTCCGACCTGCAGTTCGACTCGGCGTACAACACCTACAAGCACGCGGGCCTTCCGCCCGGCCCCATCTGCAACCCGGGCCGCGACTCCTTGCAGGCGGCCATGCAGCCCGCCAACTCCGATTTCCTCTATTTCGTCAGCGACAACAACGGACACCACCGCTTCGCTCGCACTATGGAAGAGCACTCGCGCAACGTCGCCGCCTACCGCCGTGCGGTAGCCGATTCGCGCTGACCGCCCCCGAATCTCACCCGCTTCGCTACTCCACGCTATACTTACCGTTTGCATCCGAAGAAGGGACCCATGCATTCCTGGCGGTGCGTACGGTTCGTGCTCGCAGTTGTGGTTCTGGCGCCGATCTCCGGGTGTCTGTTCCGCTCGCACCCGGTGGAATCGCGCATCGCCACGGCCCAGCTCAAGCAGGCCACGGAAGCCGAGCTTATCGACCGCATCAACTCCCAGGCGGCCAGGATCAAGACCTTGAACGCGACCGTGGACATCTCCACCGCGGTCGGTGGCTGGACCAAGGGCAAGATCACCCAGTACCAGACGATCAGTGGCTACATCATGGTGCGCAAGCCGCAGATGCTGCGCATGATCGGGCTGCTCCCCATCGTTCGCAACCGGGCCTTCGACATGGTGTCGAACGGGCAGACCTTCGAACTTTCCATCCCGCCGAAGAACCGCTTCATCGTCGGCCGCAACGACATCATCACCCACAACAGCAGTCAGCCTTTGGAAAACCTGCGTCCGCAGCACATCCTGGACGCGCTGCTGGTGCGCGAGATCGATTCCGCCAGCGAGATCGCGGTGCTGGAGAACAGCTACGAGACCGTCACCGACCCGAAAAGAAAGAAAGAAGTGCAGCAGCCCGACTACGTAATCAACGTCATTCACCGGGGCGATGCCGGCTGGTATCTCTCCCGCAAGATCATCTTCAGCCGCATTGACCTCGAACCCCACGAACAGATCGTCTACGACCAGCATGGCTACACCGCCAGCGACGTCCACTACAGCAACTTCAGCGACCATGAAGGCATCGATTTCCCCAGTGGGATCGACATCTGGCGCCCGCAGGAGGAGTACGCGATCAACCTGACCGTGCAGAAACTCACCCTCAACCAGCCGCTGGTTGACGAGCAGTTCGCGTTGCAGCAGCCCGCCGGGGCACAGGTGGTTCACCTCGATGCCCCAAACTCCAGCCGCAATTCCGGCGGCGACGGCGAACCGGCCAGGCAGTAACAAAAACATTGCCGCCCTGAGGGAGCACGACCGACGCGAAGCAGAAGAAGCGCGACCCAATGACCTGCTTGCGACTCCCGGCTCCTTTACAATGTTTCCTCCATGAACAAGATGATCCTCGCCAACCTGGTGCACCGGCCCATCCGCACCTGCATCAGCATCATCGCGGTGGCCGTGGAAGTGACGCTCATCCTGCTGATCGTCGGGCTCTCGGTCGGGATCCTCAATGACGCCAAGGAGCGGCAAGCGGGGGTTGGCGCCGACATTATGGTGCAGCCGCCGGGCTCTTCCTTCTTCAGCGGCATCTCCGGCGCTCCCGTCTCGGCCAAAGTGGCGGACATCCTGCGCAGAGTTCCGCACGTGGTCGCGGTCGCTCCGGTGATCGCGCAACTGAGCACGACCGGAACACTCGAGGTCATTTACGGCATCGACCTCAACAGCTTTCAGGCCATCGGCGGGCCCTTCCATTACCTTACGGGCGGACCGTTCCAGGGGCCGGACGACATCTTGGTCGACGATTTCTTCGCCCACCAGAAAAACGTGCATGTCGGCGGCAGAATCGAAGTGCTCAATCACCAGTTCCGCGTCTGCGGCATCGTCGAGCACGGCAAGGGTGCGCGCAAGTTTCTGCAGCTCTCGACCCTGCAGGACCTCATCGGCGCTCAGGGCAAAGCATCCATCTTCTACGTCAAGCTGGACGATCCCAAGTCCGGCGATGCCGTCGCCGCCGACGTCCGCCAGACTCCCGGCATGCAGAGCTATGTCGTGCGCTCGCTGCGGGAATACCTCTCGCTGATGACCATGGGCAACATCCCCGGACTCTCGACCTTCATCAGCGTGGTGATCGGGGTCGCGGTCGTGATCGGATTCATCGTCATCTTTCAGGCCATGTACGCGGCGGTGATGGAACGCACCCGTGAGATCGGCATCCTGAAGTCGATGGGCGCCTCGAAGGCGTACATCATCAGTGCCATCCTCCGCGAGACGATCCTACTGGCGATCCTGGGGATTGCGGTGGGCATTGTGATTAGCTACGCTGCCCGCGGCGCCATCGTCGCCCACTTTTCCACCCTGCGCATCCTGATGACCCCGGGATGGATCCTGCGTGCCACCGGCATCGCCATCGTGGGCGCCATCGGGGGCGCCATCTATCCGGCATTCAAAGCCGCGCACAAGGACCCGATTGACGCGCTGGCGTACGAGTGAGGCCGACCGCACGCAGATTGGTGCCCATTCGCCCAATTTGTACACGCTCCGCCACCGCCCGTTCATTGACATCATCTCCGCTAACCGGTAATCTTTATTCTTTCGCAGCCTGCAGTTGCCCGCCCAGGGTACCCTGACTGGATTTTCCCTTCCGGGTGGCTCAGCGGTCTTCGTTTTCATTCTTTGGGAGAGTTTTCGCATGGCAACCTATTTCCCCAAACAGGGGGAAATTGCGCGTAAATGGTACGTCGTGGACGCGACGGGGCAGACGCTCGGCCGGCTGGCAACGCGGGTGTCCCGCATTCTGACCGGCAAGAATTCGCCCCGCTACACGCCCTTCCTCGATACCGGCGACCACGTGGTCATCATCAACGCCGCCAAGGTGCAGGTGACCGGGCTCAAGGGCGAGCAGAAGATGTATCACCGCTACACCGGCTATCCTGGCGGTCTGCGCAGCGAGGACTTCCGCAAGCGCTTCCAGCGCAAGCCGGAGGCCGTGGTGCAGGACGCGATTGTGGGCATGCTGCCCCACACCAAGCTCGGCCGCGCCATGGCGCGCAAGCTGAAGATCTATCGTGGCGACAAGCACCCCCACGAGGCGCAAAAGCCAGAAACGCTGGCGCTGGCGGGGAAGTCGGATTAGGAGTTGGCTGCAGCCAGATTTGGCTGCATAATTTTTGGAAAGGTTCAGCCCCGGCCGCGCCGGGGCGCAACGAACGATGGCGGATCTGGTTCAGTACTACGGCACAGGACGACGCAAGGCCAGCGTGGCCCGCGTGTTCCTGCGTCCCGGCGACGGCCAGTTCACGGTGAACGGCCGTGCTTTCGATCAGTATTTTGTGACTCCGGCGCAGCGCACGCTGGCGCGGCAGCCCCTGGTGATCTCCGAGACCTCGGGCAGCTTCAACATCGTCGCCAATGTCGCCGGCGGCGGGGTCGGCGGACAGGCGGGCGCGGTGAAGCTGGGCATCGCCCGGGCTTTGCTGGAGTTCAACCTGGAGCTGCGCAAGCGCTTGAAGGCTGCGGGCATGCTTTCCCGCGACGCGCGCTCCAAGGAGCGCAAGAAGTACGGGCAGAAGGGTGCGCGTAAGCGCTTCCAGTACTCGAAGCGTTAAATGGATTTGGTGGTTTGCTGCCTTGACTGGCAACTGACCACTGGCAACTGGTTTTACAAATTTTCCCGCATCCCGGCAGGGAGCGGGGTTGCGGGAATGTAATCCTGAGCGCGCAGGCCAGGCGCAGGGATGCAATCCAAATGAGGAGGTAGTTTGGCGAACATCACCATGAAGGAGTT
>JBIOFT010000050.1:0-22651 GCA_044447375.1 Terriglobales bacterium | reverse complement strand
GTTACTCCCGTGTCGATGGTGGCGCCGCCGCGCGCGCCCGGTCCCTGGATGGGCTTGGGCCCCAGCAGGCGAAAACTATGCCGCGACCCGTATTCCACCGCGCGTCCTTCGATCAAGGGATAGGTCCACTTGCGCAGCGCCGGAATGTGAACATCGACCCAGAACTCGTACCAGTCGATGGCACGCGGGTCATAGCCAAAATCGGCGATCTCGCCGGGCGGAAGCGCGGCGGAAAGCAACTCGGCGTTCTCGCCCTCGAACACGTGCTCGTTGCGCAGGATGAACGGCTCGAAGAGCTCGATCAGCTTCTCGAGCTTTTCCAGGTTGCGTTCGGCGCGCGCCAGCACCGGTTGCTTCAGCGGAACCGGTGACATGATCCGCTGGATGGCCTTGATGATCGCCTTCTGCCCCGGCGCGGAGAAGCGCACGTAACGCTCCTTCGAGACCGGGATGGTGTCGAAGCGCAGCCGCAACCAGCATTCCAGGCCCTCCTGCGCGCGATAGTACTTGCGGTGCGCCAGGCCGGTGAGTTCGATGGAGCGCCGCATATTGCAAGGATTCGCCACCGACGTCGCGAGCTGATAGAGCGGCCGGTGGCAGCGCTCGACCAGGGCCGCCGCGATGAGCGTCATCCCGCGCGTGACCGTATCCACGGGGATCAGGTCCAGGCACTTGCGCTCGTTTGTGGGAAGCTGGCGGAAAAAGGTTCCCAACAGATAGGAAAGCGCCGCCGAGGTATTGATGCCCTCGTTCCAGCCGCGGAACGGCTTCTCGACCGAGGATTCGACGATCGACGGCCTCACCACGGCGATGGGCAGTCCAGCGCCGTGTTGGGCGATCAGCGATTCCGCCACGCTCTTGGTGAAGGTGTACGTGTTGGGCCAGCCGAGTTCGTGAGCGCGTTGCGTTCCGGCCTCGGTGAGCGCGTTGCGCGCCCAGCGGATGCGGTTCTTGCGGATCTGGTTCTCGAGCGCCGCGCCGTGCAGGTCTTTGGCGGCGGTGGCCTTGTCCAGCGCCTGCTGCCGGAGTTGCTCGGTGACCTCCGGGGTGTCGGCGCGGACTTCGCTCTCGGCGATCAACTGCCGCAGCGAGCGCACCTCGCTCTCCGCATCCCAGCCGGGAATGTGCCGTGGTGTGTAGTTCGGCGTAAGGATCTCTGGCACACGTCCGTCCACGAAGCCGACCACGTAGCAAGTGGAAAGGTGCAGCAGAGCGGCATGGTCCGATCGGCGGAGGAACTCGATCAGGTGGAGGATCGAATCCACGTTGGCCGCGATGGCGTCGCGCAGATCGGGATTGAAATCGGTGAGCCCGGAGCTGTTGATCACTACATCCAGCGTGTGCGCCAGCCGTTCGCGGATCGCAGGCTCCATGCCCAGTCCCGGCTGGCTGACGTCGCCTTCGATCACTTCGATCCGCTCACGCATGAACTCGGGCAAGCGCTCGCCGTAACGGCGGTACAGAGGCTCGAAGACGGGCGATTCCTCAACAATCTTCTCGAAGCGTTCGAGGCCCGAGGTCGCGCGCTGTGGCCGCACCAGCAGATAGATCTTGCCGATCTCGGGCAGGTCGATCAGCAGATTCGCCAGCCAGACCTTCCCGATGAAGCCGGTTACGCCGATAAGCAGCAAGTGCTTGCCGGTGAGCGACTGCCGCACCGAAAGCCGGCGCACGGTTTTGGAGGGCTCGAAGTTTAGCGCTGGGCGGACTCTGGCCGGTGCGGGACGCCGGGCCGGAGTGACGGCGGAAAGCAGCACTTCCGACTGTCCGGCGAAGTCGAGATCACGGCAGAGGCGCTCCAGCGGCACCTCTCCCTTGGGGCTCAGGCCGGTGATGCGCGCCAGCGCTCCCCGCGGACGGATCACGGGATCCAGCAGACGCCCCGTCGCCATGCCATCGCGGAACTCCAGACGATTGGCTAGCAAGTAGCGCACGCCCAGATGCTCCGCCAGGGGTCGCATTACATGGTCCAATCCTTGGCTCACCAGCACCACCTCGGCGCCGCTCTCCAATAGCTCGTTGAGTTGAGCGACGCCATGCGGCTTGAGCTCCGGTTTGAGACGATACTGGAAGTACTCAGCCCCGAGCAGGTCGAGGCGGTCGCGGCTGATGCCGCGCAGGACCGTGTGCAGCACCCGGGTGGCCGCGCGCCGGTGGGTCAGGTACAACACCGGCCGGGCCAGCGCCATCAGGGCCATGGCCCCGCGCCGCAGCCATCGCTCCAGGAAGGTTTGGGCATTCCAGGTGAAAAACGCCGCCGGACGCACCGCGGTGAGGTTCAGGAGGCTGCCCTCAACCCGCCAGAAGACATACGGGCGGGCCGCCCTTGAAGCTGGCTGCGCGGGATTGTGCTGGGACGGGTTCAATGTAAGGAACTCAGACGGCACGGCTGAAGCCGCGCCACCTTGAAACCTGCAAGTGCCGCATTTTACTCGCTAAAAAGGCCGCCGGATAGACCGGCGGCCTCCACAAAACCGTTGCTTGCCTTGATGCTCTAGTCGCCGAGGACTTCCTCTCCCACTCGCTCTTCCGGCTTCACCGGCTTGGGAGCGGCCAGCGAGTCGAGCGACACGAAGTTCTCCGCCGCCGGTTCTTTCAGCACCACCTTGCGGTAGAGCTTCATCATCTGCTCGTTGTCCACGTTCTTCTGCTTGGCGTCGCGCGCCCGCAGCTTTTCTTCGCGGGAGTTCTTGGCGATGCCCAGGCGGTCGAGATCGTCCTGTTCTTTCTCGGTCACCAGTTCTTGGTTGATCTTGAGCACCTTGCCGCTGGTGATGACTTCGGCCGAGTCCATGTTGACGCGCTTGCCGCCGGCAAAGATCTCGTGCCGGCCGTTTTCCTCGTACCACTTGGTGAGGGTGGCGGTCATGTGCATCTTCTCGATAATGTTCCGCCAGCCGATGCCGGTGTTGTAGGCGCAGAAGGAGATCTCGCCCTCCTGCGTGGCGTAGGGGATGATGCACTGCTCGGTGCGCCGGAAGTCGTAGTTGAACAGGTCCTGGAACCACATGCCAGCGATGAACAGGACGTTCCAGCGGTCCCTGCGGCGGGACTCGATGTCCGCCAGGGTGCGATCAGCGCCCACCTTGCCATACTTGCCGGAACGAGCCTTCTTGCTGGCGCCGAAGCTCTTATCGAACTTGATCAGCAGATCGAAGATAGTGAAGTGCGTGGTGGTCTTGAAGGGATCGTAGTTGCGCATCACCGCCAGCGCCATGCCCAGCAGCGAGAGTTTGCGTCCGCGGGCGGCGTCGGTGACCTTCTGCACGTCCTTGGCGAGTTGGTCGGCGTTGAGGAACGCGGTGATCGGCGCGGCCTCCTTGGTCTCCTTGTCCACCATGATGCCCATGCCCACGCCACAATTGGGATGGCAGCCGCAGCTCATCTGTCCCCACTGCGCTTCCGGGCCATGCGCCAGGTCGGCCCAGTCGGAGAACGTCGACATGAACGAGAGCGGGAACCAGTCGCGGGCAGGTTCGCCCAGGCCGGTCTGGTTCTTGACGTCGTGCGCGAGATGAGACAGCGTGTAGCGCTGTGCCTGCCGGCGTTCGTCGGTGATGGCCTCGTCGCGTCCGGTGAACGATACCGGCTGGAACGAGCAGAAAGAGATGATCTTGGGATTGTCGAGGCCAAACTTAACGATCTTGCCCACCTGTTCGTTGTTGATGCCGTTTACGATGGTGGTGACGGGCACGATATCGACGCCGGCCTTGTATAGGTTCTCGATGGCCTGCAGCTTCACGTCATACAGGTTGCCCACCTTACGGTGCGCGTTGGCGGCGTTGCCGATCCCGTCGAACTGCAGATAGGCGTAGCGCAGCCCGGCCTCGGCCGCCTGCTGGCAGAACTCGAAGCTCTTGGCAAACTCGATCCCGTTGGTGGCCGCCTGCACGCTGTTGTATCCCACCTTGCGTGAGTAGCGGACTGCATCCAGGAAGTAGGGCGAGAGCGTGGGCTCGCCACCGGAGAACTGCACTGAAAGCTGGCGACGCGGTTTAAGAGAGACGGCGTTGTCGAGCATCGTCTGGATCTCTTTCCACGTCAGTTCGTGGACGAACCCGACTTGATTGGCGTCCATGAAGCAGGGATCGCACATCATGTTGCAGCGGTTGGTAAGGTCGATGGTCAGCACCGCGCCGCGGCCCCACTTCACGGTGCTGGTGCCGTGGTGGTGCAGGTGCTTGTCGGCGTGGGCGACGATGTCGCGCCCAGGGAACGTCTGCTCAAGATGCCGGAAAAAGTCCACGTCAATGGACATCACGTCCTCGAAGTGGCCGTGCTTTGGGCAATCTTTCACCATGAGGATCTTGCCGTCGCGCTCGATGATCTGCGCCTTGATTTCGCCCACCTTCTCGGCCATCAGGATATCCACCGGCAGTTTGCCGTCGAGAATCTGCTGGCGGATCTCCGGCACGCAGCGCGGGCACAGCGAGTCGGTTTGCCGCGGCCAACCCAGCGGCGGCTTGGTTTTCTGCCAGGACTTCAGGATCGGCTTGTCCGACCACCCCGGGATAAACGAAGGATTAGGACTGATCCGGTTCAACCGCTCGTAAACCACCCACCCCACCTGTGCGGCAGAGGTCAGCAGCTTTTCCACATACTTCACCGGCTTGCGCATACTTCTAGCTCCTCGTGGTTGCCCGCAGGGCACGGATATTCCCGGCGCCACTTCGCGGTCCTGCTTCGGGCCGCTGTAAAGGATAGGCCCCCATACTCACCCTATGTTAGTTACTTGATGTGTTTTAGCCCAACCGGGAAGCCCCGAAGTGGGTGAAATGGAGGTTTAGCGGCACAGTTTCGCATTATATGGGGCTAAACCATTGAAAACAACGGGGAACAATGCAATTCTTGGGCATCGCGGATTGATTCTTGTGGTTCCCTCGTCAGTCGTCGCGCTGGAACGCTTCGGTCACCCCATCATAACCCTCGCCATTGCTGGGTATGTTGAGGCACAGCTCGCTACCACCCGCCGGGTGTGCTTCGAGGATTGCCTTTTTCCTTGGCCGGTACTAGCCTACTCGCAAAGTGGGGTGGGGGTGGTGGGGACAGGTTTTCGCCGTTTCCCTGTCCATGGACTCGCCAAAGGAGAACGGCGTCAGGCGAGATCACACCGCCCCGCGCCACACCAAGCCCGCACCCTCACGCTGCCGCCGACTCGCGTTGCAGCCGGTCAATCTTTGCCGCCAGGATGAAGTCGCTTTCGGTGAGGCCGTCGATCTTGTGGGTCCAGATGGTGATCTCGACTTTGCCCCACGCCAGGAAGATGTCGGGATGATGTCCCTGCTCCTCCGCCACCGCTCCCACGCGGTTGACGAAATCGAGCGCGCGCTGGAAATCGGGGAAGGCGAATCCCTTCTTCAGGTGGTGTTCGTTGACAGCCTCCCAGCCCGGCACCTGTTTCCTGAGCGCCTCCAGTTCAGCGCCCTTCAGCGGCGGGACGCCGCCGCGGCAGGGAACGCACTGCTTTTCGGCTAATTCGGCCACGATGGATACCCTCGTTTCACGTGTCAAGTTTCAGGTTTCACGTTCGCGCTCGCCGCGAACCCGGCTCGCGAAACCTCGATTGTACGCCGCTTGCAATGTGAAACCTGAAACTTGAAACGTGAAACGCACCGATGTGTATGATGGGCGCGCATGACCGAGCTTCTGGAGACCTACCGCAGGCGCCCGATTCGCTTCCTCGAGTTATGGGAGGAGGGGGACTGGCGGATCAAGGTGTATGGCATCACCCTGGCGGGAGGTTCGCTCAACCCGGAGTTGCTGGCCGCGGCCAAGGAGGCGGCCCTGCGCTGGTTGCGACAGCCCTTGGCTCCTGGCCGCCGCCACTACGGCGTGGGATTCTTGGGGGTGCACGAGGGACCGGGGGCAAACTTCGTCTCCCTCGACTGGTGGGCCGACGACAACGAGCTCTATCACCAGGTTTACCTCTCGCCCGCCGACGATCCCCGCCACCTGCAATACGTGACCCCTACCGGACTGGCTTCCACGGTCTGGGACTTACGGGTGTTATGTTTCGAACGACAAGCGTGGGTGGATACGGTACTCGCCAATCCCGCAGGCGCGGACTTCGCCGCTTATCTGAAACGCCGGCTGCATGAAGATGTGTAGGGCTGGGCTACCGTCCTCCGCAGTGGCAGCATCCTGCATCCCTGCCGTGGGCTGATGGGACGGGGCTGCCGTGCCTAGTCGCAGGCCAGCGGCATTTCCAGCGCTGGCGACCGCCGCGGCCGCGCGTTGATGCTGATTCCCAGCAGCGCCACCAACGACGCCAGCGCGTAAATGACCGAAAAAATCAGTTGCGGAGGCGGAATCGCACCCCAATCCTGGCCCGCCACGCGGTGGAACTCCTGCAAGTCGCGTACCACGAATGCTGCAACCACGGAGAATGTGCCCAGTGCCAGCACAAGCTGCACTATGCGCAGGAACTTCTCCCGCCACTGTTGCGTGTGGTGGTCGGCGAGGACAAAGAACAGTAAGCCGGCGGCCGCCAGCAATAATGCGCCGCGAGGATCAGGCTTGATGCATACGCCATGCCCCATCACGTTGCTGGCGAGGAGGAACGCCGTACCGAGCGAGAGTGAGATGGAACCCGTGCGATCGGGGGAGATGGTCATGGTGAAAGTTTGCGGCGGAGATCGACGGGCGTCAAATTACAGCGGTAACTTCGAAGCGTTGGCCGAACGGACGTTCTCAACAGACACCACTAGAGGGGACAGGAATGACGGGAACGGCACGCGCCGTGCATTCGTACCGTCCTAGTCCTGGCTATCCACCAGTTCCGGCTCGCCCACGTGCAATTCCTCTGCCGTGGTTTTCTTCTTGCGGCGGAAGCGTCCCAGCCAGTGCTGCAGCCCTTCCATGTAGGTATAGAAGACGGGAGTAATGTATAGGGTGAGCAACTGCGAGACGATCAGCCCGCCCACCACCGCCAGACCCAGCGGACGCCGCGCCTCGGCGCCGGCGCCGAAACCGAGCGCGATCGGCAAGGTGCCCATCAGGGCGGCCATGGTGGTCATCATGATGGGACGGAAGCGGATGATGGCGCCTTCGTAGATGGCGTCGCCCGGGCTCTTGCCTTCCTTGCGCTGCGCTTCCAGCGCGAAATCAATCATCATGATGGCGTTCTTCTTCACGATGCCCACCAGCATGATGAGTCCCACGAAGCCGTAGAGGTTCAGGTCGGTGACCCGCCACTCCAGCGGCCAGAAGGGCTGGCGGAAAATCCACAGTGTGAGCAGCGCGCCGAAGCCCGCCGCGGGCAGGCCGGAGAGAATCGTGATGGGGTGGATGAAGCTCTCGTAGAGAATGCCCAGCACGATGTAGATCACCAGGATGGCCATGATGAGCAGCACACCGAGGCCACGGAATGACGACTGGAAGGCTTGCGCGGTTCCCTGAAAGCTGGTGGTGATAGTGGAAGGCAGCACCTGCCGGGCGATCTTGTCCACCGAATCGACTGCCTGGCCGAGCGCCACACCCGGCGCCAGGTTGAACGAGATGGTCACTGCCGGCAACTGGCCGAGGTGATTGATGGTCATCGGTCCCAGGTTCCGGGTCAGCGTGGCCACGGTGTTGAGCGGCACCAGGTTGCCCTTGCTGGACCGGATGTAGAGCAAGGAGAGCGCGGTGGGATCGAGCTGGTACTCCGGCAGCAGCTCCATGATCACCCGGTATTCGTTGTTCGGCGCGTAGATGGTGGAGATCTGGCGCATGCCGTAGGCGGTGTAGAGCGCGTCCTCCACCTGCTGCGCGGTCACGCCCAGCGTAGCCGCTTTGTCGCGATCAATCTCCACGTTGACCTGCGGATTGGCGATCTGCAGGTCGCTGGTAACGTCCTGCAGCTCTTTCAACCCTTTGAGCCTGGTCTCCAGTTGCGGCGCGTACTTGTAGAGTTCGCCGGTGTCCGGGCTTTGCAGCGTGAATTGGTAGAGCGACTTGGTGAGCTGGCCTCCGATGCGGATGGGAGGTAGGTTCTGCATGAAGGCCCGCAGGCCGGGCACGACCGCCAGTTTGGGACGCAGTCGCTGAATCACCTCGTCCACGTGCGGGCGCGTTTTGCGGGGCTTCAGGCGCATGAAGATGCGGCCGGTGTTCAGGGTGGCGTTCGGCCCGCTGGCGCCCACGCTCGAAAAGATGTTGTCCACGTAGGGACTGCTCATCACGATCTTGGCGATCTCTTTCTGATGCGCCTTCATGGAATCGAACGAGATGCCCTGCTGCGCTTCGGTGAACATAAAGACCGAGCCGGTGTCCTCGCTGGGAAGGAAGCCGCCGGGGATCGCCGTAAACAGATATCCCGTGCCAATTACCAAAGCGACCAACACCATCATGGTGGCGAAGCGGTGGCGCAGCACCGGCTTCAGCGTGCGCACGTAGAGCCCGAGCATGGCGTCGAAGCCCTGCTCGGAAAGCCGGTATAAACGCCCGTGATGTTGCTCCTTCGGCGGCCGCAGGAAGCGGCTGCACAACATCGGCGTCAAGGTCAGCGAGACCACGCCGGAAACCAGGATGGCCGCGCCGATGGTCACGGCGAACTCGTGCAGCAGCCGTCCCAGGATGCCGCCCATGAACAGCACCGGTAGGAAGACCGCCGCCAGCGACAGGGTCATGGACAGGATGGTGAAGCTGATCTCCCGCGACCCCGTTAGCGCTGCCTGCAGCACGCCTTCGCCGCCTTCCATGTGGCGCACGATGTTCTCCAACATGACGATGGCGTCATCGACCACGAAGCCGACGGAGAGAGTCAGCGCCATCAGCGACAGATTGTCGAGGCTGTAGCCCAGCAGATACATCACCGCGAAGGTGCCCACAATGGACATGGGCAGTGCCAGGCTGGGGATGATGGTGGCCGAGACGTTCCGCAGAAACAGGAAGATCACCAGGATGACCAGGCCAATGGTCAACATCAGGGTGAACTTCACGTCGTTGACCGAATCACGGATCGAATCCGAGCGGTCGTAGAGGATGTTCAAGTCCACCGAAGCGGGCATCTGCTGGCGAAACGTCGGCAGCAGCGCCTTGATGGAGTTCACCACCTCGATGGTGTTGGTGCCGGGCTGGCGCTGGATGGCTAGCACGATGGACCGCGTGTCGTTGTACCAGGCCGCCAGCTTGTCGTTTTCCACGCTGTCGATGGCGGTGCCGATCTGCTCGATGCGCACCGGCGAGCCGTTGCGGTAAGCCACGATCAGCGGCCGGTAGGCGGCAGCGTTCATAAGCTGCCCGTTCGCCTGGACCGTGAAAGCCTGGTGCTGGCCGTAGAGCGTGCCCGTGGGCAGGTTCACGTTGCCCTTTTCGACGGCGGCTTCCACTTCGTCGATGCCGAGCTGGCGGTAGGCGAGCGCGCGGGGGTCGAGTTGCACGTGTACGGCGTACTTCTGCGATCCGTACACCTGCACCTGGGCCACGCCGCTGACCATGGAGATGCGCTGCGCCATCAGCGTCTCGGCGTATTCATCCACGTCGGAGAGCCGCAGCGTGGGCGAACTCAGCGCCAGATACAGGATCGGCTGGTCGGCCGGATTTACTTTTTGGTACGAGGGCGGCGCCGGCATGTTCTGCGGCAGATCCTTGGCCGCCTTGGAGATCATCGACTGCACGTCCTGGGCGGCGGCGTCGATGTTGCGGTCGAGCGCGAACTGCAAGGTGATGCTGCTGGCGCCCTGCGCGCTCACCGAGGTCATGTTGTCGACGCCAGCGATGGTCGAGAACTGCTTCTCGAGAGGCAACGCCACCGCCGACGCCATGGTGTCGGGCGTCGCGCCAGGCAGGGTGGCACTAACCAGGATGGTGGGGAAGTCCACGTTGGGCAGGTCGCTGACCGGCAGCAGACGATAGCCCATGATGCCGAAAAGCAGGATGGCAGCCATGACCAGGGTGGTCATGACCGGCCGCTTAATGAAGAGTTCCGCCAGGTTCATGGCGTGGTTTCCTGCGCCTGCATGCCGGCGTTCTTGATCTCGACCTTGGTTCCGCGCACGAGGCGTATCTGGCCATCGGTCACTACCTTCTCCCCGGCGCTCAGGCCCGACTCGATCACCGCCTGGTTGTCGATGTTGCGCTCCACCTTCACCGGCCGCGGCTCAGCCGTCAGGTCAGGCTTCACCACGAATACGTACGAACCTTCTTGTCCCGTCTGGATGGCTTGCGTCGGCACCACGATGGCATTCGGCTCCTCGGTCAGGGTCAGCGCCACGTTGACGTACTGCCCCGGCCACAGGCGCCGTTCGGTGTTCGCAAACGTGCCCTTCAGCTTGATGGTCCCGCTGTTGAGGTCCACGTTGTTGTCCACGAAGGTGAGCGTTCCCATCTCGGGGCGCTCTTCTTGGCCCTGGATGATGGCGGTCACCTTCAGCCTGCCCCCGGCCATGTGCTGCTTGATCTCCGGCAGCGCCTGCTGCGGCACGGCAAACTCCACGTAGATGGGATTGACCTGGTTGATGGTGACCATGGGGTCGTCGGGGTTGGCCTTGACCACGTTCCCGAGGTGCAGCATCACGCTGCCGGTGCGGCCGTCCAGGGGAGAGTAAATTTTCGTGTAGACCAATTGCACCCGCGCATATTCCACCTGCGCGCGGTCGGCTTTCACCGTGGCCACCATGGCCTCGTGGTTGGTCTGGATCTGCTCTGCCTGTTCTTGCGCCACCACCCCGGCTTCCACCAGCTTCGTATAGCGGTGGGCCTCGACTTCGGCGTTCTTGGCCTTGGCCTCATCCTGCGCCAGGTTGGCTTGGGCGCGCAGCAGGTCGGCCTCAAAGGGCCGCGGGTCGAGCGTGAACAGCAGTTGTCCCTTCTTGACGTCCTGGCCTTCGGTGAAGTGCACGCCCACGATCTCGCCCGTGATCTGTGGCTTCACCCCCACCGTCGTGTACGGGTCAACGTTGCCGATTACCCGCACCTGCACGGGGACGGTCTTCTGCACCACATCGGCGACGGTAACGGGTACGCGCGCGTCCACCGCCTGCTGCTTCTTCTGGCTGCATCCGGAGAATAGAAGTCCGGCGGCCAGCATGGCGGCGAGGGCCGCGTTTCCAAACGCGCTTGTAAGTTTTCTATGAAAGCCGAGGATCATCAGTTACGCCCTGAGCTGCGATTATTTTGCCTTACGCCGGGGATTCTGGCCTTCACGGATTTCCATCCCGCCCAGCCAGATGTCGGTCAGTGTCTCGCTCACCTCTTTGACGTCAAACTCCTGATAACGTTTGGCGCCGTAAATCTCCTGGATCAGGGAGTGGTACACGATCATGCCGACGAACCCCCTGGCCGCCAGCAGCGGGTTGACCGCGCGAAACGCTCCTTCTTCGATCCGCCCCCGGATATATCCCGCGATGAGTTCGTAGTATGCCACCACGTGGGTCTGGAAGAAACGCTGTGAGCGCCGCTGGTTCTCCAGCGCGCTGAACAGCAACAGCCGGCTCAGGCTGCCGTCGTTGGCGCGACGAATGAGAATCTCCTCTGCGATGCTGGCAAAGACCTGGCGGTCGCTCGCGCCGGAGTTGAGCTGCCGCTCCAGGGCCGGTTGCCAGCCTGCGAGTTCGGACTCGCGGTCGATGATGGCCCAGTACAGGTCTTCCTTGCTGGGGAAATGCCGGAAGATGATGGCTTCGTTCACCCGCGCGCTCTCGGCGATCTGGCGGGTGGTGGTCCCCTCGAATCCCTGGCGCGCGAACAATTCCTTCGCCGCCTCCATGATCTGCAGCCGGCGGTCGCGTGCCGGCAAACGCACTTGCGGGGTCGTCGCCATGTAAGTGAACACTTACTCTAGAGCAGGGTGCCGGGAGTGTCAACGGGAGCGCAGGGTAGAACGATCTCGCGACACCGCGACCGGCAGCGGAGAGACTCTCCGCGCCTAGTGCGAATCTAGTGTCCCTGTACCTTTGGGCGATGGAATTCCATTGATTAAGTGAACGATACTGTCGGTTGGCGGTGCTGTTTTTATTGGGGCCCTGGTGGTTCTCATCGCGGAGGTTTTATCGATGTCGGACTCCGAAATCCAGCATCGTCCGGAACAACTCGAAAAAGAGATCAAAGCCCTGGAATGGCGCGACCTTCAGCTCTGGGGGATTGGCGCTTGTGTTTTGTTCGCTCTCGCCGCCGGTTTCTTTCTTCTCCTGGCCCCGAACCTGCTTTGGAAATTCACCGATTCCGTCCACGCGGGCAATCTGCCCCAGTACACGGCGGGTTTGATCGTGCTGCTGCTGTTGTTGAACGCGCAGACCCTGCACCAAAGGTTCCGGTTGCAAAAGACCCGCGCGGAACTGGTCCGGCAATTGCAATTGGCTGAGCGCGCTGCCCAGATCGACGCCCTCACCGGCGTCTTCAATCGCCGCTACATGGAAAGAATGCTGGAAAAGGAAGTCAGCCGCGCGGAGCGATATCAGAACAGCCTCTGTTTAGCGGTCATCGATGTCGATAAGTTTAAGGACTTCAACACCCGCTTTGGCCACCTGGAAGGGGACCGGGTCTTGATGGCAGTCGCCAGCCTGATGCGCAAGAACTTCCGGGCGGCGGACACGATCGTCCGCTACGGCGGAGACGAGTTCATCGTGGTCATGCCCGAAACCGCCATGAATGAGGCCGCGGTTGCGATAAATCGGCTGCAGGAGGTCTATCTTGCCGGGTGGAACCAGGCCAACGACCGCGGGTATTCCATCACCGTCACGTGCGGGATGGCCGAACCTAAACCGGGAATGACGGCAAGTGAATTGATCCACCAAGCCGACCGTCTGATGTTGGACGCTAAAACCCGCGTGTACGCTCCCGCGTGATACTGCCGAAACGACCCGCGTAGTAACCACATCCCTGCATCGGCGGACGATGCGCCCACCGCCCGTTTCGACGATCCCTAACCTGCACCGCCGTAATTTTCCAACCCATAGGGCACAGGGCTACGATGCGAACTGTGAGGCGGGCTATGCTGCTTGAATTTCCCCGATCCCGCGCACGCTTCGTCCCCCCGGAGGACCCGCCCGTCCTCCGCTACGGTGTGGCCCTGCTCTCGAGCGCGGTCGCGTTGCTGCTGACGGTTTATTCCCCTCTGGTCGAGACCCGGCTGCTGGTGTTCGCGCTGGCGGTGATGGTGAGCGCGTGGTTCGGTGGCTGGAAACCCGGCCTGACCACGACCGCCTTCTGCGTCCTGGGCGATGCCTATTTCTTCCTGCCGGTGCAGCCCGCCTTCCGCGCCTACAAGGATTACCTGGTCCACCTGGCGCTGTTCGTGCTGGTGGCCCTGGCGATCTGCGCCTTCAATGCCGCGCTGCGCTCGGCGCAGCAGGCGCTGAAGGCCTCGGAGGCGAACTTCCGCTCGCTGGTGGTGAATGCGCCCTATGGCATTTGCCGCTCTAACGCGAACGGCCAGTTGGTGGACGCCAATCCCGCCCTGATCGCCATGCTCGGCTTTACCGGCGGCGACGAACTCCTGCGCCGCAACCTGGCTACCGACATCTACAGCGACGTCGAGCAGCGGGCGGTGCTGCTGGAGTGCTTCCGCTCCGGCCGCAGCTTCGACAAGGTGGAGGCGGAGTGGAAGCGGCAGGACGGCTCGGCTGTGATGGTGCGCGTCTCCGCCCGGCCGATCCGTGTGACCGCCAAGAGCGTCTCCTTCGAGCTCTATGCCGAGGACATAACCGAGCAGCGTGCGCTGGAACAACAACTGCGGCAGTCGCAGAAGATGGAGGCGGTCGGACGCCTGGCCGGCGGCATCGCCCACGACTTCAACAACCTGCTGATGGTGATCTCCGGCTACTGCGAGTTCCTGCTGCAGAAACTCGGCCCCGATCCGTCGCTGCGCGGCTGCGCGCAGGAGATCGCCAACGCCGCCGACCGCGCCACCGCGCTGACCCGGCAGCTCCTCGCCTTCAGCCGCAAGCAGTTGCTGTCGCCCAAGGTGCTCGATCTGAACGCGGTGGTCAGCGAGAACCTGAAGATGCTGCCGCGGCTTATCGGCGAAGACGTTGAACTGGCTACCCTCCCCGCCGATGCCCTGGGCCGAGTGAAGGCCGACCCAGGGCAGATCGAGCAGGTGGTCATGAACCTGGTGGTGAACGCGCGCGACGCCATGCCCAACGGCGGCAAGCTCACCATCGAGACCGCCAACGTAACCCTGGACGAAGCCTACGCCCGCCGCCATCCCGGGGTTTCGCCCGGAGAGTTCGTGATGCTGGCCATCAGCGACACCGGCCTGGGCATGGACAAGGAGACCCAGTCGCACATCTTCGAGCCCTTTTACACCACCAAGGGACAGAAGGGCACCGGGCTCGGCCTGTCGATGGTCTATGGCATCGTCAAGCAGAGCGGCGGCTACATCTGGGTGTACAGCGAACCCAACCACGGCACCACGTTCAAGGTATACCTGCCGCGGGTGGAGGAGGCGGCGGAGGACAAGCCTGCCGTGCAGCCTGCGCCGGCGGGGCCTCCCCTGGGCCACGAGACCATCCTGGTGGTGGAAGACGAGCCGCAACTCCGCGACCTGACCCGCCAGTTCCTGGAAACGCGCGGTTATACCGTGCTGGTGGCGGAACACGGGGCGGCGGCCATCGACGTGGCGCGGCGTCACAAGGGCGTCATTCACCTGCTGCTCACCGACATCATCATGCCGGTCATGAACGGACGCGAACTGGCGCAGCGCATGGCCGGGCTCAGTCCCAAGACGCGGATCCTGTTCATGTCGGGCTACACCGAAAACGCCATCTGGCGCAACGGCATGATCGAAACCTCAACCAACTTCCTGCAGAAACCTTTCACCCTCGATGCGCTCACCCGCAAGGTGCGCGAAGTGCTGGAAACACCAACCCCCGAAATGGAGAAACCCGAGATGCCAACGACCAAGCAGTTCCTGATCGAAGCCGAGAACGATCTTCCCTCGCGCGCGCCGCGCTTCACCCTGCAGCTTCCGGTGCACTACCGTCTGGCCGGGGAAACGTCTTGGCGGCACGGCACCACCGAGAACATCAGCCGCTCGGGTGTGCTCATCCGCACCGACCAGCCCCTCGAACCCAATGCTCACCTGGAGTTCAACGTGGAACTGCCGACCGGCGTCTTCGGAATGGCGGCCACCGAGATTCTGTGCCGCGGCGAGATCGTGCGCCAGGTGGACGCGGCCGGGGATGACATGAGCCCCGCGCTCGCGGCTCGCATCCTCGACTACCACTTCCATCGCACCGGGCCCCTCGCGGCAGCCTAGCGGGCAGCCGACGGATGCCCTCCCGGGCTCTGGGGTTCCCACCCTTGGCTGCCTTTGCCAAGGGTGGGTCTGGCGGCGGACGCGGTGTTACACTAGCGGCTCGCCATGGTGGAAGAGCGACAGTCCCGCACCTTGTTGTGGATCGTGATCGGCGGAGGCGCCTTCTTCCTCTTCGTTCTCGCGGTGTTTACGCTGGTTTACCTTAGCCTGCGCAGAGGGGAGCGAAGGGAAGCCTTTGGCGGCTTCGGCGATCAGATTGGCGTGGTCGACATCGAGGGCGTCATCATCGAGCCCAAGACGGTGGTCTCCGAGCTCAAGAAATTCGCCAACGACGATTCCATCAAGGCCATCATCCTTCACATCAACACGCCGGGCGGCGGCGTTGCCGCTTCGGAGGAGATCTACCAGGAAGTCAAGCGCATCCGCGATAAGAAGAAAAAGCCGGTGGTGGCCTCGATCGAGACGGTGGGGGCCAGCGGCGGCTACTACATCTCCTCCGCTACCAGCAAGATCTTCGCCGACCGCGGCAGCATTGTGGGCAGCATCGGCGTGATCGCCGAGTGGTACAACTACGGCGACCTGGTCCACTGGGCCAAGATGAAGGAGATCGTGCTCAAGACCGGCGAATTCAAGGATACCGGCAATCCCACCCGCGACCTCACCCCGGCCGAGCGTGAATACATGCAGAAGCTGCTCGACAGCATGTTCGCGCAGTTCATCCGTGCCGTGGCGGAAGGACGCAAGCTGAAGGAAGAGGACGTCCGCTCGATTGCCGACGGCAAGGTGTGGACGGGAGAGCAGGCCAAGCAACTGAAGCTGATCGACGAGTTCGGCGATTTCCAGGCCGCGGTCGAGGACACGGCAAAGTCGGTCGGCATCACCGGCGAACCCACGCTCGTCCACCCGGAAAAGCAGCGGCGCACGCTGCTCGACCTGCTCTTCGGTGACGCTTCCGAATACCTTCCCGACCGGGCCAAGCTCATGCAGAGCAACATCGGGTTCTATTATCTGTGGAAATGAGCGGATTGCCCCCGACCCGGCGATGTAAGATACTGATCCGGAACGAGAACGGGCACTGGACGCAATGTAAAGAGAGGTGGCAATGACGAAAGCGGATTTGATCGACGAAGTATCGCGGCAGGTGGAGCTGACGCGCAAGGACAGCGAGGTGATCGTGGAGACCATCTTCGACAGCATCGTGCACTCGCTGCGCGCCGGCGACAAAATCGAGATCCGCGGTTTCGGCAGCTTCCGCACTCGCCAGCGCAACCCGCGCGTCGGACGCAATCCCAAGACCGGCGACCGTGTCGAAGTCCCCGCCAAGAAGATCCCTTTCTTCAAGCCCAGCAAGGAGCTGAAAGACCTGGTCAACACCGGGACGCCTGCGGCGCAGCCCGTTCCCGCAACTCCTACGCCGCCTCCGCAGCCGAGCTAATTCGTTCGCATGAAACCGAGGCGTATCCTGTAAGGGCTTTCTTAGCCCTGAGGTTTCTCATGTCCACCGCCAACATAACTGCTACCCAGGCCCCGGTCACGACCATCCGCGAAATCGGCGGGCACGAAGGCCAGGCAGTCACCATCCGCGGATGGCTCTACAACCTGCGCGAGAGCGGCAAGCTGCTATTTCCCATCTTCCGCGACGGCTCCGGCGTGATCCAGGGCGTAGTGGCGAAGAACGCCGTCTCGCCGGAGATGTTCGACTCGGTCAAGAAGCTCACCCAGGAATCGAGCGTGATCGTCACCGGCAAGGTGCGGGCCGATAAGCGTGCCCCCGGCGGCTACGAACTCGACGTCAGCGAAGTGCAGGTGGTGCAGCCGGTGCCCGAGTCCGATCCGTTCCCCATCTCGCTCAAGGAACATGGCGTGGACTTCCTGATGGAGCACCGCCATCTCTGGGTGCGTACCCCGCGGCAGGCTTCGATCCTGCGGGTGCGCGCGGAGGTGATCAAGGCGGCGCGCGACTTTTTCGACGATCGTGGCTTCATCCTCACCGACCCACCCATCCTCACGCCCGCAGCCTGCGAGGGTACGACCACGCTGTTCCCGGTCGATTACTTCGGCGAAGAGGCCTTCCTTACCCAGTCCGGCCAGCTTTACATCGAGGCCACGGCCATGGCGCTGGGCAAGGTCTATTCGTTCGGGCCGACCTTCCGCGCGGAAAAGTCGAAGACCCGCCGCCACCTGACCGAGTTCTGGATGGTCGAGCCGGAAGTCGCCTACGCCACGCTCGACGACCTGATGAAACTGGCGGAGGAGTTCGTCACCTTTATCGTCAAGCGCGTGCTGGAGCGCCGGCGTCCGGAGCTGGAGACCATCGGCCGCAACCTCGCGCCGCTGGAGAAGATCGACACGCCCTTCCCGCGCATCACCTACGATGAAGCGGTGAAGATGCTGCAGGAGGGCCACGCCAAGGGCGAACTGGAGGACCGCTTCGAGTGGGGCGGCGACCTCGGCTCTCCCGACGAGACGTATCTGTCGTCGAAATTCGAACGGCCGCTGATGGTGCACCGCTATCCGGCGGCGGTGAAGGCGTTCTACATGGAACCCGATCCGCAGCGGCCCGAGGCGGCGCTGTGCGTGGATGTTCTGGCGCCTGAGGGCTACGGCGAGATCATCGGCGGCTCACAGCGTATCGGCTCCTACGATCTGCTGCTCAAGCGCATCCGCGAGCATGGCCTGCCGGAAGAGGCGTTCAAGTGGTACCTCGACCTGCGCAAATACGGCGGCGTGCCGCACGCCGGCTTCGGCATGGGCATCGAGCGAGTGGTCACTTGGATTTGCGGCATCGAGCACCTGCGGGAAGCGATCCCGTTCGCGCGCACGCTGACGCGCATTTATCCGTAAGTTTCACCGCCGAGACGCCGAGGGCGCCGAGATGAGTGAAGATCAAGGACTAGACGCCATAACGCGGAAAATCATTGGTGCAGCAATCAACGTTCATCGTGCGCTCGGTCCCGGGTTGCTCGAATCTGCGTATGAGACTTGTTTGGCCTATGAGCTCCATCAGCGCGGCTTGAGGATCGAGCGGCAGAAGCCACTGCCAGTGCGTTACAGGGGAATCACGCTCGATTGTGGGTACCGCCTCGATCTTGTCGTTGAAAACTCCGTCATAGTCGAGGTCAAGGCGACCGAAGGCCTGCTCCCAGTCCACCAGGCACAAGTGCTGTCATATCTGCGCCTTTCCGGGTTAACAGTCGGACTGTTAATCACTTTCAACGTGCCTGTATTGAAGAGCGGGCTTAAGCGCATTGTGAATGATTTCCCTGACTCGGCGCGCTCGGCGTCTCGGCGGTGAAAAAAGAGGTTTTGAGAGCTAGGTAAATGGTGACCGCAACCACCAACGTCTCCCCCCGCAAGATTCGCGTCATCGGTGTCCCGCTCGACCTCGGCCAATCTCGCCGGGGCGTGGACATGGGCCCGTCGGCGGTGCGCGTGGCCGGTCTCGAGGCCCGGCTCGAGGCGCTGGGACACGTGGTGGAAGACGCCGGCAATATCGCCGTCGCCATCCCCGAGCAGAAGAAGGCAGGCCATCCCAACGCCAAGTACCTGAAAGAGATCACCGCTACCTGCACCAAGCACGCCGAACTGGTGCTGAGGACCCTGGAGGCCAGCAAAACGCCGCTCGTGCTGGGTGGCGACCACTCCGTTGCGGTTGGGACGGTCGCGGGCGTTTCCGAGTTCTATCGCCGGCAGAACCAAAGGGTGGGGTTGCTGTGGATCGACGCCCATGCCGACATCAACACGCCCGAGAGTTCGCCCAGCGGCAACGTCCACGGCATGCCGCTGGCCGCCATCATGGGGCTGGGTCCGCCGGATCTGGCCAACATTTTCGGCTTCTCGCCCAAGGTCGCTCCGGAAAACTGCGTGCTGGTGGGGGTGCGCGACATCGACGCCGCCGAAAAAGAAAACGTGCGCAAGGCCGGCATCGAGGTCTACACCATGCGCGACATCGATGAGCGCGGCATGCGCACCGTGATGGAAGAGGCCCTGCGCGCGGCCGGCCGCGGCACCGCCGGCTATCACGTCTCGCTCGACATGGATTGGGTCGATCCCGAGGACGCGCCCGGCGTTGGCACTCCTGTCCGCGGCGGCGCCACCTACCGCGAAGCCCACTTGGCCATGGAGATCATCGCCGACCACGGCCGACTCACCAGCTTTGAGATTGTTGAGGTCAACCCCGTGATCGATGAGCGCAACCAGACGGCGAATCTGGCGGTGGAATTGACGCTCTCGGTGTTTGGGAAGAAGATCCTATAAGACGTAATCGTGACCATAAGGACATCCGACCATCGACATGCCGCTGATTCACGCGTCCTCTTGAATGCCTGGGTCCAGGTGGTTCACACTGGCGACTGGCAACTGGCTACTGACAACTGAAATATGAAGAAGCTTCGCATCGGCATCCTGTTCGGCGGGCGCAGCGGCGAGCATGAAGTCTCGCTGCTTTCGGCCGCTTCCATCCTCGACGCCATTGATAAAGACAAGTACGAGGTGGTGCCCATCGGCATCACCAAGGAGGGCCGCTGGCTCACCTCGGCAAGCGCCGAGAAGCTGCTGCATGGCGAGTTCTCGAGCGCCAAGCACCTGCGGGCCGGCGATCCGGAGGCCACGCCTGGAGCAGCACTGCTGGCGAAGGGTGAGTCTATCGTCATTCCGCCGGTGCCGGGCGATGCGCTCGCGCCGTTCGAAAGCAATGCTCCACAGCGACGGCTGGAAGACCGCGCCATCAACGTGGACGTCATCTTCCCGGTGCTGCACGGCACCTTCGGCGAGGACGGTACCATCCAGGGGCTGCTCGAGCTGGCCGATCTACCGTACGTCGGGGCGGGCGTGCTGGGCTCCGCCGCCGGCATGGACAAGGACGTGATGAAGCGCCTGTTCCGCGATGCCGGCCTCGCGCTCGTCCGGCACCTCACCTTCCTGCGCGCCGATTGGCAGAAAGATCCCAAGCGCGTGCGCAAGGAGGTCGAGAAAAAGCTTAACTACCCGGTCTTCGTGAAACCGGCGAACCTGGGCTCGTCGGTGGGCGTCAGCAAGGCACGCGACCGCAAGGAGCTCAAGAAAGCCATGGACGAGGCCGCCGCCTACGACCGCAAGATCGTCGTCGAGGAAGGCGTCGGCGGGAAGGACCGCAAGGCGCGCGAGATCGAGTGCTCGGTTCTGGGCAACGACCGCCCCGAAGCCTCGATCGCGGGCGAGGTCGTCCCCTCCAAGGAATTTTACGATTACGAGGCCAAGTACCTGACCGAAGGCTCCGAGCTGCTGATCCCTGCCAAGCTCAGTAAGAAGCAGATGCAGCAGGTGCAGGAGATGGCGGTGCAGGCGTTTCTCGCCGTGGATTGTGCTGGCATGGCGCGCGTGGACTTCCTGATGGATCCCAAGGCTGAAAAGATCTACGTCAACGAGGTCAACACCATTCCCGGCTTCACCGCCATCAGCATGTATCCCAAGCTGTGGGCGGCGTCGGGGCTGCCCTATCCTAAGCTGATCGACCGGCTGATCCAGCTCGCCCTCGAGCGCCATGCGGAGAAAAAAAAGACGAAGTTCAGTAGATAGCTGGATTCCTCAGCTACGAATTTGTGATTGGTGATTTGCGATTTCGGCCTCATCCGATCACAAATCACAAATCAGAAATCACAAATCCGCCAGCCCGACTCTCCGGCTGTGCTCTCTGATCTCCGCTAGCACATCCAGCGCCACGGCCAGCGCCCGCCGGCCATCTTCGAGCGGCACCTGCGGACGCGTGCGATTGCGGACTGCATCGAGGAATGACCGCAGCTCGGCGTGCAACGGCTCTTCTGAAACCACCGGCGGCTTCTGCATGCCAATCCCCGGATTAGGCGAGGCCTTCGCCGCCGAAGGGTCCACGGTGAACACCATCACGTCCTGCCGCGAGTAGTCGATGGAGATGTACTGCTGTGGCTGGAAAAAGCGCAGCTTGCGCACGCGCTCGGTGGAGACGCGGCTGGCAGTAAAGTTGGCCACGCATCCCGATTCGAATTCCATGCGCACGTTGGCGATGTCTACCCTGGGCGTGAGGATGGGCAGGCCGACGGCGCGAATCTCCTTCACCGGCGAGTGCACGAACGAGAGCACGACGTCGAGGTCGTGGATCATCAGATCGAGGATCACGTCGATATCGAGCGAGCGCGGCGTGAACACGCTCAGGCGGTGAACTTCGAAGAACATGGGCCTGGTTAGCAGCGGAACGGTGGCGCGCACCGCCGGGTTGAAGCGCTCGAGATGCCCGACTTGGGCCACGCGGCCCGTCCGCTGGGCGACGCGGATGATCTCGTCGGCTTCGGCCAGCGACGGCGCCAGCGGCTTCTCGATGAGCACGTCGATGCCGGCCTCCATCAGCGCTCGTGCTACCTTCAGGTGCTCGACCGTGGGCACTGCGACCGATGCCGCATCCACACGGCCGCGTAGTTCAGCCAGCGACAGGCAAGGGGAATTGCCGAACTCGCGGCTCACGGCAGCAGCGCGGGCCGCGTCGGTGTCAACGATCGCCGCCAGTTCCGTGCCTTCCTGCTGGAGTTGGCGATAGACGCGGGCGTGGTTGCGCCCGAAAGCGCCCGCTCCTATCACGGCGACCCGGATTTTCTGGTCAGCGCACAAGAGAGCCGATTCTACCAGCGTGGGGAAGCTTGTTAGCCACGGAGACACATAGGCACTGAGGTTTTGAAATCATTTTCTCCGTGGCTCTGTGCCTCTGTGGCAATAAAGCTGCTCGCCCGCGGCACGTGGCGGCTCCGAGATTTCTGCAACTTCTCGATCACCCACAGCGTCCTAATAAGGCGTATCATTCGGGACGCAATTCGAAGGAGAGAAAAGCATGGCTTACCAACTGCCCCCCTTACCGTACGATTACTCGGCTCTGGAACCGGCCATCGACACCCAGACCATGCAGTTGCACCATGACAAGCACCACGCCGCCTACGTGGCCAACGCCAACGGCGCGCTGGAGAAGCATCCGGATCTGGAGAAGAGGTTCCCCACCGTGGAAGATTTGCTGCGCAACATCAACCAGGTGCCGGAGGACGTTCGCACCGTGCTGCGCAACAACGCCGGCGGGCACGCCAATCACTCCATGTTCTGGAACATCATGCAGCCCAAGGGCGGCGGCCCGGCGAGCGGCCCGGTCTCCGAGGCTATCAGCAAGGCCTTCGGCGGCTTCGACCAGTTCGTGGAGCAGTTCAACACCGCCGGTACCAAGCAGTTCGGCAGCGGCTGGGTGTGGCTGGCGCGCGGCGCCGACCGCAAGCTGCAGATCATCTCGACTCCCAACCAGGACAGTCCACTCCTGCAAGGCCTCTACCCGGTGATGGGCAACGATGTGTGGGAGCACGCCTACTACCTGAAGTACCAGAACCGCCGCGCCGACTACCTGAAGGCTTGGTGGAGCGTGGTGAACTGGAGGGAAATCAACAAGCGGTTTGAGGAAAGCGAGTCAGCCCTGAAGCGGGCGGT
>JBIOFT010000049.1:0-22768 GCA_044447375.1 Terriglobales bacterium | reverse complement strand
TTTTTTGTTTTTTTGTGTTTTTTTTTTTTTGTGCTTGCCCCCCCCCGCCCGGGGTGTTGGGGGGCGGGCCCCCGAGGCGAGGAATCTTGGTGTTGTCTAACGCGGTTTGAGCAACGGCAGAAGACAGCGCCTCAAAACCTCACCCCAAGATCCCTCGACTCGCGCTCCGTTCGCGAGCTCACGTCGCGCTTCACTCGGGATGACAATTGTTGAGGGGCTTTCGGCACGACTGAAGTCGTGCCCTGACACGTGATCTTGCTTACAAGGAAGTCTTTCCCGATTCCGCCGCATTCCCCGAGCCCAGTCCTTCTTTCCTTCTTCGCGTAAGTTTTTCATCGTTACCAAAGGCCAGCAGCGCAATTTCACTACCGGTGTAACTCCTGCCGCTGCGCGAAGATGCAACGCCCGCGCGGCTCTCCGCCGATGGCACCCCGGCTGCATCTTTGAAAGCAGCGCACCATCGCGCCTAGGGGGGCAAGTCATGATGTTCGAAAGCGATTCCCAAACAAAATCATCGGGCGGGGTTATGAAGATCGTGCTGCCGGTGGTGATCGGAGCATTCCTGGCGGCCGCGCTGCTGCTCCTGTACGACATGCACGGCAGCATCGCCCGGCTCGAGACCGCGCAGGCGGCCAACTCCTCCGCGCTGAAGCAGATGGACGATCGCCTCGAGAACGAGGATTCCACCATGCGCGCCGCCACCAGCGCGCTGGCCGAAAAAGTGGGCATGACGGAGCAGCACCTGCGCGAGCGCACCGCCGAGTTGCGCCGCGAGCAGAAGACCTATGAAGCCCGCCTCAAGCAGGAGCAGAACCAGCAGTTCGAGGGCGTGCGGACCGACGTCAGCACCACGCGCGGCGATCTGGAAGTCACCAAGGCCAAGCTGGAGAAGACCATCGGCGACCTAGGGGTGCAGAGCGGCCTGATCGCGCACACCCGCGATGATCTGGACCAGCTCAAGCGCCGCGGCGACCGCAACTATTTCGAGTTCACCCTGGCCAAGGGCAAGCGGCCCACGCGCGTGGCCACCGTGTCCATGCAGCTCAGGAAGACCAATCCCAAGCGCGGAAGCTTCACCCTCAACCTGACCTCCGACGACTGGACCATCGAGAAGCGCGACCGCAACATGTTCGAGCCCATGCAGTTCTACAGCGGGCGCGACCGCCAGCTCTACGAGGTGGTGGTGATGTCGGTGGACAAGAGCCAGATCAGCGGCTATCTGAGCACGCCCAAGCAGAACGGATCGCAGCAGCAGGCGCAGGGGCAGTAGCCGGACGGAAACCGGTCAGCCTGAGAGAACGGCCCGGCCTTCCGTTTTCTCCAGGCTGGCCGGTGCAGCCAGTTGATTGCCGGTCACGCCGGCGAGGGCCGCCAGCGTGGTGGTCACCAGAAAACCGGTGTACACCATGGACAGCTCTCGCCACACCCGGTGTGCGTTGCAGGGCGTCTCGTTCGAGCACGGCCGGTTGTTGAGCAGGCAGGTCGGCTTGGCCTTCGATCCCTCGAACAATTCCACCACATCGATCAGATAAATGGTGCCCGCCGGGCGGTTGAGGCGGTAGCCGCCACCGGCGCCGCGCGTCGATTGCAGGAATCCCGCATTGCGCAGCGTCAACAGCACCTTGGACAGATAATTGGGGGGAACGTGCGTGGCGCCGGCCAGATCGCGGCTTAGCACCGTGCTTCCCTCGGGCAGACCCGCAATATGGGTGAGGGCCCGCAAGGCATATTGCGAGGTAGTGGAGATCATATCTTTATCTCTGAATGCAGAAGTCTTTTTAGCGCGCCGCGGAACGCAGCTCAGTGATCTGGATCACGGTTGATGGTGACGTGCCCAAGGGGGCAGCAGGGCGGCCGGGATTAACGGCTGGCTGGCGGCTCGATAGCGGAGGTCGTGCTCACTGGGCGCGCCGCATTGGCTTCGCGGGACTTATATTCCTGCCATCCCCAAATCCCTATCAGCAAAAGCATCAGGGCGATCAGGATCAGCAGGCGCGGGCTGGCGTTCAAGCGCAAGGTGAACCACGGCAGCGCCTCGTTGCTGTGCGCGTCGGGCGAGGCGGAAGCCCGCGCGATCGAGCCAGCCGTGGCTGACGGCGGCGCGGAGGCACGTCCGGAGAGCGGAACCTGGCATTTTGCGCAACTGCTGGCAGCCGGCGGATTCCCGTGCCCGCAGACGTGGCAAGCCACCTGGTCCGGCTTGGACACAGTCCGCGGCGCGGGCGGGATCATGGGCGCAGGAGGGATAGGGCGCACCGGCGCCGGCTTGGACGGGGGGCCGGGCGCGGCGATCGAGCCCCGGACGGGCGGCTTGGGCTCCGGCGCTTCCGGAGCGGAGAGCGTGGCCGAGATCAGGTCGGCCATGCGCCGCAGGGTGAGCACATCCCGGCCATCGAAGGCGCGGGGAGCGGCGTAGAAGACCTCCACCAGCCCGCTGATGCTGCCGCGCGCAAACAGCGGCACGATCACCGCCGAACGCAGTTGGATGGAGCGGCAAGCCTTGCGGTCCACTCGCGAATCCTGCTCTGTGTCCTCGCAACGGACGGTCACCCCGGTGCGCACGCACTCTCCCGAGAGTCCCGATTCCGGGCGCAGATCGGTGCCCACGGGCGGCGCCGAGCCGCTGGAGGCGCGGCAGGTCATCGCCCTGGCATCGCCCAGCACGATGGCGGTGCCATCGGCGCGGGTGAGGCTGCGGATGCGCTGGGCGACCAGGGCCAGGGCCGCGTCGCGGTCGAGGCCCTGGCTGGTGATCTCGCGTTGCAGCGCCGCGACCTCCGCCACCCGGCTCTCCGGTCCCAGCAGCGCCGGCACAGCCGGGGCGGGGGCCGGCGGCTTGGCCGCGGGCCGATCCTGCACGGCGGCCTTCAGCCCCAGCCATTTCTTCAGGGAGCCCGCTGCAGCCTCGGGCAGGGTTTCAAAACGGATGCCGGCGCGCCCGGAGGCGGCGTCCACCCAGACCACGGTTCCGCGGGCCTCGATGCGGTTGGCGGTGTCCGGCAACTCGAACTGCAGGGAGGTGTTCGCGCCCGCCTTGATGCGGGCCAGCGCCTGCACCGCCATCCCCTTCTCGCTGATGTCGACCATCAGGCCGGCGTCCGTGTTGTCGAGGTTGACGGTGACCAAGCGCCGATCCATGACGTTGTGGCGCGGAGAGGCGCGCCGCTCGCCCGCCACCGTCTTCCCTGTTCCTCGCAGGGTTGCTGAAGTCGACATGAGTCATTACCTCCCTACTCGCTCACGGGGTCCCCGGTAGGCATGCTTTTCGCCTGCTGGGGCGGAGGTCCGGAGCGGTGCGCGCAGTTGTGCCGCCGGCGCCGACCGGGATTATGGAAACTTCTTGCCGGCAGCGTCCCAGGGAGCGCCATAGCCCGCGTCGCTGGCGCTGGCCGCTGGCGGCGGCGTGGGCCGCGCCGGCGTAGTGTAGGAAACCGCCGCGGCCGCCGGCCGCGGGAAAGCGCCTCCGGCTTCCGCGTCCTCGGAGAGGATGCGCACCGCGACGCGCAGGGCGTCCACGTCTCGCTGGAGCTGCTGCAAGTCTGTTTCTTTCTTTCGCAGAACCTCGTTAATGTCTTTCATCATGCGTATCCGTTCATGGCGGTTGGGTCGGTGAATGGCTCGCAAGGAAGGAGCGTAGCGTGGGTACGGCAGACGAAGTGGCGGAAAACGCTGACGCAACCAGGCTGGACAAGTGCCAAATAAGAACCAACTCCTGAAAACAACCGGACAGGCCGCGTGGAAGTTGAAATGTGCACTGTTTGAGCAAATATTCACGCAGAACGGGCGAATAGTAAAGCAGCAAAACTGTGGAAAAGTGCTTTCAGGCGTTTACCTGGCCGGTGTAGATGGCCATGCCGACCACGGCGTCCACGCCCAAGACATCGAGCTCGTTGATTTCAGCGCGGCTGGTGATGCCGCCGGCGACGATGAACTGGCGCGCGGTCGAGCGCCGCAAATGGGAAACCACATCGATGGGAATGCCTTGCATCAGCCCTTCGGTGTCAATGTGGGTATAGAGGAAGGCGGCGCACCAGGGCTCGAGGGCCTGCATCATCTCCACGGGAGAGAGTTTGGTCGCCTGCTTCCAGCCGCCGATCGCCACCTTGCCGCCGCGGGAATCCACCGCGAAGACCAGGCGATCGCGGCCGCAGCGGCGCTCTAGTTCTTCCGCGAAGGCGCGGTTGATTTGTCCGTCGCGGACCAGGGCTGAGCCGATGATGATCCGCCGCGCGCCCGAGCGCAGCATGTCTTCGGCAGCCTCGATGGAGCGAATGCCGCCTCCGACCTGGCACGGCAGCCGCGCCGCAAACTGCTCCACCAGCGCGCGGTTGCTGCCCTTGCCCATGGCCGCGTCCAGGTCGATGAGCTGCACCAGCGGGTAGCGCGAGAAGCGCTCGATCCACGCCTCGAAATCATTCGTTTCCAGCGCTTTCTTCGAGCCTTGGATGAGCTGTACGATCTTGCCGTCCATGAGGTCGATGGAGGGTATCAGCACGGCCACCTCACAGGGATGCCGGCGGCACGGAGTTCCTGCTTCAGCTCGGCGACGGAATTCAGACCGAAGTGAAAGATAGACGCGGCGAGGGCAGCGTCGGCGCGTCCTTCGCGGAAGACGGTGACGAAGTGCTGCGGGCCACCGGCGCCTCCGGAAGCGATGACCGGAATCGAGGTCGCGCCTACGACCGCCGCGGTCAGCTCGCAATCGAAACCGATGCCCGTGCCGTCGCGGTCCATCGAGGTCAGCAGGAACTCCCCCGCGCCGCGCGACTCCGCTTCCCTCACCCACTCGAGCGCGTCGCGTCCGGTGGGCTTGCGACCTCCGGCGGAACGAACTTCCCAGTGAGCGCCGTTGCCGCTGGGGAGGCGTTTGGCGTCCACGGCCACGATCACCGCCTGCGAGCCGTAGCGCTCGGCAATGCGCGTGATCAGCGCGGGATCGGCCAGGGCGGCAGAGTTGATGGAAATCTTGTCGGCGCCGGCATCAAAGACCGCGGCCGCATCCTCGAGCGACCGTATGCCGCCGCCGACGGTGAACGGCACGAACAGCTCGCGGGCGGCGCGGCGCACGGCATCGAGCAGCGTGGCGCGGTTCTGATGCGTGGCCGAGATGTCGAGCAGCACGATCTCGTCGGCCCCGGCACGGCTGTGCGCGGCCGCCAGTTCGGCGGGATCGCCGGCGTCGCGCAGGTCAAGAAAGCGCACGCCCTTGACCACGCGGCCGGCGTCCACGTCGAGGCAGGCGATGATGCGTTTGGTCAGCATGTCACTGTTATCATTCACCAGGGTGGAGCAGGCCTTCAGGCCTGCATGAATTACCGCCCTTGAATTGTGGGCTTCAGCCCCTGAGGTACCTTTAATGATCGCAGGCAAGGCGAATAGCACCTCAGTGGCTAAAGCCGAAGCCAACGACGCGGTCATTATGCAGGGCTGAAGCCCTGCTCCACCCAGCTCGGCTCGATATCACGAATAATCCAGCCTCACAGCCGGCAAAAATTCTCCAGGATCCTGAGCCCGACGTCTCCGGATTTTTCCGGATGGAACTGCGCGCCGAACAAATGGCCGCGCTCCACCGCCGCGGAAAACGCTCCCCCGTAATCGCAGCGCGCGACGGTGCCCGCCACCAGCGGCGCGCGGTAGGAGTGCGTGAAATAGACGAAGGCGCCGCTCGCGACGCCGCGCAACAGGCTTGATCCGTTCTCGACTTCGAGCTGGTTCCAACCGACGTGCGGCGCCTTCACCTCCGGCGGGAAATGTGTACACTGCCCGGGAAACACGCCGAGGCCACAGGCGCCCGGTGCTTCTTCGCTGGAGTCGAACATCCATTGCATGCCGACGCAGATGCCGAAGAAGGGTACCTGGCGCTCGATCGCGTCCGCGATGGCGGTGCGCAGCCCGGTGTCAGCGAGCGTGGCGGTTGCGGCGAAGTGTCCTACGCCGGGAACGATGACCTTCTCCGCCCGCTCGACCACGGCCGGGTCGGAGGTGATCGCGCACGGGAATCCGAGACGGTCCACGGCCTTCTTCACCGAGACCAGGTTGCCGGCGCGGTAATCGACGATGGCGATCACAGCAGTCCTTTGGTGCTGGGCAGCAGGCCCGCCAGACGGCGGTCGCGCCAGCAGGCCGCCCGCAGCGCCCGCGCGAACGCCTTGAACAGCGATTCAATCTTGTGATGGCTGGAGCGGCCATACATCACTCGCGCATGCACGTTGGCCCGCGCGCCCCGCGCAAAGCCTTCGAAGAAGTCGCACACCAGTTCGGCTTGCAGATCGCCAACCAGCCGGTTGCGCACCCGCGTCTCCACCACCGCCGCCGCGCGCCCGCCAAAATCGACGGCGGCGAGGCCGAGGGTCTCATCCATGGGCATGAGGAAGTAGCCGGCGCGCAGGATGCCGCGCTTCGAGCCCAGCGCTTTGTCGAAAGCTTCACCCAGCGCGATGCCGACATCCTCGACGGTGTGATGCTGGTCCACATCGAGGTCGCCTTTAGCCTCCAATTCCAGATCGAATCCGCCGTGCCGTGAAAACAATTCCAGCATGTGATCGAAGAAGCGGATGCCGGTGGAGATGCGGTACTGGCCGCGGCCATCTACGGCCAGAACGAGACGGATATCAGTCTCATTGGTTTTGCGATGGAGCGTCGCTCGTCGGGTTCCGCGCTTCATGCCGGCACCCCTGTGGAAGCAATCGCCCGAACCGCTTCGCGCAGCGTGCCGATCAGTCGCTCGGTCTGCGGGTTCGATCCCACGCTGATGCGGACGCAACCGTCGCAGCCGGGATCGCGCGAGCGGTCGCGCACCAGGATGCCGCGCTCGCGCATGGCGCGTACGAAGGCATCGTGACGCTCGCCGATCTTCACCAGCACGAAGTTCGCCTGGCTGGGCCAATAACGCAGCTGGAGCGAGTGCAGTTCCTGCTCGAGTCGTTCCCTTCCCTGCCGGACTTCAGCGACATACTGCCGGACGTAGTCCTGGTCGGCGAGCGCCTCCGGCAAGCAGGCGAGCGCAACCGCGTTGACGTTGTACGGCGAACCGACGCGGCGGACCATCGCCATCTGCGCGGCGCTGCCCACCAGTACGCCGATCCGCAAGCCCGCGAGCCCATACGCTTTCGAGAACGTGCGGGCAACGAACACGTTTGGATAACTCGCGACTTCGGCCAGCAGCGATTCTCCGTAGAAATCAAAGTACGCTTCATCCACCAAAACGGCGGTATCGGGCGCGGCGCGCAGAATGCGGAGCAAATCGCTCCTCGCGACCACGGCACCCGTCGGGTTGTTGGGATTGGCGATAGTGATCAACCGCGTGCGTTGCGAGATGCGCGCCAGCACGTCATCAGTCGGATGACAAAACTCCGCACCTGCAGGAATGGTGATCACCTGCGCGCCGGTGGCGGCGGCGTAGATCTCGTACATCGAGAACGTCGGGACGACAATCAGCACTTGATCTCCCGCCTCGAGATAAGTTTCGCAGACGAGGTGGATGGCTTCGTCCACGCCATTGGTCAAAAGCAGTCCGGCGCAGTCCACACCGAGATGCGCCGCGATTTGGCGCTCCACGCTCTCGCGCTCGGGATAGCGGGCGAGTTGGTCGAACTGCAACTGGCGCAGGCGCTCGAGCACGCGCGGCGAGCAGCCGACGGTGTTCTCGTTGAAGTCGAGGCGCAGGCCCACGCGGCCGCCGAGCGGTGGATGGTATTCCTTGAGCCTGCGAACTGCCGCGCGCGCTTCAAGCATGGGCACACCTCACGCGCACCGACTCGGCGTGTGCATGCAAACCCTCGGCCTCGGCAAGACGAGTCACGACGGGCGCTATGCGGCGCAAGGCCGCGGGCGAGAGTTCCTGCACGGTGATGAGCTTCAGAAAATCGAGCACGCTGAGGCCTCCGCGATAACGCGCAGCGCCGGCGGTCGGCAGCACGTGGTTGGGACCGGAGGCGTAATCGCCCACCGCCTGCGGCGAGTAGTCGCCGACGAAAACCGATCCTGCACTGCGGACCGAGGCCACATCGCCGCGCGCCACCGTGATGTGCTCCGGGGCCACCCGGTTTGCCCACTCCAGCGCCTGGGCGTGCGACGCAGCCACCAGCACCACGCCATTCGCCGCCAACGACTGCCGGGCGATAGCGTTACTCTTCGCAGCCTCGTCCGCGCACGCTGCAACCTTCTCGGCGAAAGCGCGCGTACTGGTGATGAAGATGGCCAACGCTTCGGGGTCGTGCTCTGCCTGCGCTACAAGATCCGCGGCGATGAACGCGGCGTCGCCGCGCTCGGCCACGATCACGACCTCCGTCGGTCCGGCAATGAAATCGATGGAACAATCGAACGCCACCAGCTTCTTGGCAGCGGTGACGTAGAGATTTCCGGGGCCAACGATCTTGTCCACGCGCGGGATGCTCTCGGTGCCATACGCCAGCGCGGCAATCGCATGCGCGCCGCCGCCGCGATAAAACTCGGTCACGCCGAGCATAGCCGCTGCGGCCAGGGTCTCGGGCCGGGGCTTGGGCGAGACCACACGAATCTCGCGGACTCCCGCCACTTGCGCGGGAATCACGGTCATCAGCAACGTCGAAGGCAGCGGATACCGCCCGCCGGGAACATAGCAGCCGACCGATTCCAGCGGCCGCACGAGTTGACCGAGTGACATGCCGCCGTTCTTCCGCATCCACTCAGCAGGCTTCTGCCATTCGCAGAAACGGCGAATATTGGCCGCGGCCCGCTCGAGCGCGGATTGAAAATCCGGGCTGGCGGCCTTCCAGGCGGCGCGGACCTCCGCCGGCGCAACCCGTACCGGCTGCCCGGCGCCGAGGCCGTCCCACTTGCGAGCGTACTTCACCAGCGCGCGATCGCCGTTGCGGCGTACGTCGGCGACGATCTTCCGCACCTGCGGCTCGACTGCTTCCAGGCGCGAAGCCCGCGCCGCCAACTCACGCACACGCTTCTCCGCCGCCTTGCCCGTGAGCACGCGCATCACATCACCACCTTATTAAGTGGATACTCGACGATGCCGGTCGCGTTCGCGGCCTTTAGGCGCGGGATCATCTCCCACGCGAGGTGCTCGTCGATTATGGTGTTGACCGCCACCCACTCGGGATCGCTGAGCGTGGAGACGGTGGGGCTGTTCAGCGCGGGCAGCACCGCCAGCACGCCCGGCAGGTCACCCTTGCGGACATTCAGCATGAGGCCCACGCGCCCTTGGGCTTCCATGGCGCCGCGCAGCATCAGCGCCAGGTTCTGGATCTTCGAGCGGCGCTCGGCGTCCGCCCACGACTTCTTGTTGGCGATGATCTGCGTGTTCGATTCGAGGACGGTCTCGATGATGCGCAGGTGGTTGGCGCGCAGCGAGCTGCCGGTTTCGGTGACCTCGACGATGGCGTCCGCCAGCATGGGCGGCTTGACCTCGGTCGCGCCCCAGGAGAATTCCACGCTGACGTTCACGCCCTTGCGCGCGAAGTAATCACGGGTGACGTTTACCAGCTCGGTGGCGATGATCGATCCGCCCAGGTCCTCCGCCCGCTGGTAGCGCGATTCTTCAGGCACGGCAAGCACCCAGCGCACTTTGCCACGGCTCTGCTTGGCGTAGATCAGGTCGGCGACGGTGACGACTTCCAGACCGCTCTCCGTCACCCAGTCCAGTCCCGTGAGGCCGGCATCCAGCGCGCCGTGCTCGACGTAGCGCGCCATCTCCTGCGCCCGAATGAGCATGCACTCGATCTCGGGATCGCCGGTCGTGGCCTGATACGAGCGGCCGTTGGTATAAATCTGCAATCCGGCGCGCGCGAACAACTGCAGCGTGGCCTCCTGCAGGCTGCCCTTGGGGATGCCGATGCGGAGCTTCATCGCGCGCCTCCGTTAACCGCGAGCGCCTCGGTGAAGCAGGAGCGCGTGCCGGTGTGGCAGACCACGCCGTCTCCCAGCACGCGCACGCGCAGCAGAACGGTGTCGCGGTCGCAGTCGGTCGCGGCGGAAACGAGCTCGAGCCGATTGCCGGAAGTTTCGCCCTTGGTCCAGAGCTGGTTGCGGGTACGGCTGAAGAAGGTGACGAAGCCCGTGTCTAGGGTCATCTCCAGCGCCTCGCGGTTCATGAATCCCAGCATCAGCACTTCCCCGCTGGCTGCGTCCTGCACGATGGCGGGAGCGAGGCCGCGCATCTTGTCGAAATCGATCTCTGTCATCCCGGTTCCTTTCCAAAAGCAAAAAGCCCGCTGACCTTTCGGCGTCAGCGGGCTGAACTTTGCGATGATTGCTGTACTAAGCGCAAGTCTCCGCTGACACGTTGGCGCCGTGATGGTGATGATGGCGATGGGTCAGCGAAGTCATGAGCAGATAGGCTACGGCAGCGGGGGTGGAGTGTCAAACAGAATCTGCAGTGGTGGATGAGTTCCAGTTGCCGATTAAAAGGGCGATCCCGGTTGTTTTTCTATAATCCGCACGTCTCAGTCCTGGAAGTACGGCGGGATCGCCTGAGTCGGCTCTCCGAGCAACCCGTCGGCAATGCCAAGATACGCACTGGTTCGGTCTTCGGGCGTCGCAAGCTGCCCAGCCCATTTCATCGCTTCGGAGCCGCCCTTTTGGTGCGCATTCACTGCCGCAATCAAACGGAAAACCTGCCCCCGCTCGTCTCTCGGGAACTGCGCCGGGATTTGAGCAGCTAAGGCACGGGCCTCGGCGAAACGGCCAGCCACCGCTAGCGCATAAGAGCGCTGCCACCTGGCCAGATTTTGCATCCGTGGGTCGCGCACAGCGTCAAGGCTCTTGAGAGCCTCCTCGCCCTTTCCCACATTGGCTTGGGCCATCGCAATCCTCACCCATGCCATCTCCCGTTCAGCTTCGTGGTCCCCTTTATCTTCCGGAACCTTGCTCAACGAGTCCAAGAGTGTTTTCGCCCTGCTCTCGTCCTTTGCCTCGATCAAGTGGGTAGCTATCATGACGAGGGCCTCGTTCTTTCGCTGTTCGTCCGGGATGCTTTTAGCTAATTCGATTGCGTCGTCGAACATCCCAACTTTCGCTTGGGCCGAGGCAAGCAGAGAAAGTGGGTAAGCTTGATCAGGGTCTTTCAGAAACTGATGCGCAATCTTTGATGTTCTCTTGCTCAGCAGAACGAGACCCTGCTTGTCCTTCCTTTCGCCGCAGACTTGGACTGCGGTATAGAGCGCATATACCTTTCCCCGTCCTTTCATCTTGTCGAGACTCTCAAGCGCCGCATCCACGTCGCCCTTCATCACGTATAGGACTGCCATGTCCTGCAACACCAAATCGTCAGTGCTTTCTAAACCCGGGGGCGAGGTCTGCAGCAGTTTCCGATATTCGCCTTCGGCGGTCTTAGCGTCTCCGTTCAATGCCTTGAAGCTGATGATGTTGAATTCCGCCTCACGCCGAATGTCGTTATCCTTGATCTTACTGAGGGTTTCTCGTGCTCCCGCAGGGTCGTCGTGCTTCGATTGCCACTCCGCCAGCCATTGAAGCACGAGCGACCTGCTTCGTCCCTCAAGTGTTGGTGCGAGGGCCTTCACTTCCGGTGCCAGCCCGCAACGCAGCATGTTGCGAGCTAATACATCCGCGGCCTGCCACATCAGGGGAGAGTCCACACGAATCACCTGCAGAGCTGGCTCGAAATCGCCATCGCGTGCGTATCCCTTGGCGACCTCGTGCAATAACTGGGAGCGCACATACTGATCGCTTGCCTGCTCTGCGCTCTTGCGAGCGACATCCAGCGCAGCTCTTATCTCCGCTGAACTGTGCGGACACGACGGCACTTCTGCCACTACGGCCACAGAGCACAAGACCGTTGTGCAGGTGATCCTGCATATGAGATTCACGAATCGGTTCATCCTAGTACTCCGGTCCTAGTAGTCGATGGGAACGAAGGTTAGCACATCATTCCCAAACTGGGGCTGTGACCAGGGTTGCCCACCTTTCTGAGTTTAAGCGAGCGGACAATCTCAAACCGCCCCAGAATGTGTTGCCAGTTAGCTCACGTACAATGACCCGATGATCATCCTCCTCCTGCTCTTTACCGCGCTCGGACTTCACGCTTCTCCCAGTGCTCCGGACCGAACCACGGAACTTCTACGCGCCCAGGACCAGGCGCTCCTGGACGCCATTGCGCCGGGTGACCGTAAAGTCTGGGACCGCGCGCTGGCTGCCGATGCCGTCTATGTCGATGAGAACGGCACCGTCATAAGCCGCAGCGAATTCCTGAAGCAACTTGAGCCCCTCCCGGCCGGCGCTTCCGGCACCATCCAAATCACTACTTACTCGGCGCACATATCGGGGGACCTGGCTACCGTCGTGCACACGGATGACGAGCAAGAGAATTACCACGGCCAGATGCTCCACGCTCGCTATCTCACGACGGAGACGTGGCGCCGCGAAGCAGGAGAATGGAAGCTCCACCTGGTTCACACCTATGCCATGCTCGAAGACCCGCCGGCCATATCCCTCCCTGCTGAAGCCCTGCAGCAGTACGCGGGCCGCTACGTGGCTGGCGACCTCGTCTACGTGATCCAGTGGGATGGGAAGCAACTCGTCGGCGGCCGCGAAGCTGGTCCTATGAAACCGTTGAGCGTCGAGGTGCGCGATGTACTTTTTATCGCCGACCAGCCACGAATCCGGAAGATTTTTCAGCGGGGCGAGAGCGGCAATATCACCGGATTCGCGGATCGACGCGAGGGCCGGGATCTCGCCTGGCGCCGCGCTGGAGTGCGAGTCGCGCCGTAACGGCGCTCTCCTGAATTGTCATCCCGAGGTCACGTGGTGTAGTCGGCGTTGATGTGGACGTAGTCGGTGGTCAGGTCGCAGGTGAGGAATTCGAGCGAGGCGCGGCCGCGGCCGAGCTGCACGCGAACATCGTACTGTGGCTGGGTTAGATACGCGTGGGCTTCGCGCTCATCGAACTCGGCGGCGACGCCCCTGCGGCACACCTGCAGGTCGCCGAAGAAAATATTGATCCGCTTGGGATCGAGCGCAACGCCGGAGCGGCCGGCGGCGGCCAGGATGCGTCCCCAGTTGGGATCGGCGCCCGCCCATGCAGTCTTGACCAGGGGCGAGTGGGCGATGGTGCGCGCGATCTGCATGGCCTCCTTGCGGTCGCGCGCCTGCTCGATGCGCAGCCGGACAACGTGCTTCACGCCCTCACCATCGCTGACGATCTGCTCTGCAATTTCCTTGCAGACTTCGTTCAGAGCTTGCGTAAATTTAGCGCGCACACCTCGGCTGCGCAGCGATACTCCGCTGGCGCCGCTGGCCAAGAGCAGTACTGTGTCGTTGGTCGAAGTGTCGCCGTCCACCGAGATGCAATTGAAGCTGTCGTCGCAGGCTGGGCACAGCAGGCCGTGCAGCTCAGGCGGGCTGGCTTCCAGGTCGGTGAACAAGTACACGAGCATGGTGGCGAGATTCGGATGGATCATCCCGGCGCCCTTGGCAATGCCGAGCAGCACGAATGAACGGGAACCCGCGCGGATGCGGCGGGAAACGATCTTGGGCCGAGTGTCGGTGGTCATGATGGCGCGGGCGAAGCCTTCCGCCGCTTGCTCGCCGGCGGCGTTGGCGGCGATCAACTCCGGCAAGGCGCGCACGATCTTCTCCGCCGGCAGGCGAACGCCGATCACTCCGGTCGAGGACGGGAACACACTCTCCGCGCGGACCTTCAGCAGGCGTGCGGCCTCGCGGCAGACGCGCTCGCAGTCCCGCCGTCCCGCGGCTCCGGTGGCGCAATTCGCGTTGCCCGCGTTGACGATGAGAAACGACACGCGCCCTCGGCTGCGCTTCAAATGCTCGCGATCCACCTCAAGAGGAGCGGCGACAACGCGGTTGGTGGTGAAAACGGCCGCGGCGCTGGCGCCCGCGGGAATTCGCACGCAGGCAAGGTCCGGACGCCCGCTGGCCTTGATGCCGGCCGCGACCGCGGAGAAGAAAAATCCTGAGGGAACCTCGATCGTCAGGGCGGAGGCGCTCATGCCTCGGATTTGGCCAGCCCGCGGCCGATGTGGTGCTGGTGAAGGAAGGCGTACTTGGGCAGCTCGCCGCGGACCATGGCGATCTCGTCGCAGCAGTGCAGCTTGGGACAGGCCAGGCAGTCCTTGTAGATTTTGTCGGGAAGGTCTTCGCGGTTGGCCGTGGTGAATCCCAGCGGCGCAAAGAACTCGGGGATGCGGGTGAACAGGCAGACTCCGCTCACCTGTTGTCGCTCCGCTTCGTGCAGCAGCGCCTTGACCAACCTGCGTCCCGCGCCTTTGCCCTTGGCTTCCGGGCGCACGGCGATGGAGCGCACCTCGGCCAGGTGCGGGCCGTAGAGGTGCAGCGCGCCGCAGGCGATCACCTGGCCCTGGTCTTCGACCACGGTGAAATCGCGGATGTTCTCGCAGATCTCGGCCAGCGTGCGCGGCAGCAGCGTGCCGTCGCCGGAGTAGGTGGCGATCAGCTCGTGGATCGCGTCGGCATCGGGAAGGATAGCGTTACGCGTGCGCATGCAATTCTCCTCGTAACGCCGCCAGCCGCTCGCGCGCCTCCGCCAGCGCCTGCCGCACGCGCGCCGGCGCCGTGCCGCCCTCGGCATCGTGACAGCCGAGCACCGCGTCCAGCGTGAGATGCGAGTAGAAATCCTGGTCCGCCTCGGGCGCGAAGCGGCGCAGCTCGTCGAGCGAGATGTCCTGAAGCTCGCAGTGATTCTCCAAGCACCACTGCACGGCCTTGCCGATCTGCTCGTGGGCGCGGCGGAAGGGCACGCCGCGAGCGGCCAGGTAGTGCGCCGCCGCCATGGCATTCATGAATCCCGAGCTGGCGGAAGCGTGCATGCGGTCGTAGTCGAATTCGACGGCGGAGATGAAACCCGCGGCGATCGAGACGACGGCCTGCATGGTCTCGGCTGCCGAGAAGAGCGGCTCCTGGGTTTCCTGCAGATCCTTGTTATAAGCCAGCGGCAGGCCCTTCACCGTGGCTGCGAGCGCCGTGGCATCGCCGATAACGCGGGCAGCTTTGCCGCGGATGAGTTCCATCGCGTCCGGATTCTGCTTCTGCGGCATGGCGCTCGACCCGGTGGAGTACGCCTGGGGCAGGCGCACGAAGCCGAATTCGCGGGTCGCGAACAGGATCATCTCTTCGGCGAAACGGCTGAGATGTACGGCTACGAGCGCGAGCGCTTGGACGAATTCGATGGCGAAGTCGCGGTCGCTGGTGGCATCGAGGCTGTTGGCCGTGGGCTGGTCGAAACCCAGGTCGGCCGCCATCGCCGCACGATCCAGCGGCAGCGTGGTTCCGGCAACCGCGCCCGAGCCCAGCGGGCACTGGTTCAGCCGCTTGCGGCAGTCGGCAAGACGGCCGCAGTCCCGGAAAAACATTTCGGCGTACGCCAGCAGCCAGTGCGCCACCAGCACCGGTTCGGCCGGCTGCAGGTGTGTGTAGGACGGCATGGCGGCAACGCCGGACTTTTCCGCGCGCGCGATCAGCGCCTCCAGAAGCTCGCCCAGGCTACGCTGCAGGTTGTCGATGGAGCGGCGCACGTAGAGGCGGAGGTCGGTCGCGATCTGCTCGTTGCGGCTGCGCCCGCTGTGCAGCTTGTATCCGGTCTCGCCGATGAGAGCGACCAGCTGCTTTTCGACGAAATGATGCACGTCCTCGGCTTCCTCGTCCTGAAGGAATTCGGGGTTTTCAGCCTGCTGGCCGATCTGCTCGAGGCCGCGCAGGATCGAATCCAGCTCAGACTGCGACAACACGCCGGCGGCGGCCAGCGCGCGGGCGTGGGCGCGGCTTGCCGACAGCTCTTCCTCAATCAGGCGCTGGTCGAAGGGAAACGACCGCTGCCAGCGCTCGAACTCAGGATCGAGCGGCTGCCGGAACCTGCCGGCCCACATCTTCACTTCACGACCTCCGTGGGGTGGACAAACTCAATCTTGGTCTGCTGGGATGTCTGAGTGCGGGCGCGGGCGCGCGAGCGCGCGGGCAGACCCAGGATGCGGATGAACCCGGCGGCATCTTTCTGGTCGTAGCTCTCGCCCATGGTGAACCCGGCCAGATCGGTGTTGTAGAGCGAGTATTCCGACTGCCGGCCGGTGATGGCAACGTTGCCCTTGTAGAGGCTCAGGCTCACACTTCCGGTAATCTCGGGCTGTGTCTGGTTGACGAACGCGTCGAGCGCCTCGCGCAGCGGCGTGAACCACAGGCCGTAATACACCATCTCCGCGTATTTGAGCGCGACCTGCTGCTTGAAGTGCATCACCTCGCGGTCGAGGCAGAGCGCTTCCAGCTCCTGGTGCGCCGTGACCAGCAGCGTGCCGCCAGGCGTCTCATAGCAACCGCGCGACTTGATGCCGACGAAACGGTTCTCGACCAGATCCACGCGGCCGATGGCGTTGCGCCCGCCGATCTCGTTCAGCAACTCGACCAGCGACACCGGGTCGAGCTGCATGCCGTTCACCGACACCGGCGTGCCCTGCTCGAAGCCGATGGTCACCTCTTCTTGCTTGTCAGGCGCTTCCTGCGGCGAGCGCGTCAGCATCCAGGTGCTGGCGAGCGGCGGATTGTTGGCGTCTTCGAGTTCGCCGCCTTCGTGGCTCAGGTGCCAGAGGTTGCGATCGCGGCTGTGGATCTTGGCCCGGCTGGCCGCGACCGGGATGCCGCGCTGGGTGGCGTAATCCAGGCAATCCTCGCGCGACTTCAGCTCCCACTCGCGCCACGGCGCGATCACCTTCAGCTCGGGCGCGAGCGCCTGGTACGCCAGCTCGAAGCGCACTTGGTCGTTGCCCGTGCCGGTGCAACCGTGGGCAACACAGGTGGCGCCGAGACGGCGCGCGGTCTCGGCCTGATGTTTGGCGAGCACCGGCCGGGCCAGCGACGTGCCCAGCAGATACTTGTGCTCGTACACCGCGCCGGCGCGCAGCGCGGGAAAAACGTAGCCGGTGAGGAACTCCTCGCGCAAGTCCTCGACCACCACGTCGGACGCGCCGGTCTTGTACGCCTTCTCGACGACGGCTTCGAGGTCGTCGCCCTGGCCAACATCGCCGACGAACGCGATCACGTCGCAGGCATAGTTCTCTTTCAACCACGGGATGATGATGGAGGTATCGAGGCCTCCGGAATATGCGAGCACCACTTTTTCAGGCATGGGCGCTCCTGGCCGAAAACTGGCGGGCGCCGCCCAGCAGCAGCAGCAGGATGGCTTTCTGGACGTGCAGGCGGTTCTCCGCCTGGTCGAAGGCGATGGACTGCGGCGAGTCCATCACCCCGGCGGTGACTTCTTCGCCGCGATGCGCCGGCAGGCAGTGCATAAACACAGCGTGCGGCTCAGCTAGCGCCATCAGCGACTCGTTCACCTGGTAAGGCGCAAAGATCACGCGGCGCTGCTCGGATTCGTGCTCCTGCCCCATGCTGGCCCACACGTCGGTGTAGACGGCGTCGGCGCCGGCCACGGCCGCCATGGGGTCGTTGGTGATCTCGATGATGGCGCCGGTGCGGGCGGCGATGACCAGCGCGCGGCCGACGATCTCGGGCTTCGGCTCGTATCCCGGAGGGCAGGCGTGGTGATGCTGCTGCCCAGGCAGGCGGCGGTCAAAAGCAGCGAGTGCGCCACGTTGTTGCCGTCGCCGACGTAGGCCAGGCGCAGCCCCCGGAGGTCGTCGAACTTTTCCTTGAGAGTGAAAAAGTCGGCCAGCGCCTCACAGGGATGCTCGACATCGCTCAGCGCGTTGATCACCGGGATCATCGCGTGCTCCGCCATGCCGGTGATGGTCGCGTGCTCGAAGGTACGCAACACCACCACGTCCATCCAGCGCTCGAGGTTGTGCGCGATGTCGCTCAAGGATTCACGCGCGGCCAGCCGCGACGCCGTCTGGTCGACGAAGATCGAGCTCCCGCCCAGCCCGGCCATGCCGGCTTCGAAGGTCAGGCGGGTGCGCAGCGACGGCTTCTCGAAGAACATCGCCATCTGGCGGCCGTTGAGTGCGGTGCGAAATTCCGCCGGCCGCGCCTTCACCAGGCCGGCCAGTTCGAGGATCGTCACGACCTCGGAGGGTTCGAGGTCGGCAATGGACACCAGGTCGCGATTCTCCAGCGCCTTGATGTCCAGGCTGATGAGCGGGGCGGAAGCCGTTCGCCGCGCGATGGTGGAAGTGCTCATGGTTTGCTCCTAGCTTGGGATGGCACAGGGGGCCTGGCCGATTTCTCCGCGGACGTCATAACCGCATCCAGCGTGGCAATCGCGTGATCCACGTGCTTGCGCTGGAGAATGAACGGCGGCAGAAAACGCAGCACCACATCGTGAGCGCGATTGAGGATGACGCGGCGCTTCAGCATGCCGAGATGGACGGCCTTGGCCAGCTCAGCCGAGTCGAGCTCGGCCGCCAGCATCAGCCCAGAGCCGCGCACTTCAAGGATCGAAGCGTGCCGGCCCTGAAGCTCCAGCAGTTGCTGGCGGAAATATTCGCCCACCTCGCTCACGTGCTCGAGTAGCCCTTCGCGTTCGATGGCGTCGATAACGGCGATGGCGACGGCGCAGGCCAGCGGGCCGCCGCCGAAGGTGGTCCCGTGCATGCCGGGCTTGATGGAGCGCGCGACCGCGTCGGTGGTGAGCAGCGCCCCCAGCGGCAGGCCACCGGCTAGCGGCTTGGCGACCGTAAGCATGTCGGGCAGGATGCCGTGGTGCTGGTAGGCGAACCAGCGCCCGGTGCGGCCCAGGCCGCACTGGATCTCGTCGATGATCAGCAGCGCGCCGTATCGGCTCGCCAGCCCGCGCGCCGCCTGCAGGAACTCCCGCGTGATGGGCTTGATCCCGCTCTCGCCCTGGATGGTCTCGATGCCGACGGCGCACACCGTGGGATCGAATTTGCGCTCGAGGTCGCGCACGTCGTTCGAGCGCACGAAGCGCACGCCCGGAACCAGCGGCTCGAAGGGTTCGCGGTACTTGGCGGTCGCCGTGGTGGAAAGCGATCCAAAGGTGCGACCGTGGAAGGAATTTTCCAGGGCGAGAAAGCGCCAGGCCGGATGCGCGCCATTTTTGCTCCTGGTGCGCGCGTAGGAGCGGGCGAACTTCAGCGCCGCTTCCCAGGCCTCGGTGCCGCTATTGCAGAAGAACGCACGATCGAGGCCGGAGATGCGCGTCAGCCGCTTCGCAAGCTCCGCCTGGTAGTCGTGATAGAAGAGGTTGGAGACGTGGATCAGCTTGTCGGCCTGCTGGGCCAGCGCCTTGCGAATGGCGGGATGTCCGTGGCCGAGCGCGTTCACGCCGATGCCGCCCAGCAGATCGAGGTAGGCGCGTCCGGCATCGTCATACACGTAGACGCCCCGGCCCTTGCGCAGAAGGACCTTATAGCGGTCGTACGTGGGCAGAAGCAATGCGGCTTCGGCGCGCATCACGGAGGCCAGGCTCATGCCAGCATCACCTCCGTGCCCAGATCCACGCGGCTGAAGCACAGCTCGGGCAGCACTTCGGAGTGCGCGGCCGGCAGGATACGCACACGGCCCACGCCGGAGCGCAGCGCGTGCTGGCAGGCTTCGAGCTTGGGCAGCATGCCGCCGCCGATCACCGAGGCGCGCTCCAACTGGATCACCGTCTTCAGGTCGAGCCAGCGGATTACGGCGCCGTCGGCGTCCTTGACGCCGGCAACGTCCGTCAGGAAGACCAGCGCGTCGGCGTGGCAGCCCACGGCGCAGGCGGCAGCCATCTGGTCGGCATTGATGTTGTAATACTCGCCGTCCGTGCCGAGAGCGAGGCTGGAGAACACGGGAATGCCGCCGTTCTGCCAGATGGCTTCGATCCAGCGCGCATCGACCGAACAAATCTCGCCCACGAAGCCCAGGTCGGTACCGTTGGAGCGCTTCTTGCGCGCGCGGAACGAGCCGCCATCGCCGCCGCAGAGTCCCACCGCGAGCTGGCCGAGAGAGTTAAGGGTGGCGACCAGAGTCTTGTTGATGCGCCCGGCGAGCACCATCAGCGCCACATCGCGGGTTTCAGAATCGGTGATGCGCAGGCCGTTGACGAACTCGCTGGTCTTGCCCAGTTGCTTCAGGACGCGCGTGAGCGCTGCCCCGCCGCCATGCACCACGACGACCTTGTGGCCTTCGCGGGCCATGTCCGTGACCGCCTGGGCACACTTGTGCATGAGGTCCTTGTCATCCAGGGCGGCGCCGCCGATCTTGACCACGATCCTCACAGTCCCTCGCTTTCGTCCCAGCCGTACATCAGGTTCATGTTCTGCACCGCCTGCCCGGCAGCGCCTTTCACCAGGTTGTCGAGGCAGGAGACGATCACCAGCCGCTCACCTTCTGGACTCAGACAGAAGCCCACATCGCAGAAATTGGTGTGAACGCAAAACTGGATCTGCGGCAGCTTGCCCGCCGGGTACACGCGCACCCAGGGCGCGCCCGCATAGAACGCGCGGAAGCAGCTCTCGATTTCTGCAGCTTGCATCGGCCGGCGCAGGCGCAGGTAGATGGTCGAGAGGATGCCGCGCGGGATGGGCAGCAGGTGCGGCGTGAAGATCAGTTCGCGCGCGTCGAGCTCGAGCTGCTCCAGAATCTCCCCGGTGTGGCGATGGGAGAAGACCGAGTAGGCGGAGAGATTGTCCGCCACTTCGACGAAGTGCGTCTTCTGCGTGGGCTGGCGGCCCGCGCCCGAAACGCCCGATTTGGAATCGCAGATGATCCCGTGCTCACGATCGACCAGGCCGGCGCGCATCAGCGGCGCCAGCGCCAGGATGATCGAGGTGGCATAGCAGCCGGGGTTGGCCACCAGTTGTGCGCCGCTCAACTGCTCGCGGTGCAATTCCGGCAGACCGTACACGGCAGTTTCCGTCAGCGTGGCCGCGACTTGCGGCTCGGCGTCGGAGAAACCGTAGATCGCGCGGTACTCGGCCTGGCGCAGCCGCCAGGCGCCGCTCAGGTCGATGACGCGCAGCCCGCGCCGCATCGCCTCCGGAATCCACTCGCGCGAAATCTCGTGCGGTGTGGACATGAACAGCAGATCGACGCCCGCGAGCTTCGCCCAGGAAAACGGCTCCAGCGGATAGCTGCCATTGCCAGAGATGTGCGGATAGAGGTCGGCGAGATTCGTCGGGCCGTCTTCTTTGTCACGCCGCAGCAGCAGGGGCTTGCCCAGCCGCGGATGGCGGGTGAGCAGGCGCGTCAACTCGAAGCCGGCATAACCGGTCGAACCGACCACGGCGATCTTGATCGCGGCGGTCATGCCAGTAACTCCTGCACCCGCACGGCCAGCTTGCGGGCGGCTTTGCGGTCGGGGCAGATCACCAGGATGGTGTCGTCGCCCGCCACCGTGCCCACGATCTCGGGCCAGTCCTCGGCATCGATGCCCGCCGCCACCGGCTGGGCGCTTCCCGGCGTGGTCTTGAGCACCAGCAGGTTCTGCGCCCCACGAATCTGGATGACGAACTCGCGCAGCAGCCGCGCGATGCGGGGCGCGCCGGCGTCCGGAGCAGCCTCGCCCGGCGGCGCCATGTAGCCCTCCGGGGTCTTCACCAGGCCGAGATCGTGGATGTCGCGGGAGAGCGTGGCCTGCGTCACCTTGAAGCCCAGCCGGGAGAGCCGCAGGCGCAGGTCGTCCTGGCTGGCCAGGGGCTCTTCCAACACGAGATCGAGGATGCGGTTCTGGCGCGCCAGCTTGGACATCGGTGTCAGTGTATATTTATGCACTCAAGTGTATAACACTGCATAATTATGCATGTTGCTGTATAAATATGCAACGTGCAAATATGCGGCCTTGAGGAAGGCGCTGTCAACAAAAAAATTGCTGCCAATCATCTGAATTCCAAGGAGAATACCTATGACGCTGAAACGCCTGCCCACCCTCGCCCTGCTGCTCGTCTTCTGTCTCGCTCCGCTTCCGCTGCGCCCGCAGGCGCCAGCGGAGACGCCCGGCGCTCCCCAGGGCACCATGCTGCTGACCGTCTTCCTGCGCCACGACGAGTCGAGGACGCTGGACGAGATCAATGCCCACCTGAAGCAGACCGGCTTCGACAAGAATTTCCCGCCGCCGGGCGTGGAGGTGGTCTCCTGGTACGTGATGATGGGCATCGGACAGGTGGTCACGCTGCGCTTCCCCGCCGAGAAGCTGCGGGAGGTGAACCTGGTCATCGAGCACGGCGCCTGGGGTGGGGCCTACCACACCGAGTTCTATCCCACGTACGACTACAAGCCCATTTGGGAGGCAGCGCACCGGAGCGGGAAATAGCGGCGCTCTAGCGGGAGGTGAGGAAGCGGTGCTGCGCCTCACTGAGCGGGACGACCGAGAGCCGTCCCTGGCGCACGAGTGGCGAGTCGCTGAACAGGCGGTTGGCCTTGATCTCGGCCAGCGACACGGGCGCAAGCGGCTTCCCTGCTTTGACGGTTACGCGCGGCGATTTGGGATCGGCGGCATCCACCGCGACCACCGTGGCAGCGCCGACGGTGCGCTTTTCGTCTCCGGTGTGGTAGATGATCAGATCGTCCCCCTTCTGCATCCCGCGGAGGTTCTTGACGGCGACGGGATTGGTGACGCCGTCCCACACCGTGGTCCTATCGCGTTCGAGGTCGGCGAAGGAATACTCGGAGGGCTCGGTCTTCAGCAGGTAGGGCATGGGGCGTAATTCTACATGCAGCTTGGACCGTTTTGGGGGGAAGGGGTCCCCTTCGACTGCGCTCAGGGCAGGCTTTCGACTCGCGCGCCCAACGCCCCCCCGCAGGGCGCGCGTCGCGCAGGGTGTCAAAAATGGGGAAATTTTTTGGGGGAGCCCAGTGGGCCCCCCCCCGATAAAGTCAAAAGCAAAATGTTTAGACGCCGCCGTGA
>JBIOFT010000048.1:0-23000 GCA_044447375.1 Terriglobales bacterium | reverse complement strand
TTGGCGTGGATCAGGAACTGCACCCCCGGGGTAAACCGGTTGCGCGTGGTATTAAATGGCAGCGGGAAGTTAGTTGGGCTGCCGGCCACGCCATTCAGCAGGTCCGCCGTGGAGTGGACCGAGTCCCAGCGCATGATCACCATCATCCAGGGATACACCATGTAGTCAGCCTGCATGAATCCGCCGCTGAAGGTGGCAGGGACACCATTCACAAAGCCGGCAATCACCGGCGTGCCTATGCCGGTGTTGAGAGGCAAAGGCACAAGCGCTCCAGCACTATCGACTGGCAGCAGGTTGTGATCGCGTCCGTACATGAACAAGCCATAGAGATTGAAGACCCCGTGGTATCCGAAGTCGAAATCGCCGCCCAGGCGGTAGAAGGGCTCGCGGGCGGTGAGCGTCCCGTTCGTCCCGCTGAAGCGCTGCACGCTGCGTCCGTAGAAGTCGTACACTCCCAGCCGGAGATAGGTGTGGTCGCGCGGGCCCGCGGGCCCGGCAGCCTGGATGGAGTGGCGGCTCTCGGCATTGCGCTCCAGGTTGAAGCGGTAGGAGAAGCGGCTGTAAATGTCCTTGAAGTTGGAGTCGGAGAAGAAGCCTACCCCCCCGGTGTTGCCGCCGGTCGCGGTCGGGATATTGGCTGGAAGGGCTATCGGGCCGCCGGTGTTCTGGTCCACCAGCGCAACCGAATAGTGGTAGCCGCCATATAGATGTCCCCCGGAGAGCTCTACTCCGTGCGCGGCATTCGCCAAGGCAAACGTATTGGTGACGTTCTGCTGCGGGAACAGGGTGTTCATGGCGCCCATATTGGCTTCGGTGTAGATGTCATAAGGGCTGATGTTGTAACTGCGCGCCTGGGTGAACGGCAGGTCGAGCTCGAACTGGCCCACCCGGAAGGTAAGTGCGTCCTTGGGCAGGTGCATGAAACGCCCGATGTTGACGAACCTGAGGTAGGCGTCGCCCAGCCCGCCGTTAGCGTTCGCGCCGGCGACACTGATGTCGTCATCGGCCCAGAAAGCAATGTCGCTGCCGAAATTGCCCGCCGTAAAGATGCTGAAGAAACCGGTCTCGAAGTCGGTGCGGGGAACGAAACCCGCTGTCGGCGGGGTGACGCCTCCGCCGGTGAGGTTGCCGCGATTGGCTCCCACCACCTGGAAGTAGTTGTTCATGCGCAGGCCGACCGGCAACTGACCGGGGATCGAGCCCGGCCAGATGGCCTTGGGCCACAGCTCGGCCTGCGCCGGAGCGCCCAGCAGCACCGGCGGGATCTTCAACATCGAATCGTCATCGGTGGGGAACTTGAACCCCGCGTCCTTGAAGGCCTTGCCAAAATCGTTGAGCTTGGGGAAATCGATGTGGCAGGTGCTGCAAGAGGTGTTGTACTGCCGTGAAAATGCCGGTATGGCATCGGCGCGCGGCGGGGTCGCCAGCAGAGCGATGACCACGGCCAGGACGGCCATGACGCCCAAAAAGACTGTTCTCCAGTGCTTAGACATTTGCGCACTCCTCGCATGAAGGGTTAGGGCCGGCTTTCAGCAGCCGGATCGGGAGTCTCGTTTCATAAATCCGTGCGAAACGGCTCGACCCGGGTATCGCGGCGATTGGTTGGCGCCGCTGTGCAATTCGCGCGACCAGTTTTTGTCACGGAAGGAACAGCCACGTCAGCAGTTAGGAACAGGAGTGTATCCCAGAAGCGCCCGGATGGTGAAGCGCACTTTTCCATCGGCACATCCTGGGCCGTGGGCATCCCGGAAACCACCCTCACGCGCCGCCGCAACCTGAGTGCGGCCGATGGGGAAGCATTCTGCACGAGCGGGGCGGAGGGCACCGTGCCCGCGGTCACTCATGGGCGTGACCAGCATCACAACTAAAAGACGCACCCGCGCCTGTCCCCATGAGGCGGGATCCCAAAAGAGTCTGTGCTGCTATGGCCGCGCTTCTGTATGTGCCGTTCTCGCAGAGGACGCTGATGTTGATGGGCTATCGCACTGTCGAATGAGCCGCGGGGGGCGATCGGAGAGAGCGGGCTTACTGGCTTGGCGCGCCTTTGAACTGGAGCACGATCTCGAGGTCGGATTCGACCGGCTGGCCGTTCAAACTGGCTGGCTTGTAGCGCCACTGCTTGACGGCGGCGAGGGTGGTGTCGCGGAACATATCGTTGCCGCTCACCCAGCGTACGCTACCCACGGCACCGGCCTTGGTGATGGTCGCTTTCATCACCACCTTGCCGGAGATTCCCAGGCGGCGGGCCGCGTCCGGATACGGCGGCTCTACGCGATGATTCAGTTGTGCCGGAACCACGCGCGATACCGGCCCGGTAACGGCGGTGGGCGTGGGCTTGGCCAAGGCGGTGGGCAGATCCGGGGCGGCGAGCGCGAGCTGCGGCGCTTGGGCCTCGGGCGCCCGCGCGGAGCGAGACGCGCCGCTGGCCGGCCGGCGTACGGGCCCGGCGTCTTCGACTACGGGCTGCGGGCCGCGCCGGACGGGCACATCCCCTGCCTCTGTGAGTTGCTCCGAAGCCGGCGCTGCTTTTGCCGGCGAGGGGCCGACGCTGGCCTTCGGCGGGGAACTGACGAGGACATGCTCGGTTGCGACCGGTGCGGGTTCGGCGGGCTGCGCCAGCTCGGGTTGCGGGTGAGTTGCCTCCGGCTCCGGCGCCGCGGCGGCCGAAGCATGCTTTGCCATACTGGCGGTTCTTGCCACCTGCAAACGCCAGCCTGCAGCCGCCAGGATAGCGAAGATGGCCAGAACCGCTGCCAGAAGTAGCCAACGACGTCGCGGGCTGGCATCGGCCTCGAAGCCGCTGAACGTGAGTTCGGGGCCGAAATCGGGCGCCGGCATACTTGCGGGCGGCTTTACCAGCTTGAGCCCTCCGGAAGCGGCGTCCCCAGCAGGCCCAGTTTTGGTTGGTTGGGATGGCGGACCATGATCCCCGTCCAGGCCGGTCTGGCTCCGCGGGGGTGGAAACGCGGTCTTGGGTGGCTGGGGTAGTGGACCGGGATCGAGTGCGGACGGCCAAATCTCGTTCTGCCTGCCTCCCGCGAGCTGGTCCGAGGCGCTGTCGCGCGTCATGGGCTGGCCGGGAGCCTTCTCGAGCGGGACCGGTGCTGCGGGCACGACCACTGGGACTTCCTGAACCGGCGGCGCGGCCGGCTCTTGCGCCACGCTTGCCACTGCCCGTTTCTCCACCCGCGGCGCTACCGGCGCCGGCGCGACTGCGGTCGCGCGCATCAGGTTGGAAGCGGCGGCTTCCACAGCCTGGGGCAGGGGCCGAACCGGGTGTGGGTCGTCCAAGAGTTCGACGATGACCTCCGAAAGCGTGGTGAGGATGAGCAGGTGCTTGTCGGTAAAGGCGTTGGGCGTGTCGGAGAAGGCGGCGATCACGCCGATCACCTTCAACCCGCGGCGGACCGGAGCCACCGCGATGGCGCTGATTCCCAGCGCCTGGCAAGCTTCGGGATCGACCCGCGGATCGCTCTGGGCATCGTCGCAGCGCAGCGGCTCGCCCGTCCGCACGCACAGCCCGGTGAAGCTGTTCTCGATGCTGAGCTTGGCGCCGACCTCGGGCGCGCTGGTGCCCCAGTTGGCGCGGCAGACCATCTCCTGGCCTTCGGTCAAAGCGATGGCGACACCGCTGGACCCGGTGAAGTTTTGCGCGCGGATGGCCACCGCCAGCAGTTTCTCCGCCAGCGGCGTGTGCGCTCCGAATTCTGGCGCGCTGCGCGCCTGCTCTAGTTCCGATGTCACTGGTCCCTGGGCCGAACCCATTGCCCGACTTCTCCCGTCAAGATGCTCTTGGGTGAGAACATCGTAGCAAGCAGCCCATGCGAAAAACATGACCAAAAGGGCTCCGTCCCACGCCAAGGGACGGTGCACCTCGGTCATGTCCCAGACCGGCACTAACCCGCTTATAGTCACAGGTGAGGGTGCGATGAAAAATATCCAGGACGTCCTGCGCGAGAAGGAAACCGAGATCGAGAAGCTGAACCGCGAAATCAAGCTGCTGCGCGTGGCGGCGCGCCTGCTGGAGGAGGAAGGCCAGAACCAGCAGACCAGGACCCTGGACCCAATCCAGCGCCACGTGGAGACGGCGGCCATGAGTCTGGACGAGCCGGTCCTGGATGTCCTGCCAGTGGCGGGGCCGGCCAACGGCGACGCCAACAAGCGCTGGCCCTAGCGGGACGCCCGCCACCTGTCCCGCGGCGGAGACCCTCCCCCCTTCTTTTGCCGCGCCTGCCTAGCGCCCGCCTTCCTGTAGCGTGCGGCGCAGAAACGCCACCGTCTTCGCCCAGGCCTGGGCCGCGTCGTCCGCTCTGTAACCGGTCTTGTTAGTGGGATTCTCGAAGGCGTGTCCGGCGTCGGGGAAGATCACGATCTCGATGGGCTTGCCCAGTTGCTTCATCTGCGTTTCGAAGCTGCGCACGTCGCTTACGGGGATGCCGCGATCCTGCCCTCCGAAGATGCCCAGGATGGAGGCGTGGATCTTCTTCAAGCTGTCCTGCGACGTGGCCAGGTGCCCGTAGTTGATCACGGTGGCGGCCAGTCGCGAGTCTGCCAGCGCCAGGTCGAGCGAGTATCCTCCGCCCATGCACCAGCCGATCGAGCCCACGCGCGCGGGGTCCACATTCTTCAGTGAGCGCAGGTAATCGGCAGCCGCCATCAGGTCGCGGTCGGCGCGGTCGTGCGGCAGTCCGCGGCTGAGTTCGTGCGCCTCGTCGGGAGTCGCCGCCACCTTGCCGCGATAAAGATCCACCGCCAGCGTGACGTAGCCCTGATCGGCAAGTTTTGCGGCCTGTTCCTTCACCCAGTCATTCAGTCCCCACCATTCGTGGATGACTACCAGGGCTGGGAACGGGCCCTTGCCTGCGGGCGTGTACAGCATGCCGCTGACGGTCTCGTCTCCGCTCTTGTAGGAGACTGACTTGCCATCGGCAGAAAACGCCGGCAGGGCGCCAAAGCACACCAGCAGCATTAGAACCAGCAAGCGCATGGGAAACCTCCTTATGGAGATCGAATCTCACAGGGTTTCGATTGTAGGGACGGTGCAGCGGTTGCGGAGAAATGGCGCTGTCATCCTGAGCGAGCGCGCCCGCCCCTTCGGCTCCGCTCAGGGCAAGCTTTGGCGCGCGAGTCGAAAGCCTGCCCTGAGCGAAGTCGAAGGGGACCTCTACTCGAAAGATGTCGCGTAAGTAGGGGTGCTTCGACTCGTGCGGGCAAAACCGGCCCGCACTCGCTCAGCATGACAGCGAAATGGGTTTAGCCACTGTTGAATCTGTTGTTAACGGATGAATTCAAGGAAAGCGCTGATCACCTTAGCGACGACCGCGGGAAGTTCTCTCCGAACCGCCAGGCTGTGACCGGCGCCTTCGATCGTCAGCAGCCTGGTTCGCGCCGGGATCAATTCCAGCGCGGACGTGATCTCCTCAACCGAAGCGAACTCGTCGCGCGTGCCGGTGACGAACAACGACGGTACGCGGAGCTGGGGGAAGTGCGCCGTGCGCAATTGCGTGGGACGCCGTGGCGGGTGCAGCGGGTAGGAGAGCAGCAGTAAAGCCGCGGCCACGCTGGGATCGTCGGCGGCCAGCATGGTGGCCTGGCGTCCGCCATAGGAGTGTCCGCCGAGGAATATTCGCCCGGGGACGATCTTCCGCATCGCCGTTACTGCTTGCCGTAATCCTTCGCGATCGCGCGCCGCGCTGCCCGCACCCGGAGGCCCATGCGGACGCATCTGGCGAAACGGCAGGTCGCAGCGAAGGACCGTCGTTCCGCATTCGGCAAACCCTCCTGCGACCGCCAGCAGCAAAGGCGACTGGCAATTTGCGCCCGCGCCGTGCGTCAGCACCAGAGCATCGCCGCCTGGGGACACCGGTCGGTGCAGAAATCCACGAACGCGAGGTTCGCAGGTTTCGTCCAGGAATGGCTCGATGGCGTTGCCGGGCATGCCAGCGCCATTTTATGCCGCTCTTCCCAACTGAGAGCGCATCTGTTTCGTAAACTGGCGCATAGCGCGATATGGCCAGGTGAGCGGGTTTCAATCCATGCCTGGTCGCGGAAGCTCTTCGGGGCAGACCGGGTCCGTACGCACGGCAAGGCAGTGCACGCATGGCTGGCTTTTTGCACAGGGCTTGGGTATACTTTAATTGCCTTAGATGGAAGCGGCGGTTGGAGCAGCATCCGCTGAACAGCGTTATCTGCCTCACGCAGTACCTCCCGATTCATCTCAGCGCAAAATCAAGACAAGGATGTGTGTAACACGTATGGAGCAAGGAACTGTAAAGTGGTTCAACGATGCCAAGGGCTACGGCTTTATCAGCCGGCAGAACGGCGAGGATGTTTTCGTTCATTTCTCAGCGATTCAGAGCGAAGGCTTCCGCAGCCTGCAAGAAGGGCAAGCCGTCCAGTTCAATGTCGTCAAAGGACCTAAGGGCTGGCAGGCAGAGAACGTACAACCTCTCTAAGCGGATGCGGTCTCCCGCATCGGCAACCATCTGGGGCGGCCGCGAGGCCGTCCCTTCTCTTTTTGCGGGGGAACCACAGGCGGCACAGCCCGCCGGCACCGGCATCGAATAACCTATACCTCTGGCCGGGGAGGGATGCGTTTGCTTTGCCGCCGCTGCCATCACAATAACCCGGAACCGAATCGCTACTGCGGCATGTGCGGTTCCCCGCTGGAGACGCCGCCCGCCAAACCTGCCGAGGCCGCTTCGCCGGACAAGAAAGCACAACCGGTCAGGGCTTCAGCGGGGACATCGATGCTCGGGCTGAACGCGGAGCCCCTGCCATCCCGTCCCGCAGCCCCCCGGCCTGCCATAACCGGGCCTTCGTTTCTGGGCCTGGGTACGGAGCCTGACCCCGACCGCGCCAGTTATCTTCTTGAAGATGATGAACGCCGCGGCCATCGCGGCCTGTGGATCGCGCTGGTGCTGCTGGTGGCGGCTGTGCTGGCAGGGTGGCATTTTCGGGACGAGGCGCGCCCCATGGCTGGCCGGCTCTATGCTACGGTGCTCGCGCGCGTGAACCCGCAGCCCCCGGCGCCGCCTGCTCCAGCCGCTCCGCCCGTGGAGCCTGCCTCGCCCGAACCCACAGCCGCGGCGCCTCAACCGTCTGCCTCGGCAGCCGCCAACGATGCCCCGCCGGCTGCTGGAGCTCCGCCGGATGTGGGACCGCAGTCGGCCGGAGCTGCGAGTCCGCCCTCCAAGCCCGATGACAACGGAGTTTCGACCGCGAAGGAAAAGTCCGCCGAACCGGCCAAGCCCGGCCCTGACACCAGGGAAGATGCTGCTCCCAGAAAAAACACCGCGCGGGCAGCCAAGTTTGCCCACGCCAGCCGCCAGAGACCGGCGGAGGCAGCCGCGCCGGAGGACAATCCCCAACTGCAACTGGCGCAGAAGTACATCCGCGGGCAGGGTGTGCGCCAAGACTGCGTAACCGGCCTGGCCTATTTGCGGGAGGCGATGAAGCGTCCCAACTCCGCGGCGGCCAGCCAGATGGGCGCGCTCTACGCCACCGGCACCTGCGTGCCCCTGGACCGCCTGGCCGCCTACCGCTATTTCAGCTCTGCCTTGCAGATGACCCCGAGCAACGCCTGGCTGGCGCGGGAGCGCGACGAACTCTACGGCCAGATGAGCAGCGCCGAGCGCCACCAGGCCGACCGGCAGTAGCTAATTCCTCTTCTCCAGTTCCACCGCGCGGGGGAAGAGGATGTTGTTCTCCAGGTGGATGTGCTGGTGCAGGTCCTGCTCGAACTCGCCGAGCGCGCGATACAGGCTGGCATAGGTGGTGCACCCGTCGGCCGGCACCGCATACCCTGAGCTGAGTTCTCGCATCTGCTTTAGCTTCTCGCCCGCGCCGTCGTGCTCCGTCATCATCATCTGCACCGGGTTGCGCACCGTGCCGAAAAATGGCGGCGGAACCGGCTGGCCGCGCTCCACCGCCGCCTGCATGCTGTCGATGTACGGGAACAGTACGTTCTCTTCCTTGAACATGTGCGGGGTCAGTTCGTTCCCCAGGTCCTCGAAGCTTCCCTGAATCTTCGCCACTTCGGGATGGTTCTGCCCGTGGGCCGCAACCACCTTTGCCAGCAGCGCCTGGATGCGAGGGATCTCCTGGCGGACGTAGGCGTGGTGCTTGTCGACGATGTGAGCGGTGATTTCGCTCAGCGGCGCTGTGGTCCAGTCGCGCTCGGGTGCGGCTGCCAAGCGCGCGCTTTCGCTCAGTTCCAGTGAGCGGATGACATCGTCAACCGTCAGACGCGCGGCGCTGCAGGCGTCCTGCAGCGACTTACCGCCGCCGCAGCAATAATCGATGCCCAGTTTTTCGAAGATCCGGGTCGCGCCCGGCAATTCAACGGCGAGTTCTCGCACGGTCTTGGTCGCAGTGATGGCCATTTGCTTCTTCCTCTCTTGTGGTGGAGCTGGATGGGATGGTTCGGCCGCCCCCGCCGCCGCTAGTTCTACCAGGGGCCCCAGCGAGGCCAGCAGCTTGTTAAGATCGCGGTTCTCGGCAGCAAGGATTTCTTCGGAACGCAGCCTCATCCTTTTCTCCTGAATAGAGTCTACCGGAATACACTCTACCGGGGCGCCGCTCCGGGCACGATGACTTTTGTCACGGCCTGGAATTGTAGTTTTCAAGATGTGCGTGGGTTCCCCGGCACAACAGGGCAGCGTCGTTCTTACGATGCTGTCGCGTCTAGTGAAACAGAAAGTTCAATCCGACCCGGCGGCCGCTTCACCGTGTGAGTCTCGCCTTTCCATTTTCCAACCCAAGTAACTTTGCGGCGTCGCTCTGCCTGATGCCTCTGTGCTCCAAGAACCGATTTAGGGCATCTCCAAACGCACGGGCGAAGTCCTGCCGGGAATCGGCATCGACAATATCTGGCATAATGGGTAGTCAAAATAACCTTGCCCAGGCGGGTGCCACAGGTTCAGGCTTCTACAAGACAGGGAGGGGTGCATGACGGCGAGTGTGATCGGCGATGAAGAAAAGTTAGCCGAGCTAATTCTCTACATTAGCCAAAAATGCGCCACTGACCCGAAATTCGGCGCCGTAAAGCTGAACAAGATACTTTACCTTTCGGACTTCCTGTCATTTGGGAACTGGGGGGAGCCGATAACGGGGGTCGAGTACCAGCATCTCCGCATGGGGCCGGCGCCACGAAGATTAATTCCAGTTCGTGATGGGCTAAAAAACAGCGGCAAGTTGGTAGTGCAGGTCCTGCCACTCAGGAGCGGGAACAAACAGGTGCGAACCGTCAATTTGACTGAGCCTAATCTGAAAGTGTTCTCGGGTCGAGAAATTGCACTGGTTGACAGCATAATCGAAGATTTGTGGGATCTGGATGCAGAAGAAAGCAGTGAGTTCAGTCACCGCTTCGTGGGATGGAAGATGACTAAAGAGGGTGACTCGATTCCATACGGCAGCATTTTCATATCCGATGAACCACTCTCTGCTGCCGAGGTTCAGCGTGGGCAGGAGTTGGCGCGAGAATTTGGTCTCACATCCGACGACGCCCGGTAGTGATCTATGCCGCCTCGCCAGATCGTTGAAGACCAGCTATACACTGACCAGATCAACAAGTATCGCATCAATTGGCGACGACTGGATGAAGCGCTGATGACGCTCTCTCCAGCCCTGCTGGGCAGCCCTGAATTATTCCCGGTCGTACCGGGGACCAAACTTCACAGATTAAAACTTGTCGGCTTTCCGGGCGTGCCCCCGCTCTCGATATTCTTCACTCTCAGTCCCACTCAAATAGCGATCAAGACAGCAGAACTCATAGACCTTGAAGAGTAGGGCGTGCGGATGGCGAGGACCATCGGCCAGCGACCGCCTTAGTGGGTCTCACCATCTCCCGGCGCGCGGTCGGGAGTGTCCAGGGTCTGGGCGACGGCGGCGTGGGGAACGGGCTGAGGCGGAGTGAAGTTCTCGTCGGCGCGTCCTGCAAGCGCGACCCGCATAAAGTCCATCCAGATGGGCAGGGCGGCGCGCGCGCCCGTCTCCTTGTTGCCCAGGGTTTTCTTCTCGTCGAAGCCCACCCACACCCCGCAAGTGATCGAGGGCGAGAAACCGATGAACCAGGCGTCGGTGAAGTCGTTGGTGGTGCCCGTCTTGCCCGCCAGCGGATGCTTCAGGCTGGCGGCGGCGTACGCGGTCCCGTGCTGCACCACCTGCTGCAGCAGCGAGGTCATCACCCGTGCCGTCTGCGGCGTGGTCACGTCCTTCACCTCGGGATAGTCCTCCTCCAGCACCTGTCCCTGGTAGTCGGTGACCCGGCGGATGTAGCGCGGCACCACCCGCACCCCATCGTTGGGGAAGGTAGTGAACGCCGCCGTCTGCTCGATCAGGGTCACCTCGGCGGCGCCGATCGCTACCGGCAGATATGCCGGCAAGGGTGAGGTAACGCCGAAGCGCCGGGCGGTTTCGATGACAGCATTTATCCCCAAGCGGTCCGCCAGCTTCAGCGCCGGGATGTTGCGCGATTGCGAGAACGCCCGCCTGAGCGTGATGCTGCCTTCAAACTTGCCATCGTAATTGTGGGGAGAGTAGGGACCGGACGCGGTGGTGAACGTCACCGGGGCGTCGAGGATGACGTCGTCGGGAGAAGCGCCCTTCTCGACCGCGGTGGTGTACACGTAGGGCTTGAACGCCGAACCCACTTGGCGCAGCGCCTGGGTGGCGCGGTTGAACTTGGATTCATCGAAATCGCGGCCTCCGACCATGGCCTTGATGGCGCCGGTGGAGTTATCGAGCGCGATCAGAGCGCCCTGCGTGCCCGCGTCCTGCTCCAGGCTGACCTTGGCGGTACCGTCGGGCGCGAGCGATTGCACTTTCACGTACGCCAGATCGCCATCCGAAAGCAGTTCGTGCGGCGAGCGCTTGCCCGTCCATGCGATCTCGCTCGGTCCGATGGTGGCCAGATACTTTCCGAACTTCAAAATAGCGCTGGTGCTCGAGACCGAGCGCACCAGGGCGTGCACATAGCTGCCCGGTTCAAGCGGTTCCTGCCAGTCGGGATCGCGGAAGCCGTCGAGCGTCGCGCCGCCGGCCAGCACGTTCGGCAGCCGTCCTTTCCAGCCGTGCCGGCGCTCGTAAGCGGCCAGACCGTCGAGCACCGCCTGGTTGGCGGTCTTCTGCAAGTCCATGTCGAGCGTGGTGTAAACCCGCAATCCGCCCTCGTGCACCTTGTCGCTGCCGTACTTCTTTTCGAGATATTGCCGCATCTCTTCGACGAAGTAAGGCGCGAGCGAGTTGGTGTCCCACTGCACGTTCAGCTTGAGCGGCGTGTTCTTGGCGCGGGTGGCCTCGTCGGTGGTGATCTTGCCGTCTTCCAGCAGGTTGTTGATCACCAGGTTGCGCCGCCGCAGCGCCCGCTCGGGGTTGTTGATGGGCGAATAGAGGTTTGGGGCCTTGGGCATGCCGGCCAGCAGGGCCGCTTCTTCGAGCGTCAAGTCTTTGGCCTTCTTGCCGAAGTAGAACTCTGACCCGGCCTCGAAGCCATACACGCCGTGTCCCAGGAAGATCTGGTTGGAGTACATGGCGAAGATTTGCGGCTTGGTGAAGCGGCGCTCGATCTGCAGCGACAGCATGATCTCCTGCAGCTTGCGCCGGTAAGTGCGCTCGGGCGAGAGAAACAGGTTGCGCGCCAACTGCATGGTGAGCGTCGAGGCGCCCTGCGCCCTGCTGCCTGACACCAAGTCACGCCAGGCCGCGCCCAGGACGCGGTAGAAATTTACCCCCCAGTGCTTTTCGAACTCTTTGTCCTCGGTGGAGATCACGGCATCGCGCAGCGGCTTGGGGAAATCGTTGTAGGAAGCGATCACGCGCCGTTGCAGCGCGAAGGATCCGATCACGCGCCCCTGGTCGTCGTAAAGTTCGGTGATCGAACTCGGCCGGTAGCGGTCCAGCTCCTCCACCTGCGGCAGCTCGGTGGAATAGACGAACAGCAGTCCCGCCAGCGCACCGAACGCCGCCGAAGCCAGCACCAGCAGGCCAAACACCATCCATCCCACCACATGTTTCTTGGCGGCTGTTTCCAGGGAGGCTTGTGTGAGCAGAGTCTGCATGACTGCGGGTGAGAACGACTCAGGATAGCAGTTCTGCCGTTGCAGTGGGATCGGGAGGGCACGCCTTCAGGCGTGCCGTAAGAACCCAAATAAAAAAACCAGCGCGAGGGAGTGAATGCGACTGAGCGCGTACAAAGCAGGTCAGTCCCCGCGATCCACCGCGTACAGCGCAACATCCACGGGCCTGGGCGCGTGGCCTTTGGTATTCACCAGCGTGACCCCGGCGAAGGCCAGCGCGCCGCCCACGATCGAGAGCACAGTGGGGACCTCCCGCAGAGCCAGCCAGCCGATGAGGATGGCGAAGATCGGCGGCGTGTACAGCGAACTGGCGGCGATGGAGGCCGGAATGCGCTTCAGCACATATCCCCACGTGAGGTATGCGATGGCGGCGGGGAACACGCCGAGGTACACCACCGCCAGCGTCGGCTGGAGCGGCGCATGGCGGATCGCCGTGCCCAGGCCCGGTAGGAACGGCAGCAGAAACACCGTCCCCGCCAGGATCAGGTGCGTGGAAAAATCGGTGACGTTGTAGGTCTTCAAATAATGTTTTTGCAGAACCACCGAGATGCCCGTCGCCATGGCCGCTATCAGGACGAGGAAAGCGCCGCGGTTGAAGTGCAATCCCCTGCCTTCGCCGATGGCGATGAGCGAGACGCCGGCGAAGCTGATAGCGATCCCAATCCATCCCCACGCTCGCAGGCGCTCGTCGAGGGCGACCCGGGCCAGCAGGGCGGAGAAGATCGGCGCTGAGGCCACCAGCATGCTGGCCGCGCCGCCGGTCACCGTCCGCTCGCCGCTGTTGAGCGCCACGTGGTAGACGGTGATGCTGACAAAGCCCATCATCAAGATATAGGGAAGATCTTTGCGCGCGGGCGGACGGACGCCGGCGACCAGGGCGTAAATGAGAATGGTCGCCGAGGCCGCCAGGAAGCGCAGCAGCGCCAGGTGCGTCGGCGAGTAGCCCGGCAGCGCCATGCGGATGGCGATGAATCCCGATCCCCACAGCGCCACGCTGAGGAGCAGGGCCAGCCAGCCACGGGCGGTGAGCTTGTGGGTCATCCGTCGTTGGACGATACAAAAAACGCCACGGATTCACCAGGATTATGACGGCCTAGATTACTGGGTGGAGCAGGCCTTCAGGCCTGCATAAATTCGCGTTGAAGCGCTACAGACCTCAGCGGCTGAAGCCGTCTGCTCTGCGTCGATCAAATGCAGGGCTGAAGCCCTGCGCCACCCTTATGCACCGGAGACCGTATCCATTATCCGTGTCCATCCGTGCAAATCCGTGGCGTTTTTCCAGCCTTATTTTTTCTCCACGATCGCGATGCACTCTTCGAGCACATCCAGCGCGATGTCGGCCTGTTCCGCCGTGACCACCAGCGGCGGGCACACGCGCAGGGTGTTCTCGCCGGCGCCCAGGAACAGCAGGCCGCGCTCGAAGGCCAGTTGCACGATCTGGTCGCGCTCGTCGTGCGCCGTCTCCCGGGTGCGCTGGTCCTTGACGATCTCGACGCCGATCATCAGCCCCAGGCCGCGGACGTCGCCCACCATGGGGTGATGCGCCGGCCAGGTGCGCAGACGGTCCATGATGTGCCGCCCCACGCGCTCGGCATTGCGCACGCCCTCGCGTTCCAGTACGTCGATGGTGGCCAGCGCCGCGGCATTGCACACCGGATTGCCGCCAAAGGTCGAAGCATGCGAGCCCGGCACCCAGTCCATGATCTCGGCGCGCGAGATGGTCACGCCCAGCGGCATGCCGGAGGCAATCCCCTTGGCGATGCAGACGATATCCGGCTCGACGCCCGCGTGTTGGATGGCCCACCATTTGCCGCTGCGCCCGGCGCCGCATTGCACTTCATCGGCCACCAGCAGGATGCCATGCTGATCGCAGATGCGCCGCAACTCGTGCATGAACTCCGGCGGCGCCACCACGTATCCGCCTTCGCCCTGAATGGGCTCGATGAAGATCGCCGCCACTTCCTCCGGCGGCAGCGTGGTCTTGAACAGCTTTTCCTCGATGAAGCGGGCGCAGTCGATGGCGTACTGCCGCGCTTCCGTCCCGGCGGGCCGGCGATACACATACGGATATGGCACGTGCGTGACGCCCGGCAGCATGGGGAAGAAACGGCGGCGCTGCTGCACCTTGGACGCGGTCATCGAGAGCGCGCCCATGGTCCGGCCGTGGAACGCGCCGTAGAAGGCGATGATGTTCTGCCGCTTGGTGTGATAGCGCGCCAGCTTCATGGCCGCCTCCACCGCCTCGGTCCCGGAGTTGCCGTAATACACCTTGTGCGGCCCCTTCATGGGCGCGATGCGCGAAAGGCGCTCCGCCAGCGTGATCATGTTCTCGTAGTAGAAGTCGGTGCCCGACATGTGGATCAGCTCGGCCGCCTGCTTCTGGATGGCGCTGACCACCTCGGGATGGCAGTGGCCGGTGGAAACCACGGCGATGCCGGCGGCGAAGTCGAAGAACTCATTGCCGTCCACGTCCTCGATCACCACGCCCCGGCCGCGCTTGGCGACCAGCGGGTAGCTGCGAGTGTAGGACGGCGAAATGTAAGTCTGGTCCCCCGCGAGCACGCGCTGGGCATTGGGCCCGGGCAGCGCGGTGCGAATCTTGGGACCGGCAGTGGGTACGATGGTGGTGGCCATGGGATGCTCCTCTTTTTGGTCGTTGGATGTGGATTTCCGCCTCGGTTGAAGCGCTTCAGAACCAAATGAGGAGGGAACTAGTCGCCCGCGAAGAGGTTGGGGCGGGCTTGCGACGGACAGTGGAACGTGTCTCCCCCGATGAGCTTCATAACCGGACTCCTACAGAAGATTATAGCTACTTGGATGCGGCGGCGTAACCCCCAGGGGTAGGCACGGCGGTGCATTGGCCGGGCGGGAGGGGGTTAACCAAAGAGATTCGGCTGGGCGGAAGGAGATCATGCTCACGCGGGACGGGCGCCCTCAGCCGCCAAGGCACGGCTTTGCAGGCTGCTGAGCAATTGCTAGTGCCGACACCGCCTACTCGACGCTGGTCTTGTCGCCGGTCGCGTGGTCTTCGATCTGAAAGCGTAGGAAGTCGTGCACGGCGGCCAGAGCCTGCGCGTCGGCGGTGGTGATGCGCAACCGACCGCCACCCTCCGTCGACTGGAACTCGTAGCATTTTGGAGCGCAGTCTGGCCATGGTGTCGACTCCCGGCGGCACCTGTCCGTGGGTGTGCTGCGGCGCCGCGAAGTCGCCCGCCGCGAAATTCTTCGCTTGCTGCTTCAGGTGGTCACGGATCTGCCCGATGCTGGACGTATCTGCGGGATCCTTGGCCGCTACTTCGACCGCGCCACCATCCTTGTATAACCGGAAATGGTGCGTGGTCTTGTCCTGGTCGAAGCCCATGGCCTCGGCGCCGTGCTTATTGACGTCGGCCATGTGCTGCTGGTGAGACTGGGGATCGTGCTGGGCCAGGCACAGGCTGCCGGCTAGAAGACTCCCCCATAAGACCTTTGCCCAAGTCACTTCTCTGTGCCTCCGTGTCTCCGTGGTGAATATTTAGACGGCAAGACTCTGCGCCTGGGTAGCGAGTGGCGCGAAAAACTCCTCCACCCGCTCCAGAATCTCCTGCTCCGTGCGCGCCTCGTAGATAGCCTTGCGCAGATGGCCGCCGTTCGCGACGCCGTGGGTGAACCAGGACGCGAACTGCTTCATCTTTCCTGCCGCGCCGGGCATCTGTTCCTCGATCAGCATGCGGAAGTAGGTGCGGATCATGCGATAGCGATCGGCCTCAGCCGGCTGCTCGTAGCCGCCGCCCGCCTCGAACTGGGCGATCTGGCGGAAGATCCACGGGTTCGACGCCGCCGTGCGCCCCACCATAACGGCGTTGCAGCCGGTCTGCGCCACCATGGCGGCCGCGTCTTCCGGGGTGCGGATGTCGCCGTTGCCGATCACCGGAATCTTGATGGCCTGCTTGACCGCGGCGATCCACTCCCAGCGCGCCGTGCCGGCATATCCCTGCTCGCGGGTGCGGGCATGCAGCGCCACCGCCGCCAAGCCGCAGGATTCAGCCAGCCGGGCCAGCTCGACGCAGACGATCTCCTGGTCATTCCAGCCGGCGCGGAACTTTACTGTGAACGGGATCTTCACCGCCGCGCGCACCGTCTCGAAGATCTTCCCGATACGCGGCAGGTCGCGCAGCAGGCCGGAGCCGCCATTACACTTGACGACCTTCTTCGCCGGACAGCCCAGGTTCAGGTCCACCAAGTCGAAGCCCAGGCCTTCGACCATGCGCGCAGCCTCGGCCAGCACTTGCGGGTCGCTGCCGAAGAGCTGCGCCGAGATGGGATGCTCGTCGTCGTAGAAGTGCAGGTAGCGCCCGAGCACGCGCTTGTCGCGCAGCAGGCCGTCGGCCGAGGTGAACTCGGTCACAAGCAGCCCGCAACCGCCCATCTCGCGGATGAACCGCCGGAAGACGGTGTCGGTGACGCCGGACATGGGCGCCAGCACCGTCGCCGGCCGGATCTCGACCCCGCCAATGCGCACGCACTCCGGCACCCGCGCCCCGCGAGGCGGCGCAGCAGGCGTGGCCGGAGTGGTCCAGTGCTTCTGCATTTTCCGTTAAGGCCGAATTTCAATATCCGCGCGATGCTTGGACGTGAATCGGTCGATGCTCTTGAGCACTATGGGATCTACCCGAAACCGTTCGGGAGCGAGGACAAGCTTGGCGCCCAGGTTCCCGGCCTCATCTTCAATTACCTGAACCACGCCGATCCTTCCGAAACCATCCGCTGCATACAGGGCCTTGTCGTCAACGCGATAACGGCGGTCGCCAATAACCGCGATGTACTTGTAATGAGCAGGCATGGCCTTAACGCGTTCCAGGGCTTCGGCAGCTTCCGCGGCTCCAAACTTTACTTCAACGACATGGATCTCCCCCGTCCCCGCACGGTCAACCGCCAGCAGGTCAACGCGGTTGCGGGAATCAGGCCAAGGTGCCTCGAAGAAAATCTTGGGTACGATCAGCCGTTGCATCAAGAGCTGCGCCACAGCATTGATACCCCTGGCTTCTTGTTGTCCTGGAGTGAGGACCCGCCTATTAGCCACGCAGCACTCCTTCAAAATTATTGTATGCCCAGGCGCTGAACTTTTCGGCTTTGTCCTTAGCGGAACCGACGAACTGCGGGTCTAGCCTCTTGGCTCCATAAGCGATGTCCGTCTTACGCGCCAGCAGCCAGCGGAAGTGTCCGACCCCTTTCTGGTCCCTGATTCTATGAGTGTTGCAAAGTTTTTCGAGTCCGTCCGCCGCTCGCAGGTGGTCCTCGTGTTTGCTAGCGCGGCCGGTCAAGGCAGCGGCAATCGCGTCATTCAAGGAGATGCAGCTATGCACTGCCAACAACGCGACACCAGTGGAGTACGCCGCCATGTCATCGGCGAGCAACTCCATGGCATGGTAGAAGTGGTCGGACCGCTCCCGATAGTGAGTCGTCAGGGCCAGGTCGAGGTTCTTCACGCCAGTGGATTGTACAAACAAAAGCCTCCGCAACGGGAGGCCCTCGTGGGCAACGCCCTAGGCGCTGCGGCTAGGCTTTCTTTTCCGTCTTGGCGTACTTGCGGCGGAAGCGCTCGATCCGCCCGGCGGTGTCCAACAGCTTCTGCTTGCCGGTAAAGAAAGGATGGCAATTGGAGCAGATCTCCAGGCGGATGTCGTTTTTGTGCGTGGAACGCGTGGCGAACGTGTTCCCGCAGGCGCAGGTGACCCGCACTTCGTGGTAAACAGGATGAATGCCGGCCTTCATGGCTCGTCCCAACCTCTCTTCCGAATTATTGATTCTACAGGACGGCTCGCGAATCTCGCAAACTACACTCCCAACAGATGCGGCCCAACTTATCAACGATTCAACGCGGCTTTCCTGCTTCCCGCCTCCTGCGTCCTGCTTCCTGAAATACGAAAGCCCCGGCTCGAGCAGGGAGCGCGGGGCCGGCCAGAGGCTGTTTGTGGGACTACTTCCTGTTGACGGCCTTCTTGAGTTCGGCCCCTGCGGTGAACTTCGCCACTCGCTTGGCGGCGATCTTGATGGGTTTGCCGGTTTGGGGATTGCGGCCGGTGCGGGCTTTGCGTTGAGACGTGGCGAACGTCCCGAAGCCCACCAGCGTCACGCGGTCGCCCTTTTTCAAGGACGTGGTGATGCAGTTGACGGTCGAATCCAGCGCTGTGGAAGCCTGGGTCTTGGTGATCCCAGCCTCCCCAGCAATCTTGTCGACGATATCAGCTTTATTCATGTGGTCTGCCTCCAGGCAGCGTAGAGTTCAATCGCGTTTTTAGCCCGTGTTCATCGGGCTTGTCAAGCCAATGAGCGGTGGAAAACCGCGTAGAGCGCGGCTTTTCAGGAACTTTGCCGGAAGATTCCGGTTTTTGCACAGCTTGCGTGGCAGTTCTGATACCCAGCCGCGTCTTCTTCCACAGCTCTCCACAGCCCGCGCCAGTTGCAGCCGCGCGCGGCGCGCGCTACAGTCCAGAGAAACTCCCCTGCGAGGTCTTGTGAACGCCACCGAAACGCTTTGCCCGGTCTGCGGCGGTACTGGCTGGAAGGAAGTCGGACCCGATCCCAAGGCCCGCCAGGTCGCGCGCTGCGACTGCGCGCTCTCCGGACGCATCCAGCGCCTGATCGTCCAGGCCCGCATTCCCGCGCGCTACGAGCACTGCGAGTTCTCCGAATTCAGCACCGACTTCCCCGGCGCCGACGGCGGGCTGGAACGGGCCAAGCTGGTGGCCGAGCGCTTCGTCGCCGGCTATCCGGTGGAAAACGACGGCCGCGGCCTGCTCATCGTGGGCTCGGTCGGCGTAGGCAAGACGCACCTCGCCGTCGCCGTGCTCAAGGACCTCCTGCGCAAGGGCGTTCCCGGCCTGTTCTGCGACTATCGCGACCTGCTCAAGCAGGTGCAGAACTCCTACAATCCCTCGGTCCAGACCACGGAGATGCAGCTCCTGCGGCCCATCTTCGAGACCGAAGTCGTGCTGCTGGACGAACTGGGCGCGGTCAAGCCGACCGAATGGGTGTGGGACACCGTCAGCCACGTGCTGAACACCCGCTACAACGACAAGCGCACCACGCTGATCACCACCAACTTCCCCGACCTGCCGCCTGCTACCACGAAGCCTGACGATGAACCAGTTGACAGGTTTAAGGCTAAGAGAGCCGCCCGCGAGGAGACCCTCGGCGACCGCATCACCGAACGCATGCGCTCGCGCCTGCACGAAATGTGCAAGAAAATCGAGATCACCGGCAAGGACTTCCGCCAGCAGGTCAAGAGCGCCAGCTTCAGGTAGGGACCCAACCACGGAAACACGGAGCCAAAGAAGACCTAGCTATCTCATCAGTAGTCCGGCAGGCGCGTTCGCGCGGATAGCACGCGTAATCGGCCGATTGTGCAAACATGCCACCACCAACGGTGTACAATTTGGCAATCGGTTCTCCCATTCCCATGGGGCTGCGCGGGGGATAGGAATATCGGAATTATGGTGATGTTTCTAAAGCGCCTGCGCTGGGCATTGCTTCTGGGCTGCTACGTTGCCGTGGCGAGGGCGTATTCTACCTTCCGTATACCGCTGCCGATGAACTCCTTCTTTCGTCCACACAACTTGGTAAAATTCAGGCCCTATTACGTCGCGCCCCGCGTGTTTATTTCATTGCAACGCCTCCCACGGCGCTGAGTTCGCCACCTTCGCCGTGGACATCGTTGACGCAGCGTCTCTGGTTTACAAACGGGGTCCTCCTCGCTCCTCTGTCCTTCTATGGTTAAATTCCCCTTGTGCTGTCGCTTGAGTTCCTGCCCGAGCGCGATGCTGATTTCTTCGCGGCAATTCCTGCCGCGCCGGCCGTCTTCCTGCTCCGCGCCAGCGATCCTCAAGCCGAGCCCTACGTCTCAAAGACCACGAACCTGAAGCGGCGGCTTACGCGCCTGCTGTCCGCGCCTGAAGAACGCATGCGCCGCCTCAACCTGCGCGATCGCGTGCGGCACGTGGAATACACGCTCACTGGCTCGGACTTCGAGTCGGGCCTGCTGCTCTACCGCACGCTGCGGCGCGTTTTCCCGCAGAGCTATCGCGACCGGCTCCGCTTGCGCTTCGCCCCGCTAGTGAAGTTCAACCTGGATAATCCCTGGCCGCGCGCCTACATCACGCAGCGCATCACCGGCCTGCGCGGGGCTTCCGTTTACTACGGACCGTTTCCCACCCGCGCCGCCGCCGAGAAGTTCCTGAACGATTCGCTCGACCTGTTCAAAATCCGCCGCTGCGATTTCGAGATTCATCCCGACCCTGCCTATCCGGGCTGCATTTATTCCGAGATGAAGATGTGCCTGGCGCCGTGCTTTGCGGGCTGCACCGAGGAGCAATATCGCGATGAAGTAGGTCGCGTGCGCGCCTTCCTCGATAGCGGCGGCCAGTCGCTGGTGCGGGAGCTCTCCGAGCAGCGGGAACAGGCTTCCGCCGGCCTGGAATTCGAGCAGGCGGCGGCGCTGCACGCGCGTGTCGAGAAGATCACCGCTGCCACGCGTCTGCCGGAGATCGTGCGCCGCCTCGACTTGCTGGCCGGAGTGGTCGTTCAGCCTGCCGCGGAGGCCGGCTCAGTTGCGCTGTTCCGTTTCCAGCGCGGCGTTCTAGCCGAGCCAGTGCTCTTTCCCGTCCAGCAAGGGGAAGGCAAGCCGCAGTCGATGGAATCGCGCATCCAGGAGACTCTGGCCGGGGTCGAGCCGACGACGCGAGCATCCGCGGTCGAGATCATGGAGAATCTCGCAATTCTCAAGCGCTGGTTCTACCGCTCGGTCAAGGTCGGAGAAATTTTCTTTGCCGATGAGCACGGCGAGCTGCCGCTGCGCCGGCTGGTCCGCGGCATCTCGCGCGTCTTCCGCGGTGAGAAGGCGGAAACCGATCCGCTGACAACCGCTGCCCGCGAGTACTGGCTGGCGAGAACGCGGGAAACCAGCTCTTAGCTTTTGGCCGCTGCGTGTCGGCTTTTTGGCTTTGGCTAGAACAGTTCCAGTGTTGTCATACCGCACGTGAAGGGGCACGGCTTCAGCGGGGTCCCCAGCAAACCCGACTTTGGTTTGCTGGGGTGCGGAGCCGTGCCGATATGGCCGCCAACGAATTGGCCTTTAGGCCCTGAGGCGCGTTCCTCAGCGGCTGAAGCCGAATTCTCCGGTTGCCTCTTACGGCACGCCTTAAGGCGTGCCCCTTCACCAACTACATCTGCCATGGGAATGCTTTCGCCTGGTGCATCCCTGTCTCATCCGTGGAAATCCGTGGCTGCCTTTTCTCGCCTTTTCCGGAACACCACCTGTATTCCCTCCCGCCATTTCTCGCCGATCCCCACCAGCTCGCACTCGATCTCCGGCGCGATGTACCGCAACAGCGTATCCGTCGCGGGATGGACGCGCAGGGCGGGCGCGACCAGCAGCAGCAGTGGTGGCGCCGGCGCGATCTCGATCCCGGGGACGTAGCCGAACTTCTGGAACTCGCCGCGAGCGCGGTGCCACTCGACGCGCGCCCAGTAATCGAGCCCTTGCAGCGGCAGGTGAATGTCCTCGTCGGCCTTGAGTTCCACCACCGCCAGCCGCCGCTCGCGGGTGAGCGTCAGCACGTCGATCATGGCCCGGTCGGAAGCCGAGAACGCCGGCACCTGCGAGTACACGCAGGCGGGATCGAGCCGCGAGTCCAGCGCGCTCACGTCGCGTGCCACCAGCGACTCCAGCCAGCGCTCCGGCTGCATGCGCCACAACGGGTTCGCCCGTTGCCCGTCCGGACGCCGAGCTTCGCTGACGGCGCGCACGAATCCGGCGAACTCGGCGGCATTCTCCTCGGTCAGCGCGGCCTGATAGGGTCCGGCGCCGAAGACGATCTCTTCCACGTTGCGGAAGCCCGGAGCTTGCGCCATCTGCGCCCGCGCGAACTCCAGTCCATGAAAGCGAAACGCCAGCTCGGTCGAGGAGAGCACGCGGATCTCGGCTTCCGGCGCCAGCTCCGCGACGCGTGCGATGGACCCCGCGAACCGCGAGCGGACCATCGGCTCATCCGGCGCGCGCACCAGACGGGTGGCGATGTTGCCGCGATCGCGGCAGTCCACCGGCTCGATGGAACCTTCGCGCTCCTCCAGTTCGTAGAGCTCGAACCTGGCCGCCTGGTGGTTCAAGAGCGCCATGCGCTCGCGCGCGATGGCCGACTTGCCCACTGGAACGAACAGCTTGAGCCCTTCAACCAGCGCCCGCGCCTGGCTGCGGCAGGCATCCAGCCAAAGCAGGCCGAAGGTCACGCTGGCGTCGATGGCGGATTGCGTCTCCTGCGCGTTCACGCCCAGGACCGCCCAACAGGAGTTGCCGCGCCGCAGTTCGCCGCGCGTGTAGACCGGCCCGAAGGAGCGCTCGAGGTCGGCGGCGGTGCTCAGCCGCCCCGGAGTGAAATCGGGAAAGCTGCGCTCGAGCACGCGCCCGAGCAGCCGCTGGTAGGTGGCGCGCGCCGCTTTCTTCGCCGTGGGCGTGCGCCGGTCGCGGTTGCGGCAGATTTCCATGACGCTCGGCCGCGATTGCCCAAAGCGCTGCACGCTCAACCGGATAGCGCCATTCTTGACTTCGATGTCCAGAATGCGGCGAACGGTGTTGCGTTCATCCGACCACAGGTGCAGCAGGCACTTGCCGTGCTCGGCGCGGCAGGCATACTTCGCGGTGGTGAAGTCGAAGATCACCTCCCCGCCTTCGACCACCACCGCCTCGGGCGATTCAGCCAGAAAGTCCTGCAATGACCGGGTTAGGGCATCGCCGTCCATCGCCCGCCGATTATAGGCGTGCGCCCGCCACGGTGACGCAAGGACATGCTTGTACCAAATCAGGAGGACTGGGCCCCGCCACCACAAAGGTAACCCCGGTACCGACACGGCAGTATGTGATAATCAGCGGTGGGTCACGTCTTGGGT
>JBIOFT010000047.1:0-23009 GCA_044447375.1 Terriglobales bacterium | reverse complement strand
CAGCAAGATAGTGCAGGAAAGAGGATCGAGGTAGTTCGGCTGGTTCACGGTCACAGAGCTGAAGAAGACGGCGCTGGCCCCCAGGTTGTCGGTCACCTGGAGCCGCGCAAAGTACTGGCCGGGGGCGACGGGTGGGGTAAGAGCAAACATGGTATCGGTACCCGCGACGGTTCCGACCGCTGGGTTGCAGATGGGAGCATTCGTCGCGGGCACGGAGACGCCGGCCTGCGGCGGCTTGAAGCCCAGGCTGCAAAGCGTCCAACTGTAGCTCAGAGTAGCGCCCGCCAGCGTGTCCGAAGACTGGCTTCCGTCCAGCGTCAAGGGCGCGCCCGGGTTCACGGTGATCTCCTGGGGCGTGATGGCGGCCACCGGCCCGCTGAAGCTGAAGCCTGGGAACGTCGTGGTCAGGCCGCCTCCGGTCACCACGGTGAGGTCCACCGTGCCGGGGTTCTCGGGAGGCACGATCACGGTGAGTTGCGTCGGGCTGACGAAGGTGACATTCGACGAGGCCACGCTGCCAAACATGACTTTGGTGTTCGCATCGAAGTTGGCGCCCGTAATGGTCACCGAGACGCCGCCGGTTGAGGGCGCGGTGGTGATGGAGAGGCCTTGGATGCTGGGCGAACCTCCTGCCGCGCCCTGCGAGGGCGAGACGGTGAACACAGCCGCCGCATTCACGCCGCTGGGCTTGCTGAGGGTGAGGGTAACCGGTCCTGGGGTGGCGTTGGCGGCGACCATCAGGTGTACGCTGACGCTGGTGGCGGTGCCGCCCGCATTCAGAGTAGCGATCACGGAAGGTGAGGAAGAACTCACCGTGTTGACGTTGCCCAATTGGGTGCCGGTGATGGTCGCGTCGGCGGTGGCTCCGGGCAACAACGAGCTGGGATTCATGGCGCTGATCATCGCCGGCTCGGTGTCCTGGACCAACTGCTGGATCTCCTGTCGCGTCGCCGGACGCGTCGTCGGGGCCTTGCCGGCGCTCACCACGGCCGCCATGCCCGCCGTGCAGGGCACCCTGCCGGGGATGGTGGGTTGGTTGCTGCCCACCATCACCGTCCCTGAGACGCAGAGAAACGTGGTGGTACCGATGGAGGAGTCGATGCCGAAAACGGTGCCGATCACGCCGGCGACCGCGGTGGGAGTCTTGACCTCGAAGCTTCCGCCCTGCTGGGTGACGGGCGCCACCTCGGCGCGCACACGGCCATAACCGACTTCGATGGAGGTCTGCTGCGACTTGGCGTCGTGTTTGATGATGCGCAATTCCGCCTGCGAGCCCACGGAGAGGATGGACTGGTCCAGCAGGGTGATGCGGGCGCGGCCGCCCTTGTCGGTTCGAACCACGTCGTTCCACACCACGTCGTCGCCCTTCTTGGCGACCGCCGTAACCTCCTGCTTGGCGGGACCGCGCACAATGTTCGCCGTGGGCAACAGCGCGGTGACGCTGCCGGCCTTCGGCCCCGGGACCGGGGCATCAGGCGGCGCTGCATTGGCAGCCATTGCCAGCAACAGTGCCGCGACCGCGCCCCAGACAATGCGATCTCTCATCTTTCTTGTCTTTGTCCCCATGTCATCGCTCCCCACGCCATAACGGGCTTGACCCAGGTGAGGGTTATGGCTCACTTGGTTTTCATCACGTACACGCCATCCCAATCCGCAGCCGGCCCCTCGCGGCGGTATTCGTGCGAGCGCTTGAGCAGCTCGTGCGAAGGCCCGTCGTCGGGATAGCGCGCCAGCAGCGCCTCAAAGCTCTCGATCGCCTCGTCCCAGTGGCGCCGGCGATAAGCGGCCAGCGCGGCTGCGAACTGCGCCAGCAGGTCGGCATAGCGCGGCGCCTCGGAGGCAAACGCCAGCAGTTCATAAAGGCTCACCGGCTGGAGCTTGCCCTTGACGCGGGTGTAGTCCAATTCGCGGCAGACGAATTGCGGGCTCACTTCGCGCCAGGTGATCTCGCTGATGATGATCCCGGTGTGGTACTCCTTGTTCAGGCCTTCGAGGCGCGACGCCAAGTTCACGGCATCGCCCATCACCGTCCAGGCCAAGCGCCGGTCCGAGCCCATGTTCCCGACGTTCACCACGCCGGTGTTGATACCAATGCCGATGGTAAGCGGCTTGCGGCCCTCCGACTCCCACTTGCGGTTCAGCTCCTGGAGGCGCGCCTGCATGTCGAGGGCACAGGCGCAGGCGCGCTCGGCGTGGTCCTCCTGCGGGTAGGGTGAGCCCCAGAACGCCATGAGGGCGTCGCCGATGTACTTGTCGAGCGTTCCCCAGCGCTTAAACAGAATGTCGGTCATCTCGCCGAGATATTCATTGAGCAGAAACACCAGCTCGTCCGGGCTCATGCCCTCCGCAATGGTGGTGAACGATCGGATGTCGGCGAACATGATGCTCAACTCTTTCAGCTCGCCGCCGCGGCGGAAGTATTTCTTGGGGTCCTGCTCGATCAGGCTGATGACGCCGGGCGAGACGTATTGCGAGAACGTCTTGCGGATCTTGCGCTTTTCGCGCTCCTCGAAAATCATGCGGAAGCTGGTGACGCCGGCATAGTTGGCGATCAGCACGCCCGCCGGCAGAACGAACAACAGCCACCAGCCCAAGTGCTTGAAGCCTTCGTAAACCGCTGTGCCAAAGACCAGCAGCGCCAGCATGGCCGATATAGTCGAAAAGAGCGGTTGGCTGTGGGCGAAGACCGCGCCCATGCCCAGGCCCAGCGCCAGAATGAAGCCCAGGTCCACCATCTCCTGGGTGAGGCCGCGGCGCAGGAAGCTGCGGCCGGGCTCGCCGGTGTGGAGCAGATTGTCGATGGTGTTGGCGTGGACCTCCACTCCCATGGCGGCGGATTCGAAGGGCGTGGCCCGCAGGTCGCCGATGCCGAGCGCGGTGGCGCCGACCAGCACGATCTTGTCGCGATAGGCCTCCGCCGGAACCGCGCCGCTGATCACCTCCACCATCGAATACTGCGGATACGTCCTGTACGGTCCCGCATAGTTGATGAGCACTGTGCCGTTGCGCTCGGGGCGGAAGACGTGGCGCCCGAGCTGGATGCTCTCCAAGCCGTTCTCCGCCATGAAGGCGACGGTGTCCTGGTCGGAGATCTGTTCGAACTCCTTCACCGCCTGGAAGGAGAGCGAGGGGAAGTAGTCCTGGTCCTGGTAGCGGACGATGAGCGGCTCGCGGCGATAGATGCCGTCGGCATCGGGGGTGGCATTGAAGAAGCCATACGTCCTGGCGGCTTCGGCCAGCAGGCGGATGTTGGGTTCGATGCCCCATTCCACGTCGCCGGGCCAGGACGCCTTCATGTCAAAGTCGCGGCCGCCCTTGGTCACCTTTCGGATCTGAGGAAATGCCTGCAGCGAGACCAAGTCATAGTAATCCTGCGCTGCCTTGGGATCGGTGCCCTCGGTGCGCTCGCGGTCCAGAAAGATGTGCCCCAGGATGACATTGCCGGCGTTCTTCATCGATGCGGCGAAGATGGCATCGTTGTCGCTGGTGCGCTCGAGGGTGCGGATCTTCTCCCGCGCCGCGGGATCTTTTCCCATCTCCGCCTGCAATCGTTGCAGCGCGTCGAGAGCGGCATTCTTCTCGGGGGTGGGGAAATCGGCGTCGAAGGCAATGATGCGGGCGCCGCCGGCGTGCAGCCGGTCGATGAGCCGGGCATAGGCGTCACGCGCCACCGGGAACGCGCCCAGCTTGCGCAAGGTGTTCTCGTCGATGGCCACGATAACGATTCGCGGATCGTGCGGACGCGGGCCGCGCACCTTGAAGCGCGTATCGAGCGAGCGCAACTCGACCGTCTGCAGCAGCGAAAGCGCGCCGCGGTTGGCGCCCACGATCTCCACCCGCCAGAACACCAGCAGGCCGGCCAGCGTCACCAAAACCGAGATGAGCAGGTCCGTGCGCCCCCGCGACAGGCGCTTCAGCGCCGCCTTCCAGTGCCCTGCCCGCTTTGTGTGACCCTCGTCCACCGGCTCCTCAGCGGCGCTTGCCGAACTTGTACACGAACGACACCCCAAACTGGCGCTCGTCGTAATCGGTGATGGGCGTGAGGTTGGCAGGCGTCAGGTAGAAGTAGTTGGCGCGATAAAACGAGAAGATTAAGACCGTGTTCTCGTCATTGCGCAGTTTATAAGTCAGGGCCGCGCGGTACGAAGGGCGGTTGTAGCCCGAGGGCCCGAAGATGGTGGCCGTGGTGGCGCGGTAGGCCGCTTCCATGATGAACCAGCGCGGCGCCTCCACCAAGACCGCCGCCGTGTCCAGTCGGTTGGAGTCGTAGGCCAGCAGGCAGGGATCGGAGAGCCCCGCCAGCGGATTGCACGCACCCAGGTTCAGGTTCGGCTCGTGGCTCTGGCGCTCGAGTTCGAACCGAAAGTTGGGATTGATGTGCCAGCCGCCCAGCTCGTAGAGCCCGCGCAGCGCGGCATAGACGCGATGGGTGTGCGAACTCTGCGTGGGGTCGAGGTTGTCCACCATGTGCCGCAGTTCGTAACCCAAGGTGGCGTAGGTACGGTGGTAGGGCACGGTGAGTTCGGCAAAGGGCATGCGCACGAACTGGTCGACGCAGGTGGTGGTGCTCTCCGTGGGCTGGGTAGCGACGCAGTTCGCTGCCGTCGGCCGCGTGCCCTGCACCTCGCGGTCGCGATAGCCGAACTCCAGCACCGCGCGCCGGTAGAAGCCGAGGTCGTGCAGGATGAAGTGCATCTCCGGTCCCCACAGGACAGTTTCATAGCCGGTGGGCGTGGCGGTGAGCTGGCTGCGCAGGTTGTTATTGGAGCGGCGGACGGTGCCGTCCAGGGTCAGAAAGTGCGTCAGGTCATAGGTGGCGCGAAAGATGCCGTCCTGCAGGTCGTTGATCTGGCGCGCGTTCATGGAGGCGAAGTTGGGCTGGTAGCGCACGAATGAGCCGCGCAGCGTCAACTTGTGCCAGCGATAGGTAGCCTCGGCACGCCCACCCCAGTCGCCCTGGGTGCCAATCCCGGGCTCTGGCATGCGCGTGTCGCAAGGCGGCGTATTGCCCACGCAGAGCAAAGCGCCCTGGCGGATGTCGAAATCGGTGAACGAGTAGGCGTACTCGGCGTTCACGCGCAGGCCCCAGGGGAACTGCAGCTTCAGATCGACGCTGCCGACCTGGTTCTCCGCCGGATCAGGCGGCGTGCCAATTATGGCTGGCGGCAGGGTGCCGGGGTTGTCCTTGCTGTAGGAGAAGTTGAATCCCAGGACGGCACGCTTGGTGGGTTTGTATTCCAGGCGGCTGCCCGCCACCGTGGCCAGATAGGGACGGCCGAGGACGTCGTTCCAGACCGAGCCCCAGCGGTCGATGAACACGCCGCCCACGGTGGTCAGCTTCCAGCTATCGCCCAGCTTCCAGGAAGTATCCACGCCACGGATGTTCTGGTTGAAAGACAGCAGCGAGAAGTTAACCAGGGCATCGCCCACGATGTATTCGTCGCGCGGACCGTAGATACGGAGGAAGCCCTTCTGCAGGCTATTGTGCTCGGGGTCGATGCTCTTGTCGTCGGTGGCGCGGAACATGGTGAGGAACTGCAGCCGCCGCGTCCCCATAAACCCGTGGTCGTAGAAGTAGTTGAATTCCGCCAGATTGTTCTCGCCTGGGACGTAGAACGACTTGGTGAGGTCGCCGTTGAGCTGGGTGTAACGAGTCATCAGCGTCACTTCACCCAGTTCCTGGTCCTTGCCGGCGCCGGCCGCGTTGCCCAGCTCGAAGGTCGAAGCACTGGGCTTGGGCTGCTGGTCAGGCTGGGTCGCGGGCTGCGTCTGGAGCGGGTTCTGCGGCTGCGGCGGCTGGCCGGTGTCACCCGAAGACGGAGGAGGAGGATTCTGGGCGACCATCGTCGCCAGCAGAACCATGCTGCACCAAAGGACTGCGAGCAATCGCATCGCACACCTATAGCCCAGGGCCCATCTCGACTGGAATGAGCTCTGCAGGTTGGACTTCAGGGGGAGGCTCATCCTGCGAAAGCGCCCGTAAACGGGCTCGTTCGGTATCCTATTCAACTTTGGGGTGTCGCGCCGCATCAGGGTACATCAAAGAAGCAGGAAATCAAGCAAATTCAGCAGCTTGGGAAGCCAAAACCGCCGGAACCGCCGGCCAAGTCGCCTCATCTAAGCTCGCATGGCCCTCGAGGAATACAAGCGCAAACGACGCTTCGAGCAGACTCCTGAGCCTCCACCGAAGGTGGAGAAGGCATCGCAGCATCGCTTCGTGGTGCAGAAACACCGCGCGACGCGCCTGCACTACGATTTTCGCCTGGAGATGGAAGGAGTCCTCAAGTCGTGGGCCGTCCCCAAGGGACCGTCGCTCGACCCCGCCGACAAGCGCCTGGCCATGCAGGTGGAGGATCACCCGGTTTCATATCTGGATTTTGAAGGCATCATCCCGCCCGGCAACTACGGCGCGGGGACGGTGATGGTGTGGGATATCGGCACCTGGGAAGCCGAGGGCAACGCGTCGGAAATGCTGGCGAAAGGCGACCTCAAGTTCCGCCTCGACGGGAAGAAGCTCAAGGGCAGTTTCGTGCTGGCGCGCATGCGTTCGCGGCGTCCGGGCAGCAAGGGGACAGAGTGGCTGCTCATCAAGCATCGCGACGAGAACGTCGTGCCCGGCTACAACATCGACGACTACGACTACTCGGTGCTGACCCAGCGCTCGCTCGACCAGATCGCCTCCGATGCCGGCTCGGCGGAGTGGCAGAGCAGCCGCTCCGCCGCCAGCGGTTCGAAGAATGCCTGGCTTGCCGACGCTCTCACGAAGGTACGAAAAAAGAAAAACGCAGAGAACGCGGAGGACAGAGAGAAAAGGAAAGAAGCAGGCAAGCCCGCCGAAGCGCGGGGTACGTCCAAAGGTAGCAAAGAAAAGAAAAGGAATTCCTCCGCCTCCTCTGCGTCCCCTGCGTTGAATATCCCCGGCGCGGTGAAGGAGCCAATGCCGTCCGTCATCCACCCCATGCTGGCGACGCTGGTGGACAGGCCCTTCGATGACGACGAGTGGCTCTTCGAGATCAAATGGGACGGCTATCGCGCGGTGGCGTTTCTCCAGGAGGGCAAGGTCCGGCTAGTCTCGCGCAACCAGAACGACCTGACCGCCGAGTATCCTGAACTGAAGGGCCTCGCACAGAACGTGCGCGCACGCACCGCCATCCTCGATGGCGAGATCGTCGCCCTCGACGAGCAGGGGCGCGCCTCGTTCAGCCTGATGCAGCAACGGACGGGCTTTCGCGAGCCTGGCCGGCGCGGGGCCCGCAATTCTTCGATCCCGATCCTGTACTACGCCTTCGACCTGCTCTATCTCGACGGCTACTCTCTCTTCAACGTTGGCTTGGAGAAGCGCAAGGAGTTGCTAGCCGGGATCGTGGCCGCCGGCGACATTCTGCGCTACTCCGATCACCACCTCGGCCAGGGCACGGCTCTGTTCCAGGCCGCTGCCGGCAAGCAACTGGAAGGCATCGTCGCCAAACGCCGCCGCAGTTGGTACATCCAGAAGCGCAGCCGCGAGTGGCTGAAGATGAAGCTCACCAAGAGCCAGGAGTGCGTGATCGGCGGCTACACCGATCCCAAGGGCAGCCGCGAGCACTTTGGTTCCGTGATCCTGGGACTCTATGACAACCAGGGGCGGTTGGTCCACGTCGGCCAGGCCGGCAGCGGATTCACCGAGGCGTCGCACGCCGACATGTGGCGGCGGCTGCAGAAGCTCAAGACCAGCCGCAATCCCTTTCACGGCCAGGTTCAGACCGGACGCGGCATGCACTGGGTAAAGCCCGAACTGGTGGCGGAGATCAAGTTTACCGAGTGGACCCACGAGACTGAGGGCGGCGGCCTGAAGATGCGCGCCCCCGTCTATGAAGGATTGCGCTCCGACAAGAAGCCGCGCGAGTGTGTCTTCGTCGAACCGCGCTCGGCGCTGCAGGAAGCCCGGAAGGCGGAATCCGGCGACGCGGCGTGATGTCCACAATGACCCCCGGTGTGGCCAGCGCGGTTGCTCCAAGGGGGCCCCAGAAGACCGCAGCCACGGTTAGCCTGGCTCCGATGTGCTGCACAGTCTTTCCGTAGCGACCACGAACGGGCTTCAACCAGATGACTTTCGCATCTACTTCTATTCTAAGGCCTCGACCGCTATCATCACACTACGCGGTGTTCGATGGCCGATATACCCAACGACAAGGAACAGCAGCAGAAAGACGCGTTCAGAAAGCTGGTGCGGCATTACGCCGACATACTCAATCCTCTTTTCGATGCAACACTGCATCCCGAACACGATTGGCTCTTCGAGTTCGTAAGGGTTTTGGTGCGTGAAAGCGGCATGAAGGATGAAGGGTGGGACGCCTTTCAAGAATCACGGGCAGTGCTTGATGACCTTAACAAACTTGCTGGATTGGAACTCCCAGCAGAGAGCTTCCCAGACGCAGAGCGAACGCGAGCGCGGTTATGGCTGCTTTCGTACTGTCACCTCACCGAGATGGATTTCCCATACACTCTGATTGCGAACCTTCTCCGTATGAAGCTCAAGCAGAAATATCAGATGGACCCGTTCGCCGACTTGGTCACTCCTATAAAACGGAAAAAGGTCGTCGTGGCCTTGAGGCGTCCCAGCCCAACCGCGAAGATTCGACGGATCGAACGACTAGCTACAGCGGCGGGTATGCCGACCATCCCCGCTGCAATCGCTGAGATTTACGACAACGTCATACGCAACGCGGTGTATCACTCTGATTACACCCTGCATGAAGGTCAGATGCGACTAATGTCTGACTCCCGATTTTCCAAGAAGCATTCATACTACACATCGGTTGTGGAGTTTGACGAACTCGAAGAGCTTTTCGCCAATGCCTTTGCGTTTTACTCTGCGCTGTTTCAACTGTACGAGCGGTGCCGAGGCGTTTTGCTCAAGGACTTCAAGAACGCTTTCATGCCCTTCGATTCACACTACAAGGGGCTAATGGAGTTCGTGTTTGACGATGCCGACCGATTGTGCGGTTATCGTACCTACTGGCCCAACGGAAGCTATAGCGAGTACACCCGCACAGACAGAGGATGTACTGCTTTGAATCTAGTGTTCAAAGGAGACGACGTGGATTTTATGGTCGGCTTCTACGCAAACAATCCCGGCACATTCTCGCCTCTGGTCGAGCGAGATGCAGAACCCATCTACGCAGCACGACCCGGAACTGAAATTCGGCCTTACTGGCCGGACGACCTGAAGTCTTACAAATTGCCCGCTACTCGCGGACCAGAACAGCGGGTAACGAGCGGCAGCCTGTCTGAGAATGGTTCCCCCACCCAAGCAGAAACGGCGCGGTAAGCGATGGCTTGATCGGTCTGCTATCCTCTCCCTATGCCAGAAGGCGACATTCACGAAATGCACGAACAAGCCGAGGAAGCTCGGCACAACCCCAGTCTGAAGCCGGTCAGCCTCACTATGGCGGTGCTTGCCGTGCTGCTTGCCATTGTGTCGCTGCTTGGCCATCGCGCCCACACCGAGGAGGTGCTGGCCCAGGCCAAAGCCAGCGACCAGTGGGCGTTCTACCAGGCCAAGAACATCCGCCGCCACAATTACGAGATTTTCGCGGATCTGATGTCCATCATGACATCCAAGGACGCGGCCAAGGCGGAACAGGCCCAGGAGAAGTACACGCACCAGGCCGAGCGTTATCGCGACGAGCAGAAAGAGATCGAGACCGAGGCCCGCAAGCTCGAGCAGGAAGTCGCGGTAGCCGGCCGCAAGGCCAACCGCTTCAACCTGGGCGAGGTGTTTCTGGAGATTGCGCTGGTGGTGACGTCGATCACGCTTCTCACCACCAGCCGCAGCTACTGGATGATGGGGATGGTGTTCGCGGCGCTAGGCGTGGTCGTGGCCGCAACCGGGTTTTTGGTGCATTGATTCTGCCGTCCTGACGGGAGACGTAAAACACTAGAACCAGTCTCATATATGCCTCAGTAGCAGCTTGATGCAACCGAGTCGAACCATGCCGAAGAAGTTCTCGATGTGGTACTCCCAGCGGGTGACCAAGCGGCGGAACCAGTGCAGCCAGGCGAATAGCCGCTCGATCTTCCAACGTCGGCGATAGCGGCGTAGCGGGCGGCCGTCCTGCGTGGGGTGCTGGCGACTGCTGAGATGGGGCGCGATCAGTTCAATGCCGTAATTCTCCAGCAGATGGCGATCCAGCTGGTCGCTATCGTAGGCTTTGTCACCAATCAGTCGCCCGGGCAACTGGTCGAGGAAGCTCTGGCTCAGGACTTCTTCTACCAGTTGGCTCTCGTGCGGCGAAGCGCTCTGCACGCTGACGGCGAGAGGAAGACCGTGAGCATCGGCGACAGCGACGATCTTCGTGCCCTTGCCGCGTTTGGTGGGGCCGACCGCAAGGCCCCCTTTTTCGCAGAAGCAAACGTGGCGTCGACGAAGGCTTCTTCCAGGTCCAGCCGGCCCTGCCCCTGCAGCTCTGCAGCCAGCACGCGCAGCGCCCTCTCCAACACCCCTTCCCGCACCCACTGCTGAAAGCGGCGATGGCAGGTCTGATACGGTGGATACCTGACCGGCAACTCGCGCCATTGTGCTCCCGTGCCCAGCACCCACAGCACCCCGTTGAGCACCTGCCGCGTGTCTTGCCACGGACGTCCGCGCCCATCGACACGGCGCTTGGGCTGCAACAGTGGCTGCAGCCGCGCCCACTGCGCATCGGTCACTTCCCAGCGTCCTCGCATCTCCGGTTGGAAGACCCGCCAGGGCTGGCCCCTATATGCTCTCTACTCCATTCAAACTACAAGAGAAAACAGACCCCGAACCATTTATGAGACTGGTTCTACTTCACGTCCTTCATCGCCAGCAGCGTGCCGTAATCGCGGCCTGAAGGTTCGGTAGCCCGCGCCACCACTCCAGCGAAAGCCTCGCGGAACTCGGGATAACGGCCGACGATGGCGCGGATCACCGCCGTGTTCTCGTCGAACATCTGCTGGGTATTGGAGACGTCGGCCATGCGGTATTTCACCAGCAGGTGCAGGTCATTCCCCGCGGGCAGGGCGGACAGATAGATCACCTGGTAGCTGCGGCCGCCGCTGGCCGCGATCGCCAGCGGATGATCGCTGGTGGGCAGGTCGGAGGGGCGCACGCTCTCCATCTCGTCGCCGAGCTTGTCCAGCGCGCGCGTGCCCATGAAGTCCACCGGCGCCGCCAGGTCCCAGGCCGTCAGGTAGTAGAACCAGGCGTTGAGGTTGGAGCCCTTGGTCTTGTACTCCCGCGCCTTGGTCAAGAACCATTGATTGTCGTGGCCGCCGATCTCCTCCGGCTTGCTGTAATAGCCGGCCAGCTTCCACGCCCCGCCCTCCTGCCTCAGCACCAGGGTGAGGGCGAACTTTCCCTTGCGCGTGCTGAGATCCTGAATCACCACCCCGTAGCGGCCGGACGGCAGATTGTTGATGGCGAAGCTGGCCCAGCTCGAGGTCGCCCACACGCCGCATAGGAATTCGGCGCGCGCCAGGGGCGTGCCGCTGGGAGCCTCCAGCAAATAGGAAGCGCGCACCGTGGGCTGGGCCCCGGCGTAAATCGGCTTCTGATCGACCACCACCCCCTCGATGCTGGCAAAATTCGCGGCCAGACTGCCGATGGCCGCCTGCTTCAGGTCGAAGACGTCTCCCTGCGAGGCGTAATCGAAGAACTGGCGCGCGGTGCGCTCCAGGGCCGAGCGCGTGGGCTTATCCATCTCCGCAGCGGACAAACAGGTCTCGGCCGCGGCCCGCGGCAGCATCAAAGCTGACAGCAGGAGCAGCAGCGCCAGGGGCTTGTGACTACCCCGCTTCCGATTACGGAACATGGCCATCTCGCTCAAATGTAAAGCTATTGTAAATGGATGCCGGAGGGGTGACGTCCGATGTCAGTATTGTCCATCCGTGTAACCGGAGGCTGCAGCCGCTGGGGTACAATCAAGGCAGAGAGCGCGTTTCCAAAGGTGTGGCTGGGATGACCCTTTTCTGGAGCAAAGCCGCCGTAATCGCAACTTCGCTGCTCTTTCTGCCGGCGTGTTCCGCGGCGCAGACGATGGCCGCCCCGAAGCCGGGCGCACCGACGGCGCCACCGGCGAACAAGGTGGCGACGGTGAAGCAACGCAAGCACGCGACATCCAAGCCGTCTCCGGAGCCTCTGCCGCAAACGCTACCGCCACCGGCGCCGCTGACTCCCGAGCAGATGCCTGCGCAGCCGCCGCAGGTCACGTACAACAACGGCCTGCTGAGCATCGTGGCAACCAATTCCACGCTCTCCGACATCCTGCATGCGGTATCGACGCGCACTGGCGCCACCGTGGATGCGCCGGCCCAACTGACCCGCGAACGGGTGGCCGCACGCATCGGTCCGGGAACGCCGCGTGAGGTGCTTTCCGACCTGCTGACCGGTCCGCGCTTCGATTACATCCTGGTCGGCTCCGACGGCGATCCCAATGCGGTGCGCAGTATCATCCTGACCGCGAATCAGTCCTCGCCCAGCGCGGGGGCGGCCATGGCTCAGCGTCCGCCGGTGCGTGCAGCCATGCCTCCGCAGGTAGACGCGGACGATGAAGCCGAGGAAGAGCAGGCATCCCAGCCCGCGGCTCCTCCGGCCCAGCCCCCCCAGCAGGCCCCGCCGGGGCCGCGTCCGTTCATACCGCAGCAGCCGCCAGATCAGGTGGGCGGACAACCCCCTGCCTCTGGCGAGGGGGGACAGCAAGTCAAGAGTCCGGAGCAGTTGCTGGAACAACTTCGCAGGATGCAACAGCCAGGCAATCCGCCGCCGGACGCGCGCTGATCGGAGTCACAGCCCGCACGAGGCTGCGATCGATTAGGGGATGGTGGCTACTGCTGAACCGTAGCTTCCTGGGCGACGAAAGCGGTCAAAGGCTCTTCCTGCGGACGAGGATGCTGCGCGAACACTTGCAGGATGCCGTGGATGGCCGCATAAGCAGAAACAATTCCCAAACCAACCGATAAAACCACCGTTAAGAATAGCGTAGATGAAACCAGGATCGTTCTCACCCTTGGGCCCGTCCTTCCTGAAATGCGCGGCCTCGACCTCAATGCCGTGCCAACACCACCTTAACCTGTCGACCGGATTCCGCTGAAGATGCCCCTCGGCCACTGGCCCAAAGACCCAGCACCGTTGCGCAAACCCGCCAGCATCAACGGTTTCCAGCGCTGCTGTCATTTCTTCTTTTCCGCGTTCCATACCGTCCTGGAGATCGCTCTCCCGCAGAACGGGCAAAAATTGATGGGATACACGCTCGGCCGGTCCTCCGGCGAACGCACCGCGTAGTCGGAATCCACCTCGTTCAGTATCCGTCCGTGCATCTGCTGCTTGGGCGCGTGCAGGATCGCCTCGCCCTCCACCGCCGTCTGCAACATTTCGCAACAGTGTTCGGTCATCGGACCGCACACTTTACCGCGCGTTGACGCCTCGCGAGATTAACAACTAAGATACGGAGTAGCGCTGTGTCCTGCCGCTGCTGAAGCTTCCAGGGAGAGTGCCCGAGGTTTTGGGCGCGGGCAACGCAGTCATTCTTTAAATGGCCATTAATAAGATTACGGTCCACGGGGCTCGCCAGCACAACCTCAAAAACATCCACGTGGAGATCCCCCGCAACACCCTGACCGTGATCACCGGTCTGAGCGGCTCGGGCAAGTCGTCGCTGGCGTTTGACACCATCTACGCCGAGGGCCAGCGCCGCTACGTGGAGACGCTCTCCGCCTACGCCCGCCAGTTTCTCGACCAGATGGAGCGGCCCGATGTGGATTCCATCGACGGCCTCAGCCCCGCCATCTCCATCGAGCAGCGGACCACCTCGCGCAGCCCGCGCTCCACCGTGGGAACCATCACCGAGATCTACGACTACCTGCGCCTGCTCTACTCCTCGGTCGGCACGCCGCATTGCCCCAACTGCGGGCGGGAGATCACGCGCCAATCGGCGGAGCAGATCGTGCAGCGCGTCATGTCGCTGAAGCCCGAAGACCGGGTGATGATCCTGGCGCCCATCGTGCGCGGGCGCAAAGGCGAGTTCAAGAAGGAGATGGAGAAGCTGGTCCAGCAGGGGTTCGTGCGCGCGCGCATCGACGGCGAGCTGCGCAGCATGGAGGAAGACATCCGGCTGGACAAGCGCAAGAACCACACCATCGAAGTGGTGGTGGACCGGCTGCTGGTCAAGCCCGGGATCGAGCGCCGGCTGGAGAACTCAGTCGCGACCGCCATGAAGCTCGCCGAAGGCCTGGTGCTGGTTGCCGTGGTGGGCGGCGAAGAGCGCCTCTACTCGGAGAAGATGGCCTGCACCGAGTGCGGCATCAACGTGCCCACGCTCGAGCCGCGTTCGTTCTCCTTCAACAGCGTGTACGGCGCATGCCCGGAGTGCCACGGGCTGGGCAGCCGCTTCGATTTCGATCCCGCCAAGGTGATCGTGGACTGGTCGAAGCCGCTGCTGGAAGGCGGACTGGGGCCGGGCTCCGGCTCGACCTACCTGCAACGCATGCTGAACATCGCGGCTGAGGCTTACGGTTTCGACCTGCGCACGCCCTTCGAAAAGCTCCCCGCGAAAACTCAGAACCTGATCCTCTACGGGCCGGAGAAGGGCGAGGTAAAGCGCGCCGGATGGCAGGGCGTGCTTGCCTTCCTCAAGCAGAACCTGGAGGACTCTTCCTCCGAAAGCTACCGCGATTGGCTGCTGGAGTACATGTCGGCGACGGAGTGCGCGGCGTGCCAGGGCCAGCGCCTGCGCCCGGAGAGCCTGGCGGTCAAGATCAACGGCCGGTCGATCGCCGAGTTCACCGCCCTGCCGGTATCGCGTGCCGTCGAGACGGCGCGGGCCATCCGCCTGGGCCAGCGCGAGCAGCAGATCGCCGGGCGCATCCTGGGCGAGATCATCGAGCGCCTGCAGTTCCTGAATGCCGTGGGGCTGGGCTACATTTCGCTCGACCGCTCAGCGGCCACGCTCTCCGGCGGCGAAGGACAGCGCATACGCCTGGCGACCCAGATCGGTTCGCGGCTGCGCGGCGTGCTCTACGTGCTCGATGAGCCCTCGATCGGCCTGCATCATCGCGACAACGACCGCCTGCTGGGTGCGCTCGAAGCGTTGCGCGACCTGGGCAACACGGTGCTGGTGGTCGAGCACGACGAAGAGACCATCCGCCGCGCCGATTACGTCATCGACCTGGGGCCGGGCGCAGGCCGCCACGGCGGCGCAGTGGTTGCCTCGGGCACTCCGGACGAGATCATGCACGCTCCCGAGTCGCTTACCGGCCGGTACATCTCCGGGGAGATGCAGATCGCGATGCGCGCCGAACGCCGCAAGCCTAATGGCCACGCCCTAGCCGTCGCCGGCGCACGCGAAAATAATCTAAAGAACATCGACGCCGGGTTCCCGCTGGGCGTGATGACCGTGGTGACCGGCGTATCGGGCTCGGGAAAATCCACGCTGGTGAACGACATCCTCTACCGCGCCCTGGCGCGCCAGCTCTACCGCTCGCGCGAAGAGCCCGGCGAACACAAGTCCATCACCGGCGCTGAGCACATCGACAAGGTGATCCGCATCGACCAGTCGCCCATCGGCCGCACCCCGCGCTCCAACCCGGCCACCTATACCGGAGTGTTCACCCAGATCCGAGAACTCTACGCCATGCTGCCGGAATCGCGCGAGCGCGGGTACAAGGCGGGGCGCTTTTCGTTCAACGTGCCCGGCGGGCGCTGCGAAGCCTGCCAGGGCGAGGGCCAGAAGCGCATCGAGATGAACTTCCTGCCCGACGTGTATGTGCTCTGCGACATCTGCGGCGGCAAGCGCTACAACCACGAGACCCTGACGGTGAAGTTCAAGGGCTACTCCATCGCTGACCTGCTGGAGACTCCCGTCGCCGACGCGCTGCCGGTGCTGGAGAACATCCCGCAGGTGCGGCAGAAGCTGCAGACGCTGGTGGATGTCGGCCTGGGCTACATCGAGCTGGGGCAGTCCGCGACCACGCTCTCGGGCGGCGAAGCCCAGCGCATCAAGCTGGCGCGCGAGCTCTCCAAGCGCCAGACCGGACGCACGCTCTACCTGCTCGACGAGCCCACCACCGGGCTGCACTTCGATGACGTCAAAAAGCTGCTGGACGTGCTCCACCGGCTCACCGACCTGGGCAACACGGTGATCATCATCGAGCACAATCTCGACGTGATCCGCAACGCCGACTGGATTCTCGACCTCGGTCCGGAAGGCGGCGAGGAAGGCGGGCGCATCGTCGCCCAGGGCACGCCCGAGCAGGTGATGCGCTGCCGGAAGTCTTATACCGGACAGGCCCTGGCCGAGTATTTTGCCAACGGCGCGCACCGAAGAGAGCCCGCGGGCGTGGTCTAAGCGCCGAAAAGCCCACCAACCGTCCGTTTGGACGTGGGAACCTCCCAGCGCAGCCCGGGTCGGGAGTAAAAAAGCCTACTTACGACACCAATCACTCAGGAATGTCCTCGACGACCTTGGTTGGGGGCGCTGGTAGAATCGCACCGTTCGACTGGGGAATCAGTGAACAGGGATGAACAGCAGGTCATCGGCACGTTTCAGACTGGTGTCACAAGCGGGTGGAGGGTCGCCGAAGGTGTCGTTGTTGGAGCTGTAGGGTACACAGCCTCGATGCTTTTTCTGCTGTTGAGCATGTTCGCGGTTAACTCCATTCCTTCGTTACGCTACATCCTTGGGGTCTATCAACTCGATACCGTTATTCCTGCCTTCTTCGGAGTTTCTGGTGGGATTCTGTTTGCGGGGCCGCTCGCGATGTGGATTGTCCGAAGGCGAAAGTTCGGTAGGCTTCGACAAAGCATTTGGTGGGATTGCAGCAACAGAGTTCTTGGATGGGCGTTCTTGGCTGGTTTTGCCTCGGGAACCGGCTATTCCTTGGCGAAGAGCGCGCTCCTTGGGCGCGGTTATCAGCCGAACGGGCCGGAGTACATTGTCGCCTTCGCAGTGCTAGCTGGAATTGCGGAGCCTGCTGTGGAGGAAGTTTATTTCAGGGGTATACTCTTCGCGGCTCTTGCAGGTAGATTTGGGAGGATCCTAGGTATTGCCGTTGTTACCACGCTGTTCTGTCTCAGTCATCCAAAGCATTACCTCGCTGTTCTACCCGTCGCCGTCCTGCTGGGAGGAATTCGTCTCTATACAGGTTCGGTGAAAGCATGCTTCGCGTGCCATGCTGCATACAACCTGTCTCTAGTGTTGTTTATGCTCCCGATCAGCCGCTGAGTTGAGATCGGGAGACGGGGATGTTAACGTAAAAATCCCCATTTCACAGGCAAACCCCAGGCCCGTGTAATGGTTGAACCGGCAATTGACCCACTACGCAGCAGTCCTGCAATTTACAAATTACCAATTACCAATTACAACTTCTCTGCCCGACCTTGTCCACCACCGACAGCCCGCTCCCTGAAGCCCAGCCGCCGCTGGAGATGCCGCCGGCTCCGCCGCCGCGCGATCCCGTCTGGAGCGGCTGGGATGTGGTGATGATCCTGGTGGTTGCCGTCCTGGGAATTTTCAGCTTCGGGACCCTGATCAGTTTGGCGCTCTGGGTCACGCACCACCGCGTGCCGGCGGCCTCACCGGCAATGGTGAGAGTGATGCTGCTGGCACAGTCCCTCTCCTACATCGTGGTGCTGCTGTTCATGCGCGAACTGGTGGTGCGCCATTACCACCGCCGCTTCGCCGAAGCCGTGCGCTGGCACTGGCCTGGTGAACACCGCTGGCTGGCGTACCTGCTGGGCGGCATGGGGCTGGCGGTCGCGGTGCAACTCGTCTCCATGCTGCTGCCCATCCCCAAGACCCTGCCCATCGACCGCTACTTCCAGAGCCGCAGCGTCGCCTACATCATGTCGCTGTTCGGCATCAGCATGGCGCCGCTGGTGGAAGAGCTTTTCTTTCGCGGCTTCTTGTATCCCGTTCTGGCGCGGCGATTGGGAATCGCCATCGGCGTGGTGCTCACCGCCCTCGGCTTCGCCCTGGTGCACGCCTCGCAGCTCGCCAGCGCCTGGGCGCCGCTGCTGGTCCTGTTCATGGTGGGCCTGGTGTTCACCCTGGTACGCGTGGCCACCCGCAACGTGGCGCCCGGCTTCCTGATGCACGTGGGCTACAACTTCATGCTGTTCGCCATGCTGTACATCGCCACCGACCATTTCCGGCACATGGAGCGGATGCTGCAGCAGTGAGAGGAGAAGTACTCGGTACTCGGTACTCGGTACTCGGTACTTGGTACTCAGTACCAGCCGGCCTGTGGTATAAACCATTTAAGCGATGACCAACGCCCGCCAGCGCCTGCTCGAAATTCTCGCGGAAAAATCCTTCCGCCTGGGGCAGTTCAAGCTGTCCTCCGGCGCGACCAGCGACTACTACGTCGATTGCCGCACCACCACACTCGATGCCGAAGGCGCGCGCCTGAGCGGACGCGTGGTGCTGGACGCGATCCGGGCCTACGGCTGGAATCCGCAGGCCATCGGAGGCATGACCCTGGGCGCCGATCCCATCGTGGTGGCTGCCGCCCTGCTCAGCGCGCAGCAGATGCAGGTGCGCTCCAGCCCGGTGCAACCGGACCTGCCGGCCTGGCGCATCAACGGCTTTCTGGTGCGCAAAGTGGACAAGGAACACGGCACCGCCCAGCGCATCGAGGGCTTCTGCGAGCCGGGATCGTCGGTGGTGATCGTGGACGACGTCTGCACCACCGGCGCCTCGACTATCGGCGCCATCGAGGCCACGCGCGCCGCCGGCATGAAGGTCGTCGGCGTGTTGTGCCTGGTGGAACGCGAGGAAGCCGGCGGCCGCTCCAACGTCGAACGCGTCGCCCATCCGGCGCCCTTCGCCGCCATCTTCAAAGCCGGCGAAATCCGCGCCGAGCACTTGCGGCGGCTCCAGCAGGGTCCCGGCGCTTTATAATCTCCGACGACCAACGACCAACGACCGCCTTTAGCCTGCCCTGAGCGGAGCGAAGGGACTCATGATCAAGACCATCCAATGGACCGACGCCGGCATTCGTCTGCTGGACCAGACCAAGCTTCCCACCGAGGAGGTGTATGTCACCTGCCAGGGCTGGGAGGAGGTTGCGGACGCCATCAAGAAGATGATCGTCCGCGGCGCGCCCGCCATCGGCATTGCGGCTGCCATGGGCATCGCCCTGGGCACGCGGGACGGCGACGCCGGCCACGTCGCGGAACTGCGCCGCGAGTTCGAACACATCTGCGACGAGATGGCGGAGACGCGCCCCACCGCCGTAAACCTTTTCTGGGCCATCCGCCGCATGCGCGAGAAGTTCGAGCAGTGCGCGGAGCTGCCGGTCGGGAAGATCCGCCAGGAGCTGATCGCCGAGGCGCAGCGCATCTATGTCGAAGACCTGGCGGCGAATGAAGCCCTGTCGAAGCATGGCGCCGCGCTGCTGCCCTCCTCGGGTGCGATCCTGACGCACTGTAATGCCGGCGCGCTGGCCACCGCCGGCGGTTACGGCACCGCGCTGGGCGTAATCCGCGCCGCGGTCGAATCGGGGAAAAAGCTCACGGTCTATGCCGACGAGACGCGGCCGTTCCTGCAGGGCTCGCGGCTCACCGCCTGGGAGCTGATGAAGGACGGCATTCCCACCACGGTGATCTCCGACAACATGGCGGGTGCGATGATGCGCCAGGGCAAGATCCAGGCGGCGGTGGTGGGCGCCGACCGGGTGGCCGCCAACGGTGACGTCGCCAACAAGATCGGCACCTACACGGTGGCGGTGCTGGCCAAGGAGCACGGTATCCCGCTCTACGTGGCCGCACCCTGGTCGAGCGTGGACATGGAGTGTCCCGACGGCGAGCACATCCCCATCGAGCAGCGCTCGGCTCGCGAGGTGACGCACATCGGCGCAACCCGCATCGCTCCCGAAGGGGTGAAGGTCGAGAACCCCGCCTTCGACGTCACGCCGGCGAGCTACATCACCGCCATCATCACCGAGCGCGGCATCGCGCGCGCGCCCTATGCCGAGTCGCTCAAGCGGCTGGCGGAAACAGCGGTGACGGTGTAGAACTTCACCGCTGGTTTCTTCGTATCAACTATCAGCGGGAGGGCTTTATGCTTACATTCCTTCTCTGGGTGATCCTGTTCGTGGTCTGCTGGCCGTTGGCGCTGCTGGCGCTGGTCCTCTACCCGATTGTGTGGCTGCTGCTCCTCCCTTTCCGGATCGTAGGGATTGCTGTCGACGGAGCGCTCAAGCTCGTCTGGGCCATTGTGACGCTGCCGGCGCGGGTGCTGGCGGGCCCGCACCGCGTCTAGAATGCCATCGCCTTCAGATTCGGGCTGATGATCAGCGTGGGCTCGGTCGCGGCCTGCACGTCATCGGCGGTGAACCCGGGCGCGACTTCCTCCAGCACCAGGCCGGCCGGGGTCACGTTGATGTAGGCCATCTCGGTGGCGATGGTGTTTACCACCTTCAGGCCGGTGAGCGGCAGCCGGCATTTCTTCAGGATCTTGGGCTGGCCCTTTGCCGTGTGTTCCATGGCAATGATGACGCGGCGCGCCCCCGCCACCAGGTCCATGGCGCCGCCCATGCCCTTCACCACCTGGCCGGGGATCATCCAGTTCGCCAGGTTGCCGAGCTCGTCCACCTCCATGGCCCCGAGCACGCTCAGATCGACGTGCCCGCCGCGAATCATGGCGAAGGAATCGGCGCTCGAAAAGTACGCTGTGCCCGCAATCTCGGTGATGGTCTCCTTGCCGGCGTTGATCAGGTCCGGGTCTTCTTCGCCGGCAACCGGGTACGGCCCGATGCCCAGCATGCCGTTTTCGCTCTGCAGCACCACGTCCATGCCCTTGGGGACGTAGTTGGCGACCAGCGTGGGCATGCCGATGCCCAGGTTGACGTAGTAGCCGTCACGCAGTTCTTGCGCGATGCGCCGCGCGATGCGCTCCCGCATCAGGTCTTTTCCGACTTTCGCAGGTGTTGTAGCCATGGAGGTCTCTCGTTTCTTTAGTTTCTTGTTTTTCGACTTTTGTCTTTGGCTTCGTGCGAGATCACGTGTCAGGGGCACGGCTTCAGTCGTGCCGACAGCCTATACAAAATTGTCATCCCGAGCGAAGCGCGAGGCGAGCTTGCGAACCGAGCGCGAGTCGAGGGACCCCTATTGGAATACTATCGCGCGGAGTAGGGGTGCTTCGACTCGTGCGGGCAAAACCGGCCCGCACTCGCTCAGCATGACAGTACCTTGAGGAACAGCTACCACAAAACTGTTTTAGTCGTGCCGTTTTATTCCCATTTCGCTTCGGCCCGGCGAAACTCGGTCACCGCCAGCTCCAGCTCTTCAAACGCACCGTCGCGCCGCTCGAACCGGGCTGCGCTCTCCAGCAGCGCCCCGTACGGATCGGGAATGCCGCCCATCGCATGCTCATACGCGCCAGACATGACCGCCAGCTCCGCCGCCAAATCGCGCAGCGTGAGCTGACCTTCCTCGTACATCCGCAGGTATCGCAGCACGCTGGCTCGGACCTCTTCGACGGTGCTGTCGGGCGCCGGCATCGCTCGCTCAGGCAGTTGCCTGCCTCACCGTTCGTTTCTCGATGCGCTTCTCGTAGTTCGTGCCCTGGAAGACGCGCTTCACGTACACGCTGGGTACGTGCACCAAGTCGGGCGGAACGTCGCCCACGTTGACCAGGTGCTCGACTTCAGCAATGGTGACCGTCGCGGCCGTGGCCATCATGGGATTGAAGTTGCGCGCGGTTTTGCGGAACACCAGGTTGCCCCACTTGTCGCTCTTCCATGCCTTGATGAAGGCGAAGTCGGCCTTGAGCGCGCGCTCCATCACGTACCAACGGCCATCGAACTCGCGCGTTTCTTTGCCTTCGGCGATCGGCGTGCCGTAGCCGGTCGGGGTGTAGAACGCGGGAATGCCGGCGCCGCCAGCGCGGATGCGTTCGGCCAGCGTCCCTTGCGGGTTCAGTTCCAGATCCATGGTGCCGGCAATCACCATCTGCTCGAAGGCCTTGTTTTCGCCGACGTAGCTGCCAATGTGCTTGCGCACCTGCCCGTTGCGGATCAGCACGCCGAGGCCGAAGTCGTCCACGCCGACGTTGTTGGAGATGGTGGTCAGGTTCTTCACACCTTTGCGCGCGATGGCGGCGATCAGGTTCTCGGGAATGCCGCTCAGCCCGAAGCCGCCGAACATGATTACGGCGCCATCCTGCACGTCGCGGATGGCTTCCTCCGCATTGGCTACGACCTTATTCATGATTTCCGCCTCGCATGGCTAACGGCAAACGGCATTGTATTCTACCGCCGAGACGCCGAGTACGCCGAGGATACTGACGGCCGGCCAATCCAAGAACCCTCGGCGTCCTCTGCGTCCTCGGCGGTTCTCATTAGGTTTTCTGGCGAAACCGGTTTCCGCGCTCGAACTCCGCCTTCAGCTCCGGCGTGCGCAGGTTCTCGCGGATGTGCGCCAGCCGCTGCTCCAGCCGCGCCAACGCCTCCTCGATGTTCCGGGTGTTGGTCAGCGCGATGTCGCGCCACATGGAGTAAGGACTGGAGGCGATGCGAGTCGTTTCGCGCAGGGCTCGTCCGCCGATGGCGAGCAGTTCGGCATCGTCGCCCAGTTCGTCAATGACGGTCGCCGCCAGCGCCGTCGAGAGCATCTGCGGCAGATGGCTGATCCAGGCGCACAACCGGTCGTGCCGGGCAGGATCCAGCAGGACGATGCGCGCGCCAAAGCCGCGCACCAGCCCGAGGAATTCGCCGCTCAAACCGGCTTCGACGTCCTGGCTAGGCAAAGGCGTGACCAGCCAGACCGCGTTGTTGAAGAGATCGCCATCCGCCTGCTCGATGCCGCTGCGCTCCTTGCCCGCCATGGGATGGCCGGGCAAAAATCGTGTGGCCGCACCCGCTCCGAATACCGCCTGTGCGCGCGCGGCGATCTCGCCCTTGGTGCTGCCGACATCGGTGAGCAGGATGCCTTCGGCAAGCGAAGGACCGATGCGCTCGATAAGATCGAGAATGCCGCCGACCGGAGTCGCCAGCAGCACCACCTGGCT
>JBIOFT010000046.1:0-23209 GCA_044447375.1 Terriglobales bacterium | reverse complement strand
CTCTTTATGCAGTTCATCGTAAGTCTCCTCTCAAGGCGGTTTCGAATCTCTTGACCTGAGATATAGCAATCGCGGTGCCGGGGCGAGGGAGCGCCGTGTCCGGCCGGCGAGGTAAGGCTAACTGGTTGATCGTCAGATAGTTCTGACGTGGACCGAGCGGTTGGCCGAAAGCGCGGTGCCACGATCTGGCGGCAATCACTATCCGTTCGGATAGGCGCTACTATCCGTTCGGATAGACCGCTGGGCTTCAGTCGGTATCGCGGGCCTTCAAGTCGAGGTTGCGCATGAGCCGGTGCAGGTAGTTAGGGTGGAGGCCGAGGAGCTTGGCGGCTTCGGTGTAATTGCCGCCGGCCTGTTCAACCGCCTTGGTGATCAGTTCCTTTTTCACGGCGAGGACCGCGTCGTGGTAGCCGGCAGGGGCGCCGCCGGAGGTCTGGGGCTCCAGCACGGTTTCGGGAAGGTCTTCGGGGAGGATCCACTCGTCGGTGCCAAGGATGACCGCTCGCTCGATGGCGTTCTCCAACTCGCGAACGTTGCCCGGCCAGGAATAGTTGGCCATCGAGGCCAGGGCTTCGGGCGAGACGCCTTTCACCGCCCGCTTGCACTTCCTGCTGAAGCGATCCACGAAGTGTTGCGCCAGCAGCGGGATGTCCGGCTTGCGGTCGCGCAGCGAAGGCATGATGAACGAGACCACGTTCAACCGGTAATAGAGATCCTGGCGGTAGCGGCCGGCGGCAACCTCCGCGGCCAGGTCCTTGTTGGTGGCGGCGACCACGCGGATATCGACGCGGATCGGCTTGGTACCGCCCACGCGGTAGAACTCGCGCTCCTGGAGAACCCGCAGCAGCTTGGCCTGCAGCACGGGCGCCACTTCGCCGATCTCATCGAGGAAGACGGTGCCGCCTTCGGCGACCTCGAACTGTCCGGGTTTGGCGCCGACCGCGCCCGTGAATGCGCCCTTTTCATGGCCGAAGAGTTCGCTCTCCAGCAGGGTTTCGGTGATGGCGGCGCAATTGATGGCAATGAAGGGCTTGTCGGCACGTGGGCTGTTGCGGTGGAGGGCGCGCGCCGCCAGTTCTTTGCCGGTGCCGCTTTCACCGCAGATCAGGATACTGGCTTCGGAGGGCGCGAGGCGCGCGATCTTCTGGAAGACAGCGGCCATGGCCGGGCTCTCGCCCACCATGTCATGCTCGATGCCAGCCTCGGTCCGCAGGCGCCGGTTCTCCTTGCGCAACGACTCCCAACGGCGGGCATTCTCCAGCGCCAGGGCGGCGATGCCGCCGACGGCGGTCAGCAGCTTGAGATGATGCTCCGTGAAGCGTTCCTGGAAGCGGGTGCTATCCAGGTAGATAACCCCGGCGGTCTGGCCGGCGAGGACCAGAGGCACACACAGCAACGATCGCACCTGCGCATTGAAAAGGGAAGCGGAAGGCTTGAATCCCGCGCTGGCGCCGACCGTGCTCGCCAGCAGCCCAGCCCGCTCCTCCACCACTTTGCGCACGACGGTGCGGCTGACGTTCACCGCGCGCGCCGGCCCGGACACCCGGTCCCAGGCAGCGACCGAGGAGATCTCTTCCGGAGTGCTGCCGAAGATCAGGATGGCGCCACGATCGGCGGGCACCAGGTCGAAGATGGGACCGAGCAACTGCCACTGCAGCGATTCCACGTCGGGAACCGAGCCAATGCGAGTGGCGATGTGCAGCAGGGTGCCCAACTCGTGGGCAAGGTGGTCCGAAGCGGGAATCTCGAGCACTTTCTCGGGATCGCCGGCCCGGGCCTCCTGGGGTGGGAGTTGCACGGTGGACTCGTCGGCGAGCGCCTGATCGTAGAGCTCTACCATTGGGGGCGGAGGCTGGCCGGCTTCGGCCAGATACAGGAAGGCGGAATCACCCATAGCGATCCGGTCACCGTGCTGCAACAGCACGTTGCTCGTGACGGCGCCATTGACTACGGTCCCGGCGCGGCTGCCAAGGTCGCGCACAACGAAGCCATCCGCGGTTTTTTCCAGCACGCAATGCCGGCGGGAGATCGTGTTGTCGGCAATGGAGAGCTGGTTGGAGGGATCGCGGCCGATGGAGAACCGTTGCTGGTCGAGCGGGAACGTCGAGTCCTTCAAAGGGCCGGCGATGCCAACGAGCCTGGGGGCCATCGATCCAGTAGTCACGCTTAGTAGCGGCGGGGCGGTCAGCAGGAGATGCCCGCCGATGGTGCATTATAGCTGGTTGAGAGCGGCCCCGGCCCCTGATGTCGCTGCTGCCTGACGGCCCCGAAAAACCCGCGGCTGCCAACTTGCATCTAACCGGGACAGAGCCGGAAAGAGCCTGACAATCTCCAGTTTGACGTGGCTCGAACCCCGCCTTACGATTAGCCGACCTCCTGCCCATGGCCAAAGCCGTATTTCATGACCCGCAGCGCAAGCGCTGGAAGCGCCTGCGCATCGTTTTCGACGTGCTGGCGGCGCTGGTGTCGCTGTCCATCATTGTATTCGTTCTCACCCTGATGCACAGCCAGCCGCTTCCCAGCCTGTTGCTCCCCGATCAGAAACGTCCGTACCGCGCCATCAAGGAGAAAGAGCGGAAACATCCTCCGAAGCACGCCAACACCCACCGCGGGAGCAAGACGCCGCCCTCGCAGGTCGTGCTGAATTCGGAAGAAGGCATCCGCGGGGCGTTCTACGTCACCTGGGACGCAGGCAGCTTCTCGGCGTTGAAAGCTTATTATCCGCAGATCGACTTGCTCTTCCCGGAGTGGCTGCACCTCATGAGCGCCGACGGCCGCCTGCAAGGCGTCAGCCTGCTGAACACCTTTTTCGACGTGGTGCAGGACGGGAAAGTGCAGCCGGTCGATGACAAGGTGATGCCCTTCCTCAAAGAGGCGAAGGCGGAGACGGAAGTTTTTCCCCTGGTGAACAACTTCCAGCCCATCAGCAACGAGTGGCTCGACATCAGCGGGTTCCTGATGAATCCGGCGGCGCGCGCCAACTTCCGCCAGCAGCTCCTGCTCTTCCTGGCGACCGACAAATACCGCGGGGTGAGCCTGGATCTCGAGGGTTTTCCCGGATCCTCTCAGCCGGGATTTCGTGCACTGGCGACCGAGCTGGAGGCTGACCTGCACGCGCGGGGATTGAAGCTCTACGTCAACGTCCCCGCGGGCGATGACGACTTCGACTACAAGTACCTGGCGGTCCACTCCGACGGCCTGATCCTGATGGACTACGACCAGCACTCGGGCGGGAGCCGTGCCGGTCCTATCGCCAGCCAGGACTGGTTCGTTGACAACCTGGAAAATGTCCTCAAGCTCGTGCCCAAGGAGAAGCTGATGTGCGGTATCGGCGCCTACGGGTACGACTGGGTGGGCAAGAGCGGCGGCAGCATCTCGGTGCAGGACGCCTGGCTGACGGCGCACGATTCCGAGGCGGAGATCGAGTTCGACGGCGACAGCATGAACCCGCACTTCGCCTACAGCGACGAAAAGAAGCAACGCCATGACGTATGGTGGCTGGACGGTGCGACCGCGCTCAACCAGATGCGCGCGGCGCAGAAGCTGGGGATCAATACCTTCGCGCTCTGGCGCCTGGGTTCGGAAGACCGGTCCTTGTGGGCGGTGTTTGACGTTCCAGCCGAAGCCAGCGCTCCCGACAAGCTCAAGCCCATACTGCCTGGCTACGACGTGGATATGGAAGGCAGCGGGGAGATCATCTACATCGAACAGCGTCCCAAGAATGGCGAGCGGGGGCTGACGGTCGATGCCACCGGACAGATCACCGACGAGGGCTTTGACACTCTGCCGCTGCCCTATCAGGTAGCCCAGTACGGCGCCCAACCGAAGTCGGTCGCCATCACCTTCGACGACGGCCCCGATTCAACCTTTACCCCGAAGGTCCTGGATGTGCTGAAGGCGAAAGGGGTCAAGGCGACGTTCTTCCTCATCGGCGCCCAGGCACAGAAGGAGCCGGGTATCACCCGGCGCGTCTACCGCGAAGGGCACGAGATCGGCAATCACACCTTCTACCACCCCGACATCAGCAACATTTCCAAGCAGTACATGAAATTCGAACTGAACATGACGGAGCGGCTGTTCGCCGCCAAGCTGGGGGTGAAGCCGGTGCTGTTCCGGCCGCCGTATTCGATCGACCAGGAGCCCGACACCGCCGACCAGGTGCGGCCGCTGGAGATCGTGCAGGACATGGGCTACATCACGGTCGGGGACAAGATCGATCCCAGCGACTGGAAGGACAATCCCCACCGCACGGCACAGCAGATCACCGACGACGTGCTGGCGCACCTGCCACCCTGCGCGCCCGCCGACTGGCTCCATTGCGGCAACATCATTCTGCTGCACGATGGCGGCGGCGACCGCACCCAGACCGTCAAAGCCCTGCCCATGATCATAGACGGGCTGCGGACGCGGGGCTACAGCATCGTGCCCGTGTCGGAACTGATGGGCAAGCAGATTGCCGACGTGATGCCGCCGATCTCGGCTGACGAGCGCTGGGCAGCGCGCGTGGACAGCTTCGTCTTCTGGCTGATCGGCCTGTTGTACGCCGCTATCGCCGTCATTTTCTTCCTGGGTGACGGGCTGATGACCCTGCGCCTGGTTTCCGTGGGCGCGCTCGCCATCTACGACCGCCTGCGGGCGGGAAAGCCGGGCCAGCAGCCATCCAACCTGTACCGGCCGCCGGTGGCGGTGCTGATCCCCGCGTTCAACGAAGAGAAGGTTATCGTCAACACGGTGCACGCGGTGCTGGGATCGGACTATCCGGCGCTGCGGGTCATCGTCGTGGATGATGGCTCGAAGGACAACACTTACGAGGCCGTCTGCGAAGCCTTCCAGCGGGAGCGTGACCGCGGCCTGGTGGTGGTGCTCACCAAAGAAAATTCCGGGAAGGCCGAGGCCTTGAACTTCGGGCTGGCGCGAGTGGAAGAGGAGATCTTTATCGGTATTGATGCCGATACCATCATCGCGCCGGACGCGATCTCAAAACTCGTCGATTACTTCGCCGACCCCGAGGTGGCCGCCGTCGCCGGCAACACCAAGGTAGGCAATCGCGTCAACTTGTGGACGCGCTGGCAGGCGCTGGAGTACATCACCAGCCAGAATTTCGAGCGGCGCGCGCTGGACGTCTTCGGCGCCGTTTCCGTGGTGCCGGGCGCGATCGGCGCGTGGCGTACGCAGGCGGTCCGCGAGGCCGGCGGCTTCCATCTCGATACGGTGGCCGAAGACGCCGACCTCACCATGTCGCTCCTCGAGCGTGGCGGGCGCGTGTACTACGAAGATCGTGCCCTGGCCTGGACGGAAGCCCCGACGCGGCCGAGCGGCCTGATGCGGCAGCGTTTCCGCTGGTCGTTCGGCATCCTGCAGGCGGTGTGGAAGCACCGGCGGGCGTTCGCGCGCAAGGGCGCACTGGGGTGGGTGGCGCTGCCCAACATCGCGATCTTCCAGATCCTGCTGCCGCTGGTCTCACCCTTCATCGACATAATGTTCATCCTCGGCGCGCTCAGCTACGCGGTGAACCGCTATTTCCATCCCGACGCCGCCGACCCCGCCACCTTCATCAAGCTGGTGGTGTTCTTCGCGGCTTTCCTGGTGATCGACTTCATCGCCTCGGTGATCGCGTTCTCGCTGGAGCGGCGCGAAACCGGCCAGGGCGAAGATGTGTGGCTGCTGGCCCACGTATGGCTGCAGCGCTTTGCCTATCGGCAATTGTTCTCGGTGGTGCTGTTCAAGACGCTGAAGCGCGCGATCGATGGGCGTCCGTTTTCCTGGGAGAAGCAGGAGCGCACCGCGGGGGTGTCGCGGGTGCGAAGGCCGGTGGAGACGAGATAGGGGTGCATCGCAGGGTTCGGCCTCACTGGAAGTAGCGCCGCCGGCCAGAGGCCGGCGTTACGTGGCGCGGTCGCTGCCGGCGGCGCTTTCCAATCGCCGGATGATAGAATCAATGGTTTGTGAGCATTGATCCGCTCTCATAGGAGGCTGTCATGGCGACAGTGGAGGCACCCCGCGTCGAACCCCGCATTGCTGTTGGGCCGTTCCGCAACGAGCCCGCGACGGATTTCACCAAGGACGAAAACAAGAAAGCCATGCGCGCCGCCATCGAGAAGGTGCGCAGCGAGCTGGGCCGCGAATACGACCTGGTGATTGGCGGCCAGCGGGTCAAGACCAAGGACAAGCTGCGCTCCATCAATCCGGCGAACCCGTCGCAGCTCGTGGGCCTGTTTCAGAAGGCAGGAACGGCGGAGGTCGAGCCGGCGATGCGGGCGGCGCTGAAGGCATTCGAGACCTGGAGCCGGACGTCGGCGGAAGAGCGCGCGGGCCTGCTGCTGCGGACTGCGGAGCTGATCCGCAAGCGCAAGCACGAGTTCTCGGCGTGGATGATCTTCGAAGTCAGCAAGAACTATGCCGAGGCCGACGCCGACACCGGCGAGACCATCGACTTCCTGGGGTTCTACGCGCGCGAGGCGCTGCGCCTGGATAAAGCTGAGCCTCCGCTCCAGCTCGCGGGCGAGCGCGACTACCTGCGCTACATCCCGCTGGGCGTGGGCGTCGTGGTGCCGCCGTGGAACTTCCCCGGCGCCATTATGGCGGGAATGACCATGGCGTCGATCGTCGCCGGCAACACCGTCATCCTGAAGCCCTCGAGCGATTCACCGGCGATCGCGGCGTATTTCTTCTCGCTGCTGGAGGAAGCCGGCATGCCGCCAGGAGTGGTGAACTTCTGTCCGGGCGCGGGCGCGACTTTCGGCGACGCGCTGGTGTCCCATCCCAAGACCCGCTATATCGCCTTCACCGGTTCGAAAGAAGTTGGTCTGCGGATCAACCAGGTGGCGGCCACCCAGCAGCAGGGCCAGGTATGGATCAAGCGCACGGTGCTGGAGATGGGCGGCAAAGACGCCATCATCGTGGACGCCGACGCCAACATCGAGTCGGCCGTCGAAGGCGTGGCGGCTTCGGCTTTCGGCTTCCAGGGGCAGAAATGCTCGGCGTGCTCACGCCTGATCCTCGATGAGAAGATTTACGACAAGTTCCTCGGGCTGCTGAAGGCGCGGGTGGAGAAGATCACGCTGGGCGATCCCACCGAGAACCCGGGGATGGCTGCGGTGATCAACGAAGGATCCATGAAGTCCATCCTCGGCTACATCGAGCAGGGCAAGAAAGACGGACGGATCATCACTGGCGGCAAGCGGGCCGCAGGCAAGGACGGCTACTTCATCGAGCCCACGGTCATCGCCGACATCCCGGCGAAGTCGAAGCTGGAGCAGGAAGAGATCTTCGGGCCGGTGTTGGCGGTGACCAAGGCGCGCAATTTCGACCACGCGCTCGAGATCGCCAACGACACGGAATTCGGCCTCACCGGCGCCGTCTATACCAGCTCATCGGAGAAGAAGAAGCGCGCCATGGACGAGTTCCACGTCGGCAACCTGTACATCAATCGGAAGTGTACAGGCGCCATGGTGGGCGCGCATCCCTTCGGCGGGTTCAATATGTCGGGCACGGACTCCAAGGCCGGCGGGCCGGACTACCTGCTGCTGTTCACCCAGGCCAAGAGCATCGGAGAGAAACCAGCGTAAACAACTGAACAGATTGCACTTACAGCGCAGGCCCTGTACCCCGCTTACAGGGCCTGGTTTTTTATACCGCATTTATTGACATGGGCAGGGGGGCGAATTAACGTTAGCGCGTATTTTTCGCGGCTGCCCGGGGCGGCAGCCGGCGCCGCGCTCCAATTCACTCTCGCGCGGCAAGGACCCGAGATGGCGAGGATTCTCTGCGTGGACGACGAGCCACACGTCGTCACGCTCAAGTGCGCGATCCTGGAGCAAGCCGGCCATACGGCGACGGCGTCGACCTCCGCGCGCGACGCCATCAACAAGATCGAGCACACCGCCTTCGACGCTGTGGTGACCGATTGGCGTCTGGGCGATGGCGATGGCCGTGGGGTTGTCGCGGCCGCCAAGAAGCACTCCGCCATGCCGGTGGTCGTGGTTTCAGGCTATGTTGCCGAGGCCTTCCACACGGAGCCTCTGGCCGACCTGTATCTGGAAAAACCGGTGAACCCGGAAGAGCTGGTTACCATCGTGAACGAGCTTCTCAAGGGCGGTAACGGTATCTCCCGTCCGGAGTAGGCTTTTGGCTCTTGGCCGTTGCCCGCACTCGTCCTCCTGCCGGGAACGCAGCATGAACTCTCCATTTGTGCAGGGAAAACTCTCAGCACCAGGAAGTAAAAGCCAAAAGCTAAGAGCCAGGAGCCAACAGCCCCTTTAGCTCGGTCGGACCTCGGACGGAGTCGGAGGCGCGGGAGTGCCGTGGGCGGCGGCGGTGGCGGCGGCGGCTTCCGCTAGGATTCTGTGGTGCACGGTGAACAGCGCCAGTTCCAGGCGATCGGACACGCCGATCTTGTCGTACACGTTGCGCAGATAGTTCTTGATCACCTGTTCGGTGGTGCCGAGCTGCTTGGCGATCTCCTTGTTCTTGAAGCCCTGGACGATGAGGGCGACGATGCGCAGTTCCTTGGGGGTAAGGCGGTCGCGCACGCGGGCGCCGACGAAGTCGTTCTCGTTGACGATCTCGCTGGGAGCCCGCATGTCCTGCACCCAGTTTTCGCCGCCGGCCACTTTGTGAACGCAGTCCACCAGGGCCTGGCCGCCGATGTTGCGGTACACCATGCCGTGCATGCCGGCGCTGAGATAGCGGGCCGGCTGTTCACCGTTCTCGGCGATCACCACCAGGCGGGTTTTGCTGCGCGCCGCCTGGGCAGCCATTTCCTTGAGGTCCGCCTGCAGGGCGGCGGCGAAGATGAGCACGTGGGGGCGGAACTTCTCCAGCGCCATCATCATCTGCTCGGCCGACTGCGCCTGCGCCATGACGCGCACTTCGTCTTCCACGGCCAGCACCTTGGCCGCTCCCGCCCGGAAAATCGCCTGGTTATCCGCCAAAATGATCTTGAGCATGCTACTCCGTGCTGTTACGGACGAACCGATATTGGTCGATCACACACGCCATGCCGCGCAGCTTGTCCCGTGCCGCGGCTGGTTTCGTTCTGGGAACCCGGCGGCTGGATTCGGCCCGCACCACGCGCCCGGCGCAGCGTATCTTCACGTCGTGCTCGGTGCCCAGCACCTGGCGCGGCAACATGATATCGAAAGTGATCTTAGAACCCACCTTCAAGGGCTTCTCGGCCCGGACATACACGCCCGCCGCGCTGACGTTCGTGGTCGTCGCCCGGTGCTTGCGTGGGGACTGCTCTTCCGAGATGGTGATCGGCAACTGCAGCGGGAAGCGTTGTCCCGTACGCACATCAGGCATCGCACCTGTTGCGCCAAGGGGCCGAACCGATTTGGCCGCCGTCCTCATTCAGAGCGGGAAACCCAGTGCTTGGTTTATATCACGAAAATCGCGGGCAGGACAGTAGGAGCATCCTCTGCATCAATCCCGCTGCTGGTGCGGGTCCCCGGCGGGGGTAACCTCCCGGCCGGAATGGGACTCTAGAACGCGCCGCCGCCCCCGCCGCCGAAGCCGCCGCCAGAGAAGCCTCCGCCGCTGGAAAAGCCGCCGCCGCTCCAGCCGGAGCCGGTGGAGCTCGACCGCGGGGCGGAGACGAACGCGTCGTGCGCCTGGCTGGACATGTAGCTCAGGCTGTTGGTGAACAGGATGGCGTTGAATGCGTAGCCAACCGGGGTGGGGCCGGCGTACCAGTTCGGAGGGTTCTGGATGATGCCCGCAAAGGCTTGCGCCCAGCGGTGCTCCACGCCTAGCGCCATGGCATAGGGAAGAAACTTCTCGAAGGTATCGGGCGGCATCTGCTTGAGGCGGTCCCTGTCCACACGGTTCATGAATTCCTCGAAACCGAGGATTTGGACGTAGGTGCGCGCGCCCTTCAAGCTTCTGGCCGTCATCTGCCGCCCGAACAGATACACGATGACGCCGGAGATGATGACTGCAGCTACGCTCCACGCGCCCGACTGCAGCAGCGGAAAATTCGCGAAGTGGTTCAGCAGCAGCAGCACGACCACGATGGCCACCACGGTGCCGATCAGGTAGGCGTGCGCCGAGTCGGGGTCCACCGTGTACATGCCCTTCTGCTTGAGCTCGAAGATCAGATCGTCCTTGATGGCCGGGATCGCCGTGTAGAAGTGGTTCTTGAGCGCGGAGAGCGTGGTGCTCTCGCCGCCGTCGGCGTAAAGGGTCTGCAGCATGACCTGCTCGTGCGCAGCCAGTTGCTTCCACTCCGAGCGCGGCTTCAGCAGGTGGAAGATGTAGCCGCGGCCGCTGAACAGCAAGTGCTGCTCCTGTACTTCTTCGATCTTGATGTAGCCCTTGACCGCCAGGTCCACCAGCGTGCAGGTGATGTCGCGCGGCTTGACGGCATCGTCCACCAGCGTGCCGCATTCGGCGGGAGTCATGTCTTTGGGGGGCTCGTACATGGGCGCCACCGAGATGCCGGGGTCGGGATCGCGGCCCACCGTGTACCACAGCCCGAACATTACGGCGAAGACGATCACCGGCAGCAGCAGCACGGGATTGCTCTGCACGAACCATGCGATCTGCGTCAATTCGCCGGGCTCGTGCAGGATGCCCTTGGGGATAAAGACGTCGGCGGTCAGGCCGGCGCGCATGGGCAGAGGATTGGTGGTCTCGAAGGTGGCGGCGGCTTCGCGGATCTCGGAGGTGACCTCCTGCTGGCGCGAGCCGTAAATCCCGGTGAAGCCCTGGGCGCGCAATTGTCCAGCGGCCGCCGGCGGAAACATCACCAGCGCTGAAGCGTGGTCGATGGGCACCGGCCAGTCGTTGCCGGTCACGTTCCAGTAGAACTCGTCGTGGTCGGCAAAGAAGCGGGTGGCGTTCTTCACCTCGTAGTCGATCTCGACCGTCTTGTCGGTATCCACCGCGCCGGGGACGTAGATCTTGATCTGACGATAATCACCCTGGCGATGCAATTCGTACTTGAGCGCGCGCCCGCTGTCGGGTTCCTTCACGCCGATGACGTTCACGAACAGCGTGTAGTTAGCGCCGTGCGGCCCAGGGTACTCGATGGGGATGGTGCGGTAGATGCCGTTGTACTGGCCGGTAAACGCCGCGGTGATGCGTTCGGTGATGAAGGCGGAGCCGTCCTGGTGGACGTCGATCGCGGCCTCGAAATTCGCGATCCGCCAGCTACGCGCAGCCGCCGGCAGGGCGAGCGCCAGAACCACGGCCACGCCGAGCGCGAGCTGCCGTGCCCACAGCGCCGGTCTGGCGAGGCGAAGCATAGGGGTCAGAACTTTACGGCAACGTTTTCCCGGTCGGCCGGCGAATCCACCTGGAAGAACTGCTTCTGCTGGAAGCCGAACATCCCGGCGAGAATGTTGGTGGGAAAGCTCTGGATGCGGGTGTTCAGGTCGCGCACCACGGCGTTGTAGTAGCGGCGCGCGTTCTGGATGGAGTCTTCCATCTGGTTGAGCGAGCCCTGGAGCTGGGTGAACTCCTGCGAAGCCTGGAGCTGGGGATAATTCTCCGCCACGGCGAACAAGCCGCGCAGCGCCTGCGTGAGCATTCCTTCGGCGGCGCCGGCCTGCTCGGGGGTGGTGGCCCCCATGGCCATGGAGCGCGCCTTGGCAACGTTCTCGAACACGCCCTTTTCGTGCGCAGCGTAACCCTTGACGGTCTCGACCAGGTTGGGGATCAGGTCGTGGCGCCGCTTGAGCTGCACGTCGATGTCGGACCAGGCCGATTCGGCGCGCACTCGCAACTGCACCAGGCCGTTGTACATCAGCCCGATCACGACGACGGCGGCCAGAACGATGATCAGCAAAATCATGCCTGGACCCATGGTTCCTCCTAACGAGCTGTCATCCTGAGCGAGCGACCGCAGCCGTATCGCGGTCGCGAGTCGAAGGACCCCTACTTTCATACCATGCTTTCGCGAGGTCCTTCCAGCTCGGATTCTTTTCCTCGATTAACGCAATCTTCTTCTCGCGCCGCCAGCCCTTCAGTTGCTTCTCACGGGCGATTGCCCTATGGACGTCATCGTAGCCCTCGAAATGGACCAGACGGTGGACAGAATATTGCTTTGTGAAGCCAGGGATCAGACATTCCTTGTGCTCAACCATCCGCTTTTCGAGATTGTTGGTGATCCCAATATACAGCGTGCCGGAGAGGCTAGAGAGAACGTAAACGTAATAACGCTTTGTTCTGATCATAGGGGTCCTTCGACTCCGCTCCGGCTTCGCCTCCGCTCCGCTCAGGATGACAGAAATTTACGCTTTAATTCTGATCATAGGGTCCTCGCTTCCGCTCAGGATGACAGAATCAACGGCTACACTCACCCTCTGACGGAAGCTTTCTCTTCTGTCCTCAGCGCCGGACGCTGCTTTTCCTCGAAAATGTCATAGACATAGTCATGCGCGGCCAAGGCGGCCTTGCTGAGTTTTCCGTTTTGAACGCGCTTGGCGGCTTCCTCGCGTGAGAAATCGAAGATCGCGTCCAGGATCTGCGCGCGCTCCTGCGGGCTCGCCTGCCCCACGACGAACAGCACGCGGGCGCTGTGCTGTATGTAGTGGGGCGAAAGCAGTTGCCGTTTCAGCAGATCCATAATAAGCGGTGCTTTGGAGCGGTCGAAACGGCCGGGGTCGTGGCGGCGGTCCAGTTCGGCGAAGAACTCCGAGGTCCACTCGTTGTGGTAGTTCCACACCTTGTCGAACAGTTGCTGGGTGAAGTGCGTCCCGGCCTTGATCGGCTCGGCGTTCTTGCCCAGTACGACCCCATCCTCGGTGAGCGCCGCCCGCTGCCGGTAGCCGTCTTTGGTGATGGCGGCCTGGTGATGGGCAAGGGCCCACAGCCATGACACGTTGATGCGGTAGGTAGCAAGATCATTCATGAACCGCAGCTTGAGTTCGTAGTCGTCGATGGCCGCCGCGAAGTTGCCGTTGAGAATCTGGAAGCCGTAGTTCGCCGCCATGTAGAACGCGTGCTGGATGTGCTCGATGGTGATGTCGCCCTTGGGCACGCTGTAGATGTCGTCCCACAGTTTTTGCGTGAAGACCTTCTCCGGCGCGTCCAGCGAGTCCTTGGTGATGACCCAGGGCGTGATCTTGCCTTGCGTGTTCAAGAGGCCGCGGGCTTGCAGCAATTGCCGCTCCGCGTCGCTGAGGCCGCTGGCGACCGTGGGCACCGGTTTGCCTTTCACGTCCGTCGTTTCCAGCGGAGCATTCAGGATCCCCTGGAGCGCGCTCACCTGGGCCCGCAAAGGCGCATTGCCGGCGGCCACGTAGGCCGTCTCCGGGCTGGCGACCCAGCTTTGCCGGTAGGCATCGTAGAGTTTTCCTTTCACCCGGCCGGCAAGGATGTCGTCGAGCGCAGGCTGTTGCCCCGCGGGTAGCGGACCCTCGGGCACAAACATCAGGCCCAGCAGGCGCTCGCGCACCTTGTCGACCGCCATCGCGCGCAGGGCCAGCGGGTTGTACCGCGAGCGGCCATAAGGGTCGCTCGTTTGATAGATCATCACCGCTGCCATTCCACCAATGGGAGCGCCCTGGCTGAGTTCGCCGTTCTTCATGCCGGCCATCAGCATCAGGAGCGCGTTGTAGCGCTGATAAGCGATCATGGTGGGAACGGCCATGCCGACCGTCTGTGGATCGGGAAAGACGCCCTTGGGATCGTCTTTCCACATCTCGATGATGCTTCCGGTGTAGTCCCAGCGGCCGACGTTCGTCCCCAGCAGCCGCCGCCGCAACACCCAGGCAATCGCCGCCAAAGACCGGCCTGCATTTCCCTCCTCATAGAGGACCTTGATCTTGATGGTGCCCGCCGGCACGCCGATCATGCCTTCGAGGCGCGACAGGAGCTTCTCCAGAATCAGGGCTTCCTGAGGCGTCTGAATCTTCGGGATGTAGAAGTACACGCCGGTGCCGGCGCGCTTGAGCGAGTCATAACTGGTGAAGGTCCACAGAGTAGCGATGGCAATCAGTCCGGGCGCAGGTTCACCATCGACGGTTATGTAATCAAAGCGCACGTGATTGCCGGGGGGACGGCAGAATCGCGTTGGCCACCCCGATGGCGGCTTGTTGATCTTGTACGTGCGCTTCTGTCCTTTCTTCACCACCTCATAGACGCGGTCGGTCCACTTGCCTTCGAGAATGTCTTTGGCATTCTGCAGGGCGGCAAAGATCCCGATCGGATGATTTGTGGGAGTGCCATCGGGCTGAAAATGGGGCGGCGAAGCGTCTTCCCAGTCGGGCATATTCACGGGCGCCGGGCTGTTTAGAGCGTTGAAGGCCATGTCCAGCGGATGCCACGGTCCGGTCAGCTCCAGGCCGGGATTGTCCAGCGGGTGGGCGTCCTTGGGGATGGGGACTTCGTCATTGAGCCGCCAGCGCCACTTGCTGTCGCGGCCGAGAAAGTTGTCGATCATGCCCTGCACGATCTGGCGAAATGTCCAGGGTTGCCCGCTCACGGGATCCTCAAACGCCTCGTCCCACTTCGGCCAGGCATATTTCTTGCGGACCGGCGCGAGGGACTCGAGGAGTGCCCGGCGTGTGTTCAGGGCGGCGGCGATCTCCGGACCCAACTCGCGGGTGAGCGTGGTGATGGTCTGTTCGACGTTGACTTCGCGGCCGTTCACCTGCTTGGTCCCGAAGAGGTCTGGAAACTTTTGGAGAATATCCTCACGGATCATGGCTGGTTCCTCCTGAGCTATGTCGTACAGCCGCGCTGAGCGGCGAAGACGAAACTCACAACTATTGACTATTGCTGGCGCAGCGTCAAGCCCTCACGCCTCAGTTTGGGCAGGAGATGTGGGAGCGCGGTTACCAAAGGCCGACCACGCGTCTGCCACTGGTACATCGTCCACTCCAGATTTCTGTGCGCGGCATCTCCGCTGGCGGCGCAACTTTTCACCGATAGCGCTGTTCAAGCGATTGAAGGTTCCAGATGAGCAGCCAGATTGTTTTGGGCTGTTCATTGCTCCCCCTAATTCCGATCTCGGGAGGTTGTATGCGGCGGTTGGCTTTCGGTCTATTCTTCATTGCTCTTATCGCGCTGGCCACTCTCAGCGGTTGTGGCAGCAGCTCAACTTCTCCAACGCCACAGCAGAACAGTATGGTGGTGGTTACCGGCCAGGACTCGCCGATTCCATCGGTACTGTCGTTTCTGGTCACGATTGACAGCATCACGCTGGGCACCGGCATCAGCAACGGCACGGTGACGGGCGCGCAGACGGTGCTGAGCACGCCTACCACGGTCGATTTTGCCCGCTTCCTCGGGTTGCGTACGCTGCTGGGATTGCAGTCCGTGCCGCCGGGCACGTACACCGTGGCGCAGATCGTCGTGAAAAACCCGGTGATTTCGGTGTTGAACCTTGGCCCGCCGCCATCGGTGAGCACGCAAGCGCTGCCCTTCTCGGCGGGTGGAAGTACGGTCACGCTAGACATTGCCCTGAACCCCGGCATGACGGTTGCGGCCAATGGCCTGGGCGGGGTCACCATGCACTTTGACCTGCGTAACTCGCTGGTCACCGACGGGACCGGCAACATCACCAGCGTCAATCCTATGATCGCCTTCCGCGCGCTGCAGGTGCCCAGCGATCCCGATTGGGAGATCGATGAGCTGCGGGGAACGGTAGTGTCGGTGAGCGCTCCCAACTCGTTCGTGCTGCAGCGTGTGAACGGCCGGCAATTCACCGTTGACGTCAACATGCAAACCGATTTCGAAGGCGTCGCGTCGAGCATCACCAACCTGCCGACCGGCGCGTTGGTGGAGATCTCAGGACAAGCGCAGCAGGACGGCAGCATCCTGGCGGAAGAGGTGGAGAGCTACACCACCGACCGCGAGTTCCTGGAAGGGATCGTGCTGAATACGACCCCGTCGAGCGGAGCCGCAACCAGCCTGACCCTGCTGGTGCGCGACCAAATCCCGGTCGTTTCGGGTATCTCGATCGGCAACACGGCGAATGTGGCGGTCAGCACCACCACCATCTTCGACATCTACCACCTGAATTTGCCCATCACCCAACTCCTCTTTAATGACTCAAAGATGGTGGTCGGACAGGCGGTAGTTGCGGGTGGGACCGTGGACAACACCACCACTCCGCCGACGCTGGATGCCCGGCGCGTCGTGCTGCACCGCCAGGGCATTGACGGTCAGGCGGTGTCGGGAACCATCAACCTCAATACGGGCACGTTCCAGTTGCAGAACAACGGCTTCTGGGGATACGTGCTCAACGCGCCGGTGCCTGTGTTGACCACCAACTTCACCCAGTTCATCAACGTGAGCGGCCTGAGCGCGGTCACACCGTCGATGGAGCTGCGGGTAGTGGGCCTGCTCCTGCGCGATGGCAGCGGCAATCCCGTGCTGGTGGCGGGACGCGTAGAAAACCTGCCGTAATCAGCTCCAGGGACACAAGGCGCAGGTAGCAGGCAGCGAAGTTGCTGCCTGCGCCTTTTGTTTATCGCTCGGTTTTGCCGATCCCGAGCTCGGCCGCGCCGGGGCGAAAGGCTTCCAGCTTCTGGAGCAGCGTTGGCACATCCGGCGCATCGAGCACCAGCGAACGGTTCGCGTCGCGGACAAATCCGTCAGCGACGGCGCGGCCGAGCAGCGCCAGCAACGCGTCGTAGTAGCCGTCCACGTTGAGCAGACCGCAGGGCTTGTTGTGGATGCCGAGTTGCGTCCAGGTGACCGCCTCGAAAAACTCTTCAAAGGTTCCGTAGCCGCCAGGCAGCGCGATGAAGGCGTCGGCCAGATCGGCCATGAGCGTCTTGCGCTGGTGCATCGAGCGGACAACGTGCAGCTTGGTCAGTCCGCTGTGCCCGATCTCGCGCGCCACCAGCGCTTCCGGGATGACGCCGATGGCTTCGCCGCCGGCCGCGAGCGCGGCGTCGGCAAGCACTCCCATCAGCCCGACTTTGCCTCCGCCGAAGACGATGCCCAAGCCGCGTTCCGCCAGCGTGCGGCCGAGTTCGCGGGCAGCCGCAGCGTACGCCGGACGGGAACCGACGCTCGAGCCGCAGAAGACGCAGATGCGCTTGAGCGTGGACATGGTGGTCAGGCTACACCACCAGGCTGTGTGCCACCAGGGAAGCCGGCGAGACGCCGGCGCTACGCTACGCTCGCCTCCAGCGCCTGGTTCAGGTCGGCGAGGATGTCGTCCACGTGCTCGATGCCGATCGAGAGCCGCACCAGGCCGTCGGCGATGCCGAGAGCGCGGCGGCGGGCCGGGGCCACGTCGCGATGGGAGGCGGTGGCGGGATGCAGCGCGCTGCTGAAGACGTCTCCCAGGCTGGTGGAACGCACCACCAGCCGTAGCGCGTCCATGAAGCGGAAGGCGCCCTCCTTGGTGTTATTGGCGAGTTCGATGGCGACCATGGCGCCGGCGTAGTGCGGGCGCAACGTCCGCTCGAGCTGGCGGCGGGCATCGCCGGTGGCCAGCGCGGGATAGTGGACGTGCGCGACCCGGCGGTCCGCCGAGAGCTTGGTGGCGATGGTTTGGGCATTCGCGCACTGGCGCTCCACACGGAGCGCCAGCGTCTTCAGGCCGCGCAGGATTTCATGGGCGTCGTAGGGGCTCATGATGCCGCCGGCCAGCTTCATGATGCTGCGCAGCGCGTTGTGCTGCGGTTCCTCGCGCGCCACGACGATGCCGCCCATCACGTCGCCGTGCCCGCCCAAGTACTTGGTGGCGCTGTGGACCACCAGGTCGGCGCCAAGATCGAACGGCCGGCAGAGATACGGAGTCGCGAAGGTGTTGTCCACGATCAGCCTGGCGCCAACGGCATGCGCGATCTCGGCGCACCGCGCCAGGTCGCAGACTTTCAGCAGCGGATTGGAGATCGTCTCGGCGATCATAATGCGAGGCTTGGCTTGGCGTGCTTTCTGTTCGAGTGCGTCCAGGTCGGAATAATCGACCATGATGGTGCTGACGCCGAAGGACGTGAAAACGGTGTTGAGAAGCCCGATGGTGGCGCCATAGAGGTCCTGGGAGGCGAGCACGGTGACGCCGGGAGCGATGTCGCAAGCGAGCAAGGCAGCATGCAGCGCCGCCATGCCGGAGCCGAAAGCGCTGGCGGCGAAGCCTCCTTCGAGCGCGTGCACCGCGTTCTCCAGCGCGGTGACCGTCGGGTTGGCGTAGCGGCTGTAGACGTAGCCGGGCATCTCTCCGCCGAAGACTTTGTCCACCTCCGCCATGGAACCGTAGGTGTAGGTAACGGAAGCATAGATGGGAGTCGCGACGGGAACCGCCGCCGGTACTTGGCGTTCACCCGCGTGGACCAGCCGCGTAGCGATGTCGAGTTTCTTCCCGCCCATGGTTCGGACCTCCTGGTGCTCTGACGTGCGTGAATGAAAAGGTAGCCAGCCTATCGGGCGGGTTGGCGTGGGTCAAGCGAGGCTTTACAAAACTTTACCTGCCATCGCGCAACTCGCTGCCGGTGGGCGCGTTCCAATCCTTAGCGACGCGTCCGAGATCCGGGGGGCACTGCGGGCAAAGACACTCCGCGGGTTTGCCGGGCGCGTCGTCTTGTGAGGAGAAGAAGAGACGATGAAGAAGAATGCAATTCGATTCCTGATCGTAGCCTTTGCGTTCGCGGCATTGAGCCTGCCGGCACTGGCCCAGGGCGGCCCAGCCGGCGCCATGGGAGAAGGCCAAGGTCCGCATCACGGGATGCCCAGCGTAGACGAACGCGTGCAGCACATGACCAAGACGCTCAACCTGAGCGGCGATCAGCAGACCAAGGTTAAGTCCATCCTGCAGGATGAGCACAACCAGATGGTGTCGCTGAAGCAGGATACGTCGATGTCGCAGGAGGATCAACACGCGAAATTCCAGCAGATCCGCCAGGCGTCGACAGAGAAAATCCGCGGGGCGCTGAACGACGAGCAGAAGGCCAAGTTTGACCAGATGCAGGCTGAGCACAAGGGACACATGGGCAAGCACGGCGGGCAGGGTGACGCGGGCTCCTCGGACAAGCAGTGACAATGACGTAGAGACCTGGCTTTGCTACGTCTGCGTTCCCAACCGAAATGTAGAGACGCAACTTGCTGGCAGCTTGGCTGCGTCTCTACAAATACCCCCAACACTACTCCAGCAACCGGCGCCGTACGCGTGATAACCTGTTGCTGCCTACCGTTGCCGGGATGGCGGAACTGGCAGACGCAGCGGACTCAAAATCCGCCGGGCTTCGGCCCTTGGGGGTTCGATTCCCCCTCCCGGCACCACTTCCTTCCCAGACCCTCGTAAATACAGGTCCGAAAGGGTACGTACCTTCGTACCCTAACGCTGTTTTAACGTTTTGACCTATCCTCCCCCTGGAGAGAAAGTGGCGAACCGCAGCGTTTCTGTCTGGAAAAGCGTCAAGGTGGGCGACCGCTGGAAGTATTGTCGTCCCGTCATTGGCAAGAACAAGAAAATTCGGCCCGATTGGGTCCACGTCAACGGGCACGAGGAACACCATCCCGAAGGCCACTACTACACGCATCGGCGCGAGGGCAAGAAGCAGATCTGGACGAAAGTCGGGCCAGACCCCGCCGTCGCTCTCCGCGCTGCCGACTTTGAAGAGGCGAAGCTCAGGGCTATGGCCGTGGGCGTTCCCGTAAAGAATGAAGCCATTCCGTTGATGGTTTCGTACACCCTGCACGGCTACCTGGAAGAATACCGTCTCAGCCAGCGACCCGAGTCCTACGCCCTGATGAAGCAGACTCTGGAGGAATTTGTCAATCTCGCCAGGAAGAATCTGATCGACCGGATCACCCGTCTGGATCTGCTCAAGTACAAGCAATGGTTGATTGAGCGGGGCCGCTCGGTACGAACCGCTGGGAACAAGATGTTGAGGGTGAATCAATACCTGAGAGCCGTTCAGGGACTAGAACCGGGCAAAGGATTGGTCACCGTGAGGGACGCCAAGTACGTAGAACTGGAGCCGGAAGTCTACAGCCCTGCGGAGTTGGATGCCTTCTTCGCCGCGTGTAATCCGTTCCAGAAGGCTGTGTTCAAGACTCTATTGATGAGCGGACTCCGAAAGCAAGAGCTTGAGAACCTGATGTGGGACGATGTTAATTACGCGGCGGGGACGCTCACAGTCTCTCCAAAACCGGACTTCACGCCCAAGGATTGGGAACAGCGGACGATTGAAGTGCCATCTGATCTACTCGCGATCCTGAAGACACTCCCACAAAAAAGCCAGTATGTCTTCGCCACGCGGAGCGGAAAGCGGTATCGGCACATGTGGGATGACTGCGTGACGATTGCGAAAGTGGCTGGCGTCAGGGGTGCTCACCCGCACAAATTCCGCAGCACCTACGCGACGCGGCTGCTTCAGTCAGGCGTGGATTTGAAGACCGTTCAGAAACTGCTCGGGCACAAGAATCTTGAGAGCACCATGCGTTATCTCGCCAAGGCACAGAGCCAAGAGGTTCGCGCCAAGGTGGACGCGGTTTGGAACGGACACCATTAGTGAGGAATTTCTGCTGTCGAATGTTGCCCCAACGGTCGCGTTAGGTAATGAAGGCGTCTCCCGCCATGCCTAGAACCCACCGCTCTGCCGCTCAGATGCCGAGAGAGGCATACCGAACCTCTTCCCGGACCAATACCTCCACCGAACTTTTGGACGCGTGTCCAGAAGTTGATGTCTGTTTCTGCGAAACTCTTAGGCCATGCTTCTACGCGGTTGGATCAGGGGATGCGGCCTAGATCCGGGCCCGCTACGTGCGGAAACAGAAGACAGAGTCCCGCTGGCGGCGGGATGCTGGATCCCGGGCGTCACCGACAGGAATCGCCTCGACCGCCGCCCTGGGCCCGCCGGCACTTCGCAATGAGCTGTTTAGCATCGCCTGTGCCCCACCCGCCCTCGGTGTCCAATACGCTATACGTCGAGTGACAAACGAGCGGTCCAACCCCTAATCCCGTTTCCCGAGCCACAAAATACAGCAGCTGAGCGAGGCCGAGGAGGTTGCCGAGCGCCTTCTCGATGTAGTAGTGGTACCGGTAAAGCACCGTCAGCATGACGTGCTCTTCAGGCAGCAACTTGAAGCTTAAATGGGTCAAGCAAGGCTGAAATCGCGCTCGGTGCGCATCGCACAACGCGTCATAAATCGGCAGCTCGAGGAAATCGCCTTCCTCCACCAAGTTCGCTTCGTACACGGCGCGCATGCGGCCGTCGCCCGACTGTTTCTTTATTTTCTCGACGATGATTTGGAGCGGGTTGATTTGGGCGTGTCCTGCGCCCTTGCAGTCCGCCGGTTTCCGCAGCATGCGAATCGCATAGATAGCTGACCAGTTAGGAATATGGGCATAAACCTGCGGGAAGGTGTTGTACAGCTCTTCGGCACCACCGTGCAGGTAAAAGTTGGCCGGGAAGATGGTGCTCGCGACGGTGGTTAACGGTGCGCGGTCGTATTCCCGCAGAAAACCATCCACAATGTCGTACACGGCAAAATCGGCGGTCGTCAGAATCGAAGGAGAGCGCACTGCAAGTACCAAGTTGTACGCAGCGCCGTGATTGCTCTGAAGAAATTCCACCGCCTGCAACCACGCCTGCGGACAGGTATCTGCTTCCACTAGATGAACCAACGGCTGCGTCGCTGGCATGTCCGTCATTCTCCTCATGGGCTACCTGTGCTTTAGGTTGGCCACCGAGCGCTTTGCGTACTCGGCTTTGAGCCACGAGGTGGCGTCCTGCACAAATTCTTCGCGGTCGTTGTACTCCCCGCGGAGTCTCGTGGTCTTCGGAATCCGGAACCCGAGTAGCGGTTCAAGCGGCAGCATTGCCAATACCGCTTGGAAGGATGAGATTTCCGGCTGAATCTCGAAGACGGTTCCGCCCGCCCGCCGGCACTCTCTCGGTGAGCGGCGCCGGGTAAGACTTGAGCTTGTGTAGTGGTTCCACCATTCCCGCAAGGCCGATTCAACCTTGGCGCAGGGAAAAGCCGCTGGACGCTTGTGTGATCTCGGTGCCATTTTTGTGCCCTGGTACAGTTCTACCGACGCTCGATCCAATTCAGCTACGTTTTGCAGGGAAAAATAGCGACAATGCCGACGGGCCCAGTAGGGTATAGCAGGCGCCATCCTCGAAGTGCCAGCGCCTCACGTCGATATGAACCAGCAATGTCTTCGCGTTGCCCCGCCTGATCTGCCTCGTGGGATTCGCCCGACCAAGGTGTTCGACACGTACTGGAGGTTCGCGGCCGAGCGGCAGGAGATTTTCTTCCGCCGTCTCGCCGGTGCCCCGCCTCCCTGGACCGCAGATCCGATCCTCCGTCAGTTCCGTTTCACGTCTCCATATCGTGCCTCCGATCGGGTGAGCCAATACCTGATTCAGCGGGTTATTTATGCCGGGGGCCAGGAGAATCCTGACGAACTGTTCTTCCGGGTACTGCTCTTCAAGATCTTCAACCGGATTGAGACCTGGGAGCTGCTGGAGCACACATTGGGCGAGGTCCGGTTCGCAACATACGATTTCGGCCGCTATGACTCTGTGCTGAGCAACGCGATGGCGGCCGGTCAGTGCATTTATTCCGCCGCATACATCATGCCCTCCGGCGGGCGAAGCGGCGATCCCAGAAAGCATCGTGACCACCTGCGCCTGATCGAACGCATGGTGAGGGACGGCGTACCAAGACAACTGCAACGGTGTAAGTCGATGGACCAGGGATTCCAGATCTTGAGGTCGTACCCGATGATTGGCGACTTTCTGGCGTACCAGTTCATCACCGACGTTAACTACAGTCCGCTGACGGATTTTTCTGAAATGGAATTCGTTGTTCCCGGGCCGGGTGCCAGGGACGGCATCCACAAGTGCTTCGAGACCCTCGGGGAGTGCTCCCCGGCTGACGTCATACGCGTCATGGCAGAGACCCAAGAACGGCAATTCGAACGGTTGGGCCTCCGATTCCGTTCATTATGGGGCAGACCGCTGCAGCTGGTCGATTGCCAAAATCTCTTTTGCGAAGTAGCGAAGTACGCGCGGTTGGCACATCCGGATGTGAGGGGGCTCACGGGACGTAAGAGGATTAAGCAGAAGTACAGGATCGATCCGAGACCGCTGGTTTACTGGTACCCTCCAAAGTGGAACATAAACCATCTGCTGTCTACGTTTCCATGACCTGCTTTCGCCACCATCGGCGTACCCGCCGACCCACGCCCTCAAGGACGGCACGACCAAGACCAACCGCTGCGATGACGGCCCCTTCTGCAAGCGATGGTTCGTTCACAAATTCCGCCACACCTATGCCACGCGGTACCTGCAGG
>JBIOFT010000045.1:0-23350 GCA_044447375.1 Terriglobales bacterium | reverse complement strand
GTGACAAGGGCCGCTGGGAAGCTCTGCGGATTGCTTGGCGTAAGCGGCTCGATCAAGACAGTATCGCGTATTTCAAGTCGTCGGATTGTCGTCACTTGCGGGGTCAGTTTTTCAAGTACCGCGGCTTGGCGAAGTACCCGCCGCCGTTGGGCCGCGAAACCGCAGATCGGATACAGGCCGATTTGGATCAAATCATTCATGACTGCCGATTGATGGGTGTAGGGGCCATTATCCCAGTGCCGCTATATCAACGGGTTCAATCTGACCCACGGTATTCTCAGGTGCGCACCAAAGATCCCTATCATTGGGCCGTGCAAACCGTATGGATGCAGTGCGCGGCAGGAATGAAGGAACTCGGGCGAGGACATGTAATCACTTTCGCCCACGATGATTGCCAGACCTTCCCTAGTCTCCATGACCTTTATAAAGGGTACAAACAGAAAAACAAGAAGACCACCAAGCTGTTAGCTGGCTTCATCCCTCTAGAAGATAAAACTAACCCCCCGATCCAAGCCGCAGACCTTGCCGCTAGTGTCACTCATCGGTACGCAGTCGAATGGCTGAATGATCCGAGTGGAACCAAACTAAAGCGCCTACGGGCGACTATGTACCGCATGAGCATCTGGGATGACGAGTTCGCCCGCTTAGTTTTAGATAATGAGCTGAAACGCAAAGGACCATAGGTATATATCCGCGCTGCGGGGAAGATTTATATGGCTCGTTGGATTTGGGACCATCCCGACCCTCGGCTTCCTATGGTTGCCCGGACCATAGTTGCGAGCTGGTGGCCGACACGGTATCACGTGGTGGCGACGACCGAATCTCTGGCGGCCACCGGCGATGCGCCAATACAGAAACTCACGCGTTCTCTTGATCCAGATCAGCATGATGAGTACGTCGTGCAGGTGTTCAAGTGCAACCGATCTGGACGGCCAAAAACCTTTGACCCGTACTACGAGCGCAGATACCAGACCCAAGAACAAGCATTAGACGCACATCGTGAGGCGGTCCATCTTCTCAGCACGGGCAAACTTCGCCTAAAACGAATCCCCAAGGATCTTGACGACCTTTTTCTGCGATGATTGCATCGGGCACACTCCAAAGTCAGCCAAGTATATTATTGCCCAATGTAGGCCCGCATCCGCGCGCCCGGCGCATCATCTATATACAAGGTGTCCCTTTATGGGTAACGCACTGAAAACGGCATTGCTGCTGGGATTGCTGACCGGCTTCATGATCCTGGTGGGCGACTGGCTCGGCGGCCAGAACGGCATGATCCTGGCCTTGGGTCTCGCCGCGGTCATGAACTTCGTCTCCTATTTCTTCTCCGACAAGATCGCGCTGATGACCTACCGCGCGCAGCCGGTCACACGCGAACAATTGCCGCGCGTGTACGAAGTGGTGGAGCGCATCACGCAGAAGCAGGGCCTGCCCATGCCTAAGATTTACGTGATCCCGACGGACTCGCCCAACGCCTTCGCCACCGGCCGCAACCCGAGCCACGCTTCGGTCGCCGTGACCCAAGGCATCCTCAATCTGCTCGACGACGAGGAACTGGAAGGCGTGCTGGCGCATGAACTGGGACACGTGCGCAACCGCGACATCCTGATCAGCTCCATCGCCGCCACCCTGGCCGGCGCCATCACCATTCTGGCGCGCATGGCCTACTGGGGCGCGCTGTTCGGCGGCATGGGCGGGCGCGACCGGGAAGATCGGGGCGGAGGCGGCCTCGGCGCGTTGTTCATGCTGATCCTCGCGCCTTTTGCGGCCATGCTCATCCAGCTCGCGGTGTCGCGCTCGCGCGAGTATCAGGCCGACGCCACCGGCGCGCATTTTACCGGCAATCCATACGCGCTGGCGCGCGCGCTGGAGAAGCTGGATGCCTATTCCAAACGGATCCCCATGGTCGCTTCGCCCTCGACGGCACACTTGTTCATCGTGCAGCCGCTGTTGGGGATAAACTTCGCCGGCCTGTTTTCTACCCATCCACCCATCCGCAAACGCATCGAGCGGCTGACCGGCCGTCCGCCGGAGTTCTTGGAGCAGTAGTCAGTACTTGGTACTTGGTACTTGGTACTCGGCACTTTGTACTTGGTACAATCCGAGACAGCATGTCCGTTCGCGCAGCTTCGGAACCCGTGCAGCGCGCGATGCAGCTCGAAGGCGCGCTGCGCCGCGTGATCCGCGGCACGGACGAAGTCGTGCGCCTGGCGCTGGTGGCGCTGTTTGCGCGCGGTCATCTGCTGATTGAGGGCGTTCCCGGCGTGGGCAAGACCACGCTGGCGCACGCGCTGGCCCGCGGCTTGGATTGCTCCTTCCAGCGCATCCAGTTCACCAGCGACATGCTGCCCAGCGACGTGATGGGCATCTCCATCTACTCGGCCAGCGAGCAGCGTTTCGAGTTCAAACCCGGGCCGGTGTTTACCAACGTCCTGCTCGCCGACGAGATCAACCGCACCACGCCCAAAACGCAGTCCGCGCTGCTCGAGGCCATGAACGAGGGCCAGGTGACGGTGGACAGCCACTCGCATCGCCTGCCGCAGCCCTTCCTGGTGATCGCCACGCAGAATCCGGTCGAGCACCACGGCACCTATCCGCTGCCGGAATCTCAATTGGACCGCTTTCTGGTGCGGGCGCGCATGGGATATCCCACGGGCGATGGCGAACGCGAAATCCTGCGCTCGGAAGCCGGCGCGGCGCGGCTCGACGAGGTGCTGCCGGTGCTCAGCACCGCCGACGTGGTCGCCATCCAGGAAGAAGTCGCCAAGGTGCGGGTGGACGACTCGCTGCTCGACTACACCCTGGAGATCGTGCGCAAGACGCGCGACTCCGAGTTCCTTTCGCTGGGCGTCTCGCCCCGCGGCTCGCTCATGCTCTACCGCGCCGCGCAGGCCATGGCCTACGTGGAGGGCCGCGATTTCGCCGCGCCGGAAGATTTCAAGTCGCTGGCGGTGCCCGTCTTCGCCCACCGCGTGGTGGTCAACGCGCGCTACTCCTCGATGCTCAAGAAGTCGGAGCAGGCGGAGCAGGTCCTGCGCGAGATCGTGGAGAGCGTGCCCGTCCCGGTGTAGTCCCCGGACCATTCGATTAAGATAGGCGAATGTCCGCACTGCGCTTCTTCACGCTGCTCGCCCTGGTGGTCTGGATCGGCGGCATCATCTTCTTCGCCGCCGCCGTGGCGCCGACCGTCTTCAAAGTTCTGCCGACGCGCCATCTCGCGGGCGCGGTGGTCACGCGCTCGCTCGGAATTCTGCACTGGATGGGCATCGTCTGCGCCATCGTTTTTCTCGTCACGTCGATGCTGCACTCGTACTCCGCGCGCGGCGCCGCGCATGCCTTCGCACCGCGTCACGTGCTCGTGTACGTGATGCTGGCGCTGACCCTCATCTCCCAATTCGTGGTCTCGTCCAAGATGGCCGCTCTGCGCGCTGCCATGGGCGAGATCGATCTCGTCCCCATCGCCGACGCCCGCCGCATCGCCTTCAACCAGTTGCACGCGTGGTCTACGCGGCTGGAGTCGGGCGTCCTGATCCTCGGCCTGATTGTGCTGTTTCTGGTCGCGCGGCGTTTATCATGAAGGGTCGATGCATCGGCTGATCGCGCCAGTGGGTTTTCAATGACCCGATCACCCGATCGTCCGATCACCCGATTATGAAATCCGGCATCATCGGCCTGCCGCAGGTAGGCAAGACATCGCTGTTCACGATCCTCACCAAGGCGCACGTGGAAACGCACGGCGGACGCGAGGCCCACATCGGCGTCGCTCGCGTTCCCGACGAGCGCCTCGACAAGCTGGCGGCGCTCTACAACCCGCGCAAGACCATCCACGCGTCTATCGAGTACGCGGACGTGGCCGCCATCGGGCAGGAAGCGCTCAAGGACACCGCCTACGCCACCGCGCTGCGCAACGTGGACGCGCTGGTGCACGTGCTGCGCGCCTTCGAAGATCCGGCCGTGCCGCACGTGGGCGCCATCGATCCTGCGCGCGACGCCCGCAACGTCGAGTTCGACCTGATGGTCAACGACCTCGGGCAGATCGAGAAACGCCTCGAACGCCTGGTCAAAGATCTGAAAAAAATGCGCTCGCCCGAGCTCGAGAAAGAGAACGAGCTAATGGTGAAATCCAAAGAGCAACTGGAGCGCGAGCGTCCGCTGCGCGAGCTGGAGCTGGTTCCGGAAGACCGCAAGCGCCTGCGCGGGTTCATGTTCCTCAGCCAGAAGCCGATTCTCTACGTCCTCAACGTGGGCGAGAGCGCCGACCTCGGCAGCGCGCTCGAACGCGCGGTCGAAAAGTTCGGCCTGCAAGAGATCGCCTCACGGCCCAATGCCGGCGCGACGGCCATTTGCGGCAAAGTCGAAGCCGAACTCGCCGAGATGGACGACGCCTCCGCCGCCGAGTTCCTCTCCAGCTACAACCTGAAGGAGAGCGGCCTGGTGCGGCTCATCCGCAAGACCTACGAGCTGATGGGACTCATCTCCTTTCTCACCGTGGGCGAGGACGAATGCCGCGCCTGGACTGTTCCACGTGGAACACGCGCCGTCGAGGCCGCCGGCACCATCCACACCGATCTGGAGAAGCACTTCATCCGCGCCGAGGTCATCCACTGGGATGCCCTGCTCGAAGCCGGCTCGGAAGCCAACGCCCGCGCCCGCGGCACCCTGCGCCTGGAAGGCAAGGACTACATCGTCAAGGACGGCGACGTGGTGCACGTGCGGCACAGCGGATAGTAAGTACCGAGTACCAAGTACCAAGTACCGAGTGCGGGCCTGATCTTGGTACTTGGTACTGGCTACTGGGTACTCATCTGCTATTCTTCACGCTCGCCACGGCGGGCCTTCTTGGTACTTGGGACTTGGTACTTGCATGCACCCCATTCTCCTCAGCCTGTTGATGGGCCTGACGGCCGCCGCGGCGGACGTCTTCGGCGGCGCGCTGATCGTCCACCGAACCTGGAAGCGGCACTACCTGAAATATTTCGTCGCCCTGGGCTCAGGGTTCATGCTGGCCGCGGCGCTGCTGGAGATGGTGCCCGAGGGCATTCACCTGGCGGGCGCGCGCGGGCCGCTGTTCGTGCTCGCCGGATATCTGCTGGTGCACTTCTTCGAGCACACGGTCACGCCCCACTTCCACTTCGGCGAAGAGACGCACGCCGACGAATTCGTGCGCGCCCACACCGGCGTCTCCGTCCTCTTCGGCCTGGTGGCGCACACTTTCTTCGACGGCATCGCCATCGCCTCCGGCTTCCTGGTCTCGGAGTGGCTGGGATGGGTGATCTTCTTGGCCGTGTTCCTGCACAAAATCCCGGAGGGATTCACGGTGGCCTCGGTGATGCTGGCCAGCGGACGCAGCCGCGGCATCGCCTGGGGATCTTCAGCGCTGCTGGGCGTCTCCACCATCGCGGGGGTGCTGGCGATGTCGGCGCTGCAGCGCTACCTGGGCGTCGGGCTTTCGCTCTCCGCCGGGGTCACGATCTATGTGGCCGCTTCCGACCTGATCCCGGAAGTCAACAAAGAGCCGGGCGTAAAGATGGCGCTGCTGGTGTTCCTGGGCGTCGGCCTGATGTTCGCGCTGGACCAGCTCTTCCATCTGCACTAGCCGGCTTGGGCTCCGATCAACCCGGGTAGCACACCCCCCGTTCTCGTAATATCATTATATAATATTACTACGTTATTGTTTGTGTCAGCCTTTTGATATAATGTAATACCATGTCCGATAAGGAATACACGGCCGTAAATGCCAAGGGACAGATCGTGATCCCAGCCGGCATTCGCGAGCGCTTCGACATCAAGCAGGGCACCAAGATCGCCTTTGTCGAGGAACACGGACGCCTGCTCATCCAGCCGGTCACCGATGCTTTCATCGAGAGCGTGCGGGGGAGTCTCCGGAAACGAGGGATGCCACCGGAGCTGGAACGTGATCCGGACCGGGAGTTGGCATGAAGGTTCACGTCCTGGATGCCAACGCGCTCTACCGTTTTCTGATGGACCAACCGGGAGCGGACGTCGTGGAAGGATTGTTTAAACGGGCGCGCGATGCCAATACGACTCTGATGATCTCGGTCGTCAACTGGGGCGAAGTCCATTACAACATCGCCAAGAAGCGGGGTTTTGCAGAAGCGCGGGAGTTCATGGGCAAGGTCCGGCTCTTACCCTTGAGCGTAATCAACGCAGACGAGCCGATCACGGAGACCGCAGCGCAACTGAAAGCGGGACATGGGTTGCCCTATGCGGATTGTTTCGCGGCCGCCCTCACCGGAAAGGGGAACATCCTGGTCACCGCCGACGTGAAGGACTTCAAGAAGATCTCCTGGCTGCAGATCTTGCCCCTGCCACAGCACAGGCCGTGAGTTCGCCGGACGCAGGGAGGACTACATGAAAAAGCTTCTTATCGCGGTGGCGGTGCTAAGGCCCGTAGGGCCGAAATAAATTAGCCCAGGGCGGAAGCCCTGGGTGGGCGGGAAAAAATGACCCGAGCCCCTTTAGGGGCGGCACACCGGCACCGCGAATGTCAGCGCCCTCACCCGCGGAACCGTGTAAACTCCGCTTTCAGGATGGAACTGGGCATCAGTCCCACGGTTAGCGTGAAAGGTGGGCCTTTTTCTTGCGGAGTTAGTCGTAAATGCTTGAGAGTAGCCTTCTCTATCAGCGATGGGTCGGCGTGTCAGCCGAACTTGCGAGCGGTCAAGATCTCTTGGAGGCTTTTTCTCGCCTGCGGAAGACCGTTTCAGAGCAGTCGAAAATCATTATCCACGTGTTCCCCGAGTACACCCCTCACGATGCCACACGTCACCTTGAGCAACTCTTCCAGCTCGCCGACAAAGTACTTGGGCCAGATCTTTACGACAGGGTTAATGCGGCCGAATTAAGCCTGCTGGCCTTCGCTCTGTATTCCCACGACTGGGGAATGGCAGTCGGCAATCGGGAACGCGAAGCCGTCTCTGGGCTTGGGCCGGCTCGGAACCTAGTGCTGATCCCCGACGAACAGCGCAAGTTCCGACTTTTCCGAGAGGAGGCGCTGAGGGTTGGGAAATCGGACTCGGAGATTTGGGAAGACTACCTGCGCGACACTCACGCCTCGCGCTCTGGATATCGTCTCCGCGAGGAACTCAAGCCTCTGGGGCAGTCTTTCGCCGAAATGGCAGCGCGCGTCGCCGAAGGACATGTCCTGGATTTCCGTGAGATACGGGATCCTGACCGATATCAGGTTCACACGGCTATCCTTGGCCAGGATGTTAACGTCGCGGCCGTGGCGACCTACGTACGGCTCGTTGACCTTCTTGATCTCGCCGAGGATCGAACACCGTTTGCTCTATGGTCCATCGTAGCTCCTCAAAATGCAATTTCCCGCATCGAGTGGAGCAAGCATCGCGCTCTCGCTCCCATTGCGGTCAGCGAGTATTCCGGCATCAGGCAAGTGCTGATCGCCGGCGTGACTGACGACCCCGCAGTGTATGCCGCGCTCGCGGATCTTAGAGCCTGGGTTGATGCGCAGTTTGGGGAAGCAGTGGGTTTTCTTCGCACCACGGGCGGTCGATACGATCCACGACTTGACTCTGCGATCAGATGGGACATTAAGCCCACCGGGTTTGAGCCCGTTCTGTTGCGCTTCGACTTCGACCGTTCGGCCGCACTCGGGCTGTTGAGCACAGAGCTTTATGGGAGTAAGCAACTAACGTTCGTGCGTGAACTGCTCCAAAACAGCGTCGACGCGATCGATACACGTGTGGAATTGCTGCGCCAACACGACACCACGCTTGAGGGTCGAATTTCTATAAACATCGCGACATTGGCTGACTTGACTCGAATCGAGTGGACGGACAACGGCATCGGCATGGATCGGTACACTCTAGACAACTATTTCACGAAAATCGGCCGTAGCTGGTACCAGAGTCCCGACTTCCGGCGACATTTGTTAACCCACGATCCGGTTTCGAAGTTCGGCGTCGGAGTGCTTAGCTGTTTCGCCATCTCTCCAACCTTGACCGTGGTCACGAAAAGAGAGCCGCTGCTCGCCCGAGACCCTCACGGCTGGCACGTCTATGCTCCCGCCCGAGACAGTCACTTTAGCGTGAAGGTAGACGATCAGATCGCCGTAGGCACCACCGTTGTTCTGGAGATCCCGAGACATCTCACGGGGATAACAGCGACAGCGATCGGAACGACAATTCAGAAAACTGCGGCACTAGTCAGCTACAAGATTCTTCTGAACGTGGATGGTCTGATTGAGGTAATTGATCCCGTAACCCGAGAGAGCGACCCACGACTTCCATTTGTCCACGTCAGCAGCCTGGACGACAGCGCGCTCACCGAACTGCGGTTATTGACCGTGCAGTTCAATCACCACTACCGCTCGCCCACTGGAGACTACGAGGCTTTCTTCTCGTGCCAGTTGCCTCGCGACTTAGCGTCCATTACAGACTTAAAGCACGATAAATGGGTCCTGGCCTCCAAGAGGATCGACTTCGATGACTTCATCATCGATCAGCCGAATAAACTGTTTGTGAAAGGGGTCGCAAGCGACGGTAAGGGCGACCGGGGTAGGTCAGTGAATTCACTTGCTCTGAATATTCTTAAACCGTCGCTCGTCCGAGCTGACCTGGCTCGTGCTCGCTCGGAATTAACGCTGGATGTTAACCTGCAGGACTTTTGGGCCGATGTCGCTCGACGTATTCGAGGAATTATTGGGCCACACTCGCCGTCGATCGGGCACCGACTTCAGGCGCTTTCAGTTGCCAGTCGGATCGGGGATATACCTCGCGAGGCTCTCAGCCAAGTCGTCCCACCTGATCAATGGCCTGTGTGGGTCCTGGAGGCAGGCTCCGGGGCTACATGGCATGATGTGTCCAGCGTTCTCGTCGCTGACGAGATTCTCGAGGCACCTAACGAGCTTCGTTATGCACTCGGCCAGAATCCCGAGCCCGAACTGTCACACATTAAGCACTGGGCCGGGCCTCGCTGCTTCGTGACAGTTGCGCCTTATTCGGACCCTTGGTGGGGAGTAGCCACCACTTTGATAGAAACTGTGCTTGAGGGAGCTGGTTTCGTGCCAATTGATTTGCGTGCCTTCAACAGTGCTGCTGGCGACGACGTTCCGCTGTTTTGTGAGGTCTGGCGAAAGCAGCCAAGGTACAGCCGGCCAGCGTGCAACCTTGACCTGGCGGACATGCTCCGGGAGTGGCGTACCGACCCGATGCTTGAATCCCCGGCGCTCGTTCAACGTGCGCTTGCCCGGCATAGTAGTGACTCAGCCCCATCACTGGTTCGCTTCCCTGACAATATGCATCACGTGGCAGCAATAGGCAGCCTGTATTGGAACCAAAACAACGCAAAAATCCGGGCGCTCGTCGAAGTACTGCTCGAGCTTGCGGTGCGCTCTCGGCGGCGTTCCCTCTCTGCACGAACTCAGCAGGTCCTCGAGTACGTGAACAGCACGTCGTACCTGGGATACATCGCTCCGGCACGACATTCTGGTACCCGCGCCGCGATTGATCGGTATCGAGAACTGATCGCAGCTGCGGCACAGGAAGGGCTGTCAGTGCCTAGTCCGCTTGGAGTTGAGGACTGTTTCCCCGGCTCAGTGGGGAAATACTGGAATCCGTACCACTACCCGCTTCGGTCTTGGGCTGAATCGAAACGGCCGGTGGGGGACCCCCTGGAGACCGTGTGACCTCAGGCGACCGGCGCTACAACGCTTCTCGGCTGGTCCGCTCCTCGCTGCGTGGATGCTGCTGGCCGCAGCCGCTGCCTATCCACAAACCTTGAAAACGACCGTATTGGCGGACGGCTCGACGGTGGGCTTGCCTCCCTATTGGTGGGTCGCCGCACAGAGTCCAGGGTCGATGGACCTTAAAGGTCCGCGCGGCGAAGGGATTTCCCTGGGAGCGGCGTTGCCGGTGTACACCTCTCCGCCGGGGCCGGCCATTGGCGCCTACCGGCGTCCAGAACCACCTGCTGAGTCTCCGGTGGTGCCGCCCCTAAAAGGGGCTCGGGTCTCTTTTTTTCGTCTACCCAGGGCTTCCGCCCTGGGCTAATTTATTTCAGCCCTACGGGCCTTGCATCTCGTTTTCATCCGCGTTGATCCGCGTGAATCCGCGGCGGAGAATTCAAGCAAGAACCGCACCCGCTACTCCACTACCTGCTTGGCCTTGTAGCCATCGCGAGCCACCACCACGTACTTCACGTCTTTGCCCTTCTGGTCATGGATCTTCAGCGGGTGGCCTTCGCCGTCGGTGAGTTCGACCTTGATCTTGCGAAAGCTGCCATCCTGCTTGGCGTTGCTCGGGCGATAGGCCAGGATGTACTGGTTGCGGATGGAATGGGCGATGTCGCCGAACACCTCGGGGAACGCAGCCTCGAACCGCGGGAAGTACGCCTGTCCGCCGGTCATGTGGGCGAAGGTGTTCATTTGGTTGTCGGCCTGGATGTAATCCATGCGCACGTCGGAGCAGCGATTGATCACGTCAATGCCAGTCCGCGGACAATCGGTAAGCTGGCGAACAAACTGCCCGGTGCTGATGGCGAAGATGGTGATGTTGCGCGTCTCCCTTAGTCTCTTCAGGATGTGGTCAAGGTTGAGCTTGCTGAAGGTGTCGCGCCCGCTGGAGATCAGGATGAGGTACTTGCGGCCCTCCAGCCGGTCCAGACGGTCGATGGTCTCGTAGAGCGCGTCAAAGAGATTGGTCTCCTGCCAGGTGGGGATGGTGAGTTGGCGCAGGGCGCCGAAGACCTCCCGCTTGTCCTGGGTGAAGTCCACCAGAATGTGCGGCTTCATGTCGTAATACATCACCGCAATCCAATCGTCCGGCTTGAGCGAATTGGCGAAGGTATAAGACCCGTTGAGCGCGTCGATGACGAAGTAATAGTTGGTGGCGGCGAACTCGGTTAGCAGCACCGCGGTGATGGGCGCGTCCTTGGTCTGGTTGAAGCCGGAGACCTGCTGTGGCACGCCATCTTCGAGGACGCGGAAATTCTCCGCCTTCAACCCGGGGATGAACTGGCCTTCCTTGGTGGTGACCAGCACCGGAACGCTGACCAGCGTCGCGTCCACACGCAGGGAGTATTCCGGCATGCCTTCCGGCTTCCGGGGAGGCTTGGGCTTCTCCTCCGGCGGCTCTTCCTTCTTCTTGGGGATCGCCATGGGGCCGACATCATTCTGCGGCCCGCCCGCTTCAGCCGGCGGCTCGGCCGGTTGCTGCTGGCTGGAAGACTGGCCGGACTGCCCGAGCATCGGCAGCACCAAAATTCCGGCGCCCACCATCCCGGCCAGCAGGACAGTAAGGATTGCAACGAAAGACCTTGTACCGATGCGGCGGAAAAAGCTGGAATTGCATGACATGGCGGCCATCCCGAAGAATCTCCGTGTGCTAGTATAGATGCACAATTCCAGACTTTCGACCTCCTTTCCGCACAATCATCCCCGTTGTGAGCGGAAAGAAGTGTAATCAGGTGGTATGAAACCGAGATTCCTCTGCGCGCTGCTTCTCTCGCTGGCCGTCATGGCCACGGCTTCAGCAAGCTCCGAATCGCCCAACGCCGCTCCCCTGAATGCTCCACTGATGAGCGTGGACCAGGTGCGTCCCGGCATGAAGGGCGTGGCTTACACCGTCTTCCAGGGCACGCAGCCGGAAGCGATGGAAGTCGAGATCCTGGGCGTGCTCCGGGACGTGAACGGCCCCAAGAGCAACATCATCCTGGTGCGCCTGCGAGGTGAGAAGCCCGAATACAGCGGGGTGGTGGCGGGCATGAGCGGCAGCCCCGTCTACGTGGATGGGAAGCTGCTGGGGGCGCTGGCGTTCCGCATTGGCCAGTTCTCCAAGGAACCGATCGCCGGCGTGACTCCCATCGCCGACATGCTGGAGATCAGCGAGCTCGACCACAGCCGCCCGGCCGACACCCAGCCGGCCTCCGCCAAGGCGCGGGCCGAGACCTCGAGAACCTCCACGCCCGGGGATGCCGCCGGCCTCGAGCAGTATCGCGACTTCCTCACCCCGATTGACACCCCGATCGTGTTCAGCGGCTTCAGCGAAGAAACTCTGCGGCGGTTCGCACCCCAGTTCGCTGCCGCCGGGGTCACTCCGGTAAGCGGCATCGGGTCCGCCGATCCCACGGCGCATGATCCCGCCCCGCTGGCGCCGGGCTCAGCGGTGAGTGCGGTCCTCATCGAAGGCGACATGAACGTGGCCGCAACCTGCACCGTGACCTATGTCGATCCCGAGCGCGTGTTGGCCTGCGGGCATCCTCTGCTGCAGTTTGGCCTGGTGGACTTGCCCATGACCAAAGCCGAGGTGGTGGCCACGCTGGCCTCACCGCTGAACTCCTTCAAGATCGTCAACACCACCGAGGCCGTAGGCTCGTTCGTGCAGGACCGCCATACCGGCATCCTCGGCCGCCTGGGCAAGACTCCGGAGATGATCCCGGTCACGCTGACGGTCCGCGGCGGCTCCAAGCCCAAGCAGTTCCACTATCAGGTGCTGAACAACGCCAGGCTCACCCCGGTAGCGGTGATGGCGACGGTGTTCAACTCGCTGCAGGGCGTCAACGAGTACGGGGAAGAGATCACCTATCGCATGCAGGGCACGATCCAGGTGCGGGGCTATCCCGAGGTCACCCTGCAGAACATGTTTGCGCCCTTCGACAACAACACCCCCACCGCTGCCCTGGTGGCGATTTCCCTGGGCGAGCGCTTTGGGCGCATCTTCGACAATCCTTACGTCATTCCGGGGATCACGGGAGTGAACCTGGAGTTCGACCTGGCACGCGAGCGGCGCTGGGCGCGGCTGGAAAGCGCGCGCACCGACGTCACCGAGGCGCGGCCGGGGGACAACATCGTCATCGAATCGGTGCTGCGGCCTTATCGCGGCGAGCGCATCGTGCAGCAGATCCCCATCAAGGTACCGGCTTCGACGCCGAAGGGAACCTTGCACATCCTGGTCAGCGACGGCGATACGCTGGACCGCATGCGGCGCGTGATGCCCGCCCTGTCGCGCAAGATGGACCTGGCCTCCACCATCGCCATGCTCAACCAGGAGCACAGCAACACGCGCCTCTACGTCTCACTGCTCGAAGCCAACCCGCAAGCCATGGTGGAAGACAAAGTCATGCCCACCCTGCCGCTCTCGGTGATGAACGTGATGGAAGGCATGCGCGGCAACCAGGACATGGTGGTGAGCGGCGAGTCCGCGGTCAACGAGGCCTCGGCGCCCGTGGATTATGTGGTGGCGGGCGCGCAGGTGATCAGCGTCACCATCAAGTGATCGCCCATGCCGTTAATGGCGCTCAGCAATAGCTCAGTTCTTCATCTCGATGAAGAGCTTGGTCCGGCGGATTTTAGCCGTGATGGTTTCATCGTGCTCAGAGCATTTCTGGACCAGGATGAAGTAGCAGAGATCAGGGCAGCAGTCGAATCGCTCTTCAAATTACCTCACGATCCAACCTGCACTCGCCCTCACAACACCCTCCTGCCGTTGCGATGGAAGGATCGTATCGTTCAACTGGTTCTCATCTCTGAGCACCGAACGCAAGTCTTGAGTCAAGCCCTGGGCGCCGACGATCTCAAATGGATTTCCGGATACGTCAGCATTAAGGAGGCCCACAGCCCGGCATTATGGTGGCACCAGGACTGGTGGTGTTGGGATCATGCCGTGAGCTACAGGCGAACTGCTGCACAGGTGGCGATTCTCTGCTACCTGTCGGAGACGAACCAACATAACGGCGCACTTCGCGTGTTGCCAGGTTCTCATCTCAGAAGCGCAGCAATTCACGCCGTTCTTCCCGAGGCGCATGGCCAAGCTGCGGTTGGCCTTGCGCCAGAGCACGTCGCCATGAGCGACCTCCCGGACCAGGCGACCCTCTGTCTCAGAGCGGGAGACGCGGTGGCCGTGGATTACCGGCTGCTTCACGGCACTCATGGCAATGCCAGCGATGCCCGACGCGACTGCATAATTCTCAACTTCACTCCTTCCTGGCGGCAACTTCCGGACGACATCAAGGCGCATCTGATAAGCCATCCGGCGCAACCATCCGAGAATGAGATGGCGCAGGCGCCGATGATCTCGAGGCTTCTTCCGACGTTCCACGGAACGCGGCGAAGTCTGTCTCTGAATCGAAACGCACCCGCGAAGTTTGACGTGGGGGATTAATTGAGGTCCCTCTCGATGCCGGGCGCCATCACGGCACTCAAATCGTGAATCGCTTATTAATTAAGCGTTGTCGCGTCGCGGTGATAATGATCGCGCTCTTGTTGCTGCTCGATCTCGGCCGCTCGATCAACGCGCGCGTTGGCTACGCGACTCCCTCCAAGGTGTGGCAGCCAAATCCCAGTGTCTATGCGGATCTCACGTGGCCCCCGGGTGCGGACCTTCTGCAGGACACACTGATCGGCAAGCGCGTCTATGCGCAAAGATGCGCAGTTTGTCATGGACCCGATGGGCACGGAAACGGACCGGCGGCGCCGTCGATGATTCCCCGACCACGCGACTTCGTGCTCGGACTCTTCAAGTACAAGTCGACACCACTCGGACAGCCGCCGACAGACGAAGACTTGTTTCGCATCGTCGCGAATGGACTTCCGGCGAGCGCAATGCCGTATTTCCGCGACCTACTGAGCGACAGCGAGATCCGCGCGGTGGTTGGTTATGTGAAGCAATTCTCCACCGCGTTCAATTCTGCGTCCCCGCGACCGATCGTCATTCCGCCGCGTCAGCCGAGGACTGCAGCGAGTGTCGAGCGTGGGCACGCACTCTACGTCGCACGGGATTGCGGCGGTTGCCACGGTCCAGACGGTCGAAAGGGTGGCTTTCTTCAAGACGCCAAGAATTACCCAACGCGAATCCGCGATCTCTCGGCGCCGTGGACATTTCATGGAGGCAGCGATCCGAAACAGATCTGGCTTCGTCTGACGACCGGGCTGGCAGGAAGTTCCATGCCCACATACACATACTCACTGACCCCTGACCAGCGCTGGGACGTGGTCACTTACCTGGAATCGCTCGCTCGCGTGCCGCCTTGGCAGCCCGGTGGAAAACTCAACGGCCCCGGGCAAGAGGCAGATCTCCTTGAGAGGGGCGAATACCTCGTACACGCTGAAATGTGCGGGCTGTGCCACACCCAAATCGACCGGACGGGGATTTATCGAGGGGACGATTTCTATCTCGCCGGGGGCATGCGAGTTGTCGCATATCCGCACGGCGTCTTCATCACGCGCAACTTAACCTCCGATAGCGAGACGGGCCTGGGACGATGGACGGATGCACAAGTCGTCAACGCGCTTCGCAACGGGCGCGCACCGGATCGTCTGCTGAGTCTCTGGGGTATGCCGTGGTTTTACCTTCACCATCTCTCGGACGACGATGCTACTGCTATCGCGCAATACCTTAAGACGCTTCCGCCTGTTCGCAATCGCATTCCGCCTCCGCTTCATTACGGCGTCGCCGAGACCGTCTTTTCGAAACTGACGCGACAACTTCCGGCGGCAAACGTCACGGCCTTAACTTACGCATACGGCAACTTTGGCCGTACCGATTCGCAAGGCTCCTTCGGACGGCTCCAGACAATGCTGATCGATTTGCAATGGGTAGTGCTCATTGCCGGCGCGCTCCTTTTCATCTTTGCCGCACCGCAAGAACGCCGATTTCCTGGAACGGTGCGCGGATGGCTGGCTCTTGGCGTCAGTCTATTCATACTGCTCTTGCTCGGTGGAGTTGGCTGGGTGCTTTATTCGTTGCCGACTCTTGGATTCATTCCGCCTGAGCAAATCGCCACCGCCGTTACTGCAGGTATTCCTCAGCCCGACCCGGCCAGCTACAAGACGCCAGAACAGAAAGTATTGGTGGAGAGGGGGCGCTACCTTTTCACTGTGGCCTCATGCGCTTTCTGTCATAACCCGAGCGGCGATGGAGGAGGGAAAATAAGTTGGCAGCCTTTCGGTACTTTATGGACTCGCAACATCACTAGCGACGCCAGAACGGGAATCGGTGCATGGACCGACGAACAGATCACGCGGGCCATCCGAAGCGGCATCACACCTGATGGTCGCACGCTGCACTGGCAGGGCATGATCTGGGACCACGCATCGAACTGGGACGAAGAAGATATTCGGGCGCTCGTTGCATACCTACGAACGCTGCCTCCTGTCCACCGACAAATCTCGCCAACCCGACCGCCGGAGCCAGACGACTGCGCCGTGTACACGTTCTGGGTTGCGAAGAGTACGGTGCCCGGATGTCGATAACCTCCGCGCGGCGTCCCCTCGAAGGGGAATGGTTCCTTCAGGCCGACCTCGCTCTTGAAAAAATCGCTTCCCATTAATCTCCACACCCTCATCCACCCACCGCAGCCGATGTTGCTCTTCTGGTAAGCTATTTTGAGAATCCCATGAAGAAGTCTGTCCTGGTTCTTTCCGCCCTGATCCTTGTCAGCGCGCAGTGCCTGCTTGCCGAGGGCACGCGGCTCTGGAAGCAATCGAGCTTCGACGATTTCGAAAAAGGCACGGCCAAAGGCGTGGCCATCACCAGTGACGGCGCGCTGGAGCTGGCGCCCGCCTTCAAGGCGGTCTACACCACGCCCTCCACTTACATCTGGGCGATCGCCGCCGATGGCGCGGGCAACGTGTTTGCCGCGGCGGGCGCGCCGGCGCGGGTGTACCGCGTGACGCCCGACGGCCAGGCCACCGTGGTTTTCGCCCCGCCGGAGCTGGAAGTGCAGGCGCTGGTGGTGGACCCGAGCGGCGTGCTCTACGCCGCCACTTCGCCCGACGGCAAGGTGTACAAGATCGAGCGCACGGCCAAGGCTGACAAGAAGGCTGAAGCCCCGCCGGCCAGCGAGGGCAAGACCGACCTCGATCCCAACTTCAGTTCTTCGGTCTTCTTCGATCCCAAGACGAAATACATCTGGGACCTGGCGCTCGATGCCAAGGGCCAGCTCTACGTCGCGACCGGAGACCAGGGACAGATCTTCCGCGTGGACCGCAAGGGCGCGAATTCGGTGTTTTTCAAGAGCGACGAAGCCCACATCCGCGTGCTGGCGTTCGACACCAGGGGAAACCTGATTGCGGGCTCCGACGGCAGCGGGCTGATCTACCGCATCTCTCCCGCGGGCGAAGCGTTCGTGCTCTACAGCGCCGCCAAGAAGGAGATCACGGCGCTGGCCGTGGATGCGGCCGGCAACATCTATGCCGCGGGGGTGGGCGAGAAAACGCGCGCCTTTCCGCCGCCGGTGAACATGCCGCAGCCGCAGCCAACTCCGGCAGCGCCCTCGGGGCATGGCGCCATGACGCCAGGGTCCGCGGCAATGGCGTCCGCGGGCGCGGCGGGGTTCAACGTCAACGTGGCTGCGATACCACCCTTTCCCACCACGCCGGGTTCGGAGGTGTACCAGATCGCCCCGGACGGCTCGCCCAAGCGCATCTGGTCGTCGCACGAAGACATCGTTTATGCGCTCGGCTTCGACCATCAGGGCCGGCTGCTGGCGGGCAGCGGCAACAAGGCGCGCATCTATACCATCGCCAGCAACGGCGATTACGTGGACCTGCTGAAGGCCAGCGCCACCCAGGTCACTGCCATCACCAAGGGTCCCCGGAACGGCCTGTACGTTGCCACCAGCAACCTCGGCAAGGTCTTCCTGCTGGGAGCGCAGCCGGACTCCGAAGGCAGCTACGAGAGCGACGTCTTCGACGCCCACATCTTCTCGCGCTGGGGGCGGCTGGAGGTACTGGGCGCGGGCAATTACGACCTCTACACCCGCAGCGGGAATGTCGATAACCCCGACCGCAATTGGAGTCCGTGGAAACAGGTGGACATGGCCAGGGACGCCGCCACCGGCGTGCCGGCGGCGCGCTTCATCCAGTGGAAGGCGGTGCTGCGTCCGGGGCCGACTCCGGCCCGTATCGATTCGGTGAACGTCAACTACCGCCCGAATAACGTGGCGCCGGTGATCGACGACGTCATGGTGCAGGTGGGCGTGCGGTACAACGTGATGCCCGCGCAAAAGACCAGCGGCGAAGGCTCGCCCATCTCCATCGGCCCGCGCTTTGAGCCGCCGCCGCAGGCCATCCGCGACCACGAGTCCATCAGCGCCCGCTGGACGGCCCACGACGACAACGATGACGAACTGGCGTACGCGGTCTACTACCGCGGCGACAACGAGACCCAGTGGAAGCTGCTCAAGGACAAGATCAGCGACAAATACCTCACCTGGGACGCCGGCCTGTTTCCCGACGGCGGCTACACCATCAAAGTGGTGGCCTCCGACGCGCCCTCGCACTCTCCCGACGAGGCCCTGAGCGACGCCAAGGAGAGCACGCGCTTTGAAGTGGACAACACTCCGCCGCGCATCGAGAACTTGAACGCCGCCATGGCAGCCGGGCAGGTGCGCGTAACCTTCCGCGCCGCCGACAACTTCTCGCCCATCAAGCGCGCTGAATATTCCGTGGACGCGGGCGAGTGGCACTTAGTCGAGCCGGTCGGGCTCCTCTCCGACAGCCAGACCGAGAACTACGACTTCAGCATCTCGGTGCCGGGCGAAGCCGCTGCATCCGAGCCGGCGGTGAAAGGGAAGAAGCGTCCCAAGCCGGCGGGCGCCGCCGAGCACGTAATCGTGATCCGCGTGTACGACCGCTTCGAGAACATGGGCGCGGCCAAGACGGTGGTGCGGGAAAGCGCTAAGTAACCGCGATTAAGCTTAGACCGCCGAGACGCCGAGTCTCGCCGAGTTTTCATTTTGTTTTCTCGGCGTCCTCTGCGTCTCGGCGGTTTTCTTTCCTCACTCATCTACGGCTAGAATCACCCTATGTTGGCATTCCTGCGGACTGCCGGATGGCTGTTCGCGATTGTGCTCTCGACCGTCCCGTCGTTCTGGCTGCTGGTCCATCCGCGGGCGGAATACTGGCGCTGCCGGCGCGGCGCGCGCTTCCGCATCCTGGGACCGCTGTGGATCGCCATGTGGGCGGCCGTGGGCGCAATCACCTGGCCATGGCGGCACGTCCTGCTCTACGACAACGCGCTTTCCTGGCTGGCCGCGGCGCCGTTCTTTGCGGCTGGCTTCTACCTGTATTATCGCGGTCGGGCCAAGTTCAGCTTCGTGCAGTTGATAGGGCGTCCCGAAGTTCAGGGCGGCGGGTTTGAACAGCGCTTGGTCACCACCGGCATTCGTGCTCGCGTGCGCCATCCGGTGTATCTGGGCCATTTGTTCGAGCTGATTGGATGGAGCCTGGGCACAGGCTCGGTCGTCATCTACGTTTTGACCGGGTTCGCGATCCTCACCGGCGCGGTGATGATGCACATGGAAGATGATGAATTGGAGCGCCGGTTTGGCGATCCATACCGGCAGTATCGCAAGGCGACGCCTGCGGTCATTCCCAGCTTGCTTTTGCGCGGCGCCGACCATACGACGTCAGAGCTAAGAGCCAAGAGCTAAAAGCCAACAGCGATTTTGAATGAAATTCGAACTCTTTGTCGCTTCCCGGTACCTCCGAGCTAAAAGGAGACAGGCGGTGATCTCCGTCATCACCGCCATCTCGATCGTTGGAGTGGCGGCGGGCGTAGCCTCGCTGATCGTCGCGCTGGCCATCAACAACGGATTCCGCCAGGACCTGCAGGAGCGCCTGCTGGGCTCGACCGCGCACATCAACCTGATGCGGGTGGAGAACGACGGTATCCGCGACTGGCGTCCCCTGCTTGACCGCCTCGCGAAGGAACCGCACGTAAAGGCCGCGGCCCCGGCTCTGTTCGAGCAGGTCCTGATTTCGCGCGGCGCCCGCGCCCGCGGCGGCATCCTGAAGGGCGTGCTGCCCGATTATGAGAAGAAGGTCAGCGAGCTTCTTCAGACCGTAAAGTTCGGATCAGCCGAAGAACTAGAACCGGCCCACGAGGCCACTTCACCAATCACGAATTACAAGTTACAAATCACAGAGATGCCTCCCATCATCCTGGGCAAAGACATGGCCGACGAACTGGGCGCGACCGTGGGCTCGGTGGTGCTGGTCACCAGCCCGCAAGGCGAACTGACTCCTTTCGGACTGGTTCCCAAGTACGTGCGCTTCCGCGTGGCCGGGATCTTCAAATCCGGCTTCTACGACTACGACACCGGCTGGGCCTTTATTCGGCTGGCTGATGCGCAACGGCTGTTCGGGCTGGGCGACGTAATCTCTGTGATCGAGTTTAAGGTGGACGACATCTACCAGGCGGGGGTGATCGGCAAGGCGATCGAGCGCAACGCCGGCAAAGGCTTCATGGCCACCAACTGGATGGAACAGAACCGGCAACTGTTCCACGCGCTGAAGCTGGAGCGGGTGGTGACGTTCATCACCATCGGGCTGATCGTGCTGGTGGCGGCGCTGAACATCCTGATCTCGCTCATCATGATGGTGATGGAGAAGACGCGCGACATCGCCGTGCTGATGTCGCTGGGCACCCGCCGGGCGCAGGTGCGGAATGTGTTCATCTTCCAGGGAGTGCTGATCGGAGTGGTGGGGACGGCTATCGGCCTGCTGCTGGGCTACCTCCTCTCCTGGATGGGCGGGCACTACCGGCTGGTCACGCTCTCCCCGGAGGTTTATTCGATTGACTACGTGCCGTTTGCGGCGCGGGCGCTGGATGGCCTGGTGGTCGCGATGGTAGCGCTGGCGGTGTCGTTCGTGGCCACCATCTATCCCTCGTGGTCGGCGTCGCGGATCCTGCCGGCCGAGGCCTTGCGCTATGAATAGGGCCGGCCCCTGAAGCCAGAATGGGACAGCGCAATCTGCAGGAAAGGCGCTTACGAATAGTGACTCTGGTTATCCTCCGCGAATCCTTCGGGGAGGTACTTTGGTGATGCGCCGGCGGACGATTTAGCTGGAATGGGCCGGCGGATGGCGGGATCATCCTCCATAGCGCCACACGGCGCAGTTGCAGGCGTATTTTTGGAGGGTGAGTTGCTAATTTGTGACTCGGGAGTTAGCGCTTGCATCCAACAGAAGTGGCAGAGATCCTGCGCGTAGAGCGGCTTGGGAAAGTCTTCCGCTCTGGCAGCATGGACTTGGTGCTCTTTGAGAATCTGTCCTTCCGGGTGACGACGGGCGAGATGCTGGCCATCGTGGGAGAATCTGGAGCGGGGAAGAGCACTTTGTTGCACATTCTGGGGGCGCTTGATAGGCCTTCCGAGGGTAACGTATACTGCGGTTCGACGCCGCTGCAGGCGCTCTCCGACGACGACGCGGCTGATTTTCGCAACCGGGAAATCGGTTTCGTCTGGCAGTTTCATTATCTGCTGCCGGAATTCACCGCGGCGGAGAATGTGGCCATGCCCTTGCTAGTGCGGGGGCAGGAGCGCGGCAAAGCCGAACAGGAAGCGGCGCTGTGGCTGCGTGAGGTCGGGTTGTCGGACCGGGCGCACCATCGTTCGGGCGAGCTTTCCGGCGGCGAGCAACAGCGCGTCGCCCTGGCCAGGGCGCTGGTGACACGGCCGCGGCTGCTGATGGCCGATGAGCCCACCGGCGACCTCGACAACCGTACGGCGGAGTTGGTATTTACCTTGATCGCCAGGCTACATCGCGACTATCGGCTGACCTCTCTCCTGGTCACGCACAACCTCGATTTTGCGCGCCGCTGCGACCGGGTATTACGGATGCATCAGGGCCGCGTCGAGGAGGTCGAGCCGCAATCGCTCCCAGCCTGAGGGCAAACAGGCGGGAGACGGCAAGCTGGTCCACCAGGGGTGGACAGAAGTTCAGGGTTGGCGGTTGCGCGAGCGCCACTCGGCAGTCGCTGCAAGGCAAGTTTGCTTGGGCTGCCGTCCCCCCGGCAGTATGGGCAAGGGGAGAGAGTCCAGGGAGGGATGTTGGGCAGTCCCGCCAAGGGCTTTCCGGCGAGGGAACATGTTTGAACGCTACACAGAAAAAGCTCGGCGCGTAATTTTCTTCGCACGCTACGAGGCCAGCCAGTTCGGGTCTCCGTATATCGAGACCGAACACCTGTTGCTGGGCCTGTTGCGCGAGGACAAGGCTCTGACCAACCGCTTCCTCCGTTCGCACGCCTCGGTGGAATCCATCCGCAAGCAGATCGAGGGGCACACCACGATCCGCGAGAAGGTCTCCACCTCGGTCGATCTCCCGCTGTCCAATGAGTGCAAGCGCGTGCTGGCTTATGCCGCCGAAGAGGCGGAGCGGCTCTCGCACAAGCACATCGGCACCGAACACCTGCTGCTGGGCCTGCTGCGCGAAGAGAAGTGCTTTGCCGCCGAGATCCTGCACGAGCGCGGGCTTCGCCTCTCTACCATTCGCGAGGAACTGGCGCGCAGCTCGCAGGAGAAGGCGCAGCCGCAACGCGCGCGCGAGTCGTCGCTGCTCAGCGAGTTCTCCCGTGACCTGACCCAGGCCGCTCTCGACACCCAACTCGATCCGCTGGTCGGCCGCGAGCAGGAACTGGAGCGCGTGGTGCAGATCCTCTGCCGCCGCACCAAGAACAATCCGGTGCTGATCGGCGAACCGGGCGTGGGCAAGACCGCCATCGTGGAAGGCCTGGCGCAGCGCATCGCCGACGGGGACGTACCCTCGTTCCTGGCCGACAAACGCATCCTGGCGCTCGATCTTTCCCTGATCGTCGCTGGCACCAAGTACCGCGGCCAGTTCGAAGAGCGGCTCAAGACCATCATGAAGGAACTGATGGAGTCGCAGAACGCCATCATCTTTATCGACGAGCTGCACACTCTGGTGGGCGCGGGATCGGCGGAAGGGTCGCTCGATGCCGCCAACATCCTCAAGCCGGCGCTGTCGCGCGGCGAGATCCAGTGCATCGGGGCCACCACCCCGGGCGAATACCGCAAGTCCATCGAGAAAGACCGGTCGCTCGAACGCCGCTTCCAGTCGGTTAAAGTTCCGCCCCCGGGCGAGGACGATGCTATCCGCATCCTGAACGGCATCAAGGACCGCTACGAGAAGTTCCATGCGGTCTCCTATACGGACGAAGCCATCCTGTTCTCGGTGTCGCACTCCAACCGCTACATCCCGGACCGCTTCCTGCCGGATAAGGCCATCGACCTGATCGACGAAGCCGGAGCGCGCGTGAAGCTGCGCCAGACCACGCTGCCGGAAGAGTTGACGGAAGTTCAGAAGCGGATCAAGTTCATCGTCCACAGGATGGAGAACGCGATCGCCAATCACGAGTTCGAAAAGGCGCGGTTCTATTCGGATGAAGAGCGCAAGGAGCGCGAAAATCTGCGCCACTTGCGCGAAACGTACAATCTCGACGACACCTCCACCGGCGTGGTCACCAAGGACGACATCGAGGATTGTGTGGCGCGCTGGACCGGCGTCCCCATGACCGCCATCAAGGAAGAGGAAGTCCAAAAGCTGTTGCGCATTGAAGAGGAACTGCACAAG
>JBIOFT010000044.1:0-23373 GCA_044447375.1 Terriglobales bacterium | reverse complement strand
CCTCTCGAAGCATTCTTAGGGTTTTTCTAGAAATCCCAGGAGAGGTGAAAGTCCGGTTGCATTCAGTCATCGCATAAGCGCGGGAGATCTCCCAAAGCGGCTTCCCGGCCTCGGACTCCGGCTGGAGGATTGCATTCGTGAAAGCCTTGGCATCCTGTTTGCTGTAATCCAGGTAGAAAGCAGCCCGCGTGCGAGACGCGATCTCATAGGGCCACGGCCCCGGCGTAAGCCCTGAGTTCTCGTTCATCACGGGCCTTCCGAATGAATAGTACTTCTTGCCGATGCGGTAGCCGACGTTGCAGACTCGGAGGGGAAACGGACTCAGGTTCCGAACTACCATGCCGTACCGGTCCTCCACCAAAACCGACTCGCCACTGACAGTCCTGGACAGCACCGGGCTAACGAGCACTTCGAGCCGGGGTGTCGTCTGCCTCCACTGGTTGACTAAAGCCCACGCCGAAACGAGGGTCGCTGGGACAACCGGCACGATCGTTATGAGCAGTTGAAATTGGTGTTCAGGAGTCAAACTGTTCCTCAAGGTGCTGCATCACATACGATATTATTCATCCCTCCCCAGCAACGGGATTCATTTTACGCCCGCGCTCCGGTACAAAAGAAGCTGCGGCGGCCAAGCGCGCGCGAGGAATCTGCTTAAACATAAGCGCCTCCGAAGGAGGCGCTGGCCTTGGCTGAATGCTGATTGCTGAAGCTGGCTGCTGCTAGTTCCCCACCAACTGCCTGAGCACGTACTGCAGAATCCCGCCGTGCTGGTAGTACAGCGCTTCCTGCGGTGTGTCGATGCGCACGGTTACGGGGAACTCGATCACGTTCCCGTCGGCGCGCTTGGCGCGGACCTTCAACTGCCCGCCGCCGGTGAAATTGCCGCTGAGCATCTTCTTCAGCCCGGAGATTTCGTACGTCTCCTCACCCGAGAGCCCGAGCGAGTCTGCGTTATCGCCTGCCTTGAATTGCAGCGGGACAATGCCCATGCCCACCAGGTTCGAGCGGTGGATGCGCTCGTAGCTTTCCGCGATCACCGCGCGGATGCCGAGCAGCGCCGGCCCCTTGGCCGCCCAGTCGCGCGACGATCCTGAACCGTACTCCTTGCCCGCCAGCACCACCAGCGGCACGCCTTCTTTCTTGTATTTCTCCGAGGCCTCGAAGACGCTCATGCCTTCGCCGCCGGGCAGGTGGCGGGTCCATCCGCCTTCGGTGCCGGGCGCGATCTGGTTGCGCAGCCGCACGTTGGCGAACGTCCCGCGCACCATCACCTCGTGATTGCCGCGGCGCGAGCCGTAGGAGTTGAAGTCTTTTACCTCGACGCCGTGCTCGATCAGGTATTTGCCGGCCGGGCTGTCGGTCTTGATCGAGCCCGCGGGCGAGATGTGGTCGGTGGTGATCGAGTGGCCGAGCTTCAGCAGCACGCGCGCGCCCTTGATGTCGTTCACCGCTGGCGGCTGCACCGGCATGTCCACGAAGTACGGCGGATGCTTGACGTAGGTGGACTTCGCGTCCCAGGCGAAGGTTTCGCCCGAGGGTACAGGGAGCGAGCGCCAGCGTTCGTCGCCTTCGAACACCCCGGCGTAGCTCTTCTGGAACATGCTGGAGTGGATGGAGCGCTGCACCGTTTCCACCACCTCGCGCTGCGTCGGCCAGATGTCGCGCAGGAAGACCGGCTTGCCGTCGCTGCCGGCGCCGAGCGCGTCCTTGCTCATATCGATGTCGATGCGGCCGGCCAGCGCGAAGGCCACCACCAGCGGCGGCGACATCAGGTAGTTGGCGCGGACTTCGGGGTTGATCCGCCCTTCAAAGTTGCGGTTGCCGGAGAGCACCGAAACCGCCACCAGGTCCTTGTCCTGGATCTCGCGCGAGATCTCCGAGGGCAGCGGGCCGGAATTGCCAATGCACGTGGTGCAGCCGTAGCCCACCAGGTTGAACTTCAGCTTTTCGAGATACGTCATCAGGCCGGCTTCGGTCAGGTACTCGGTGACCACCTTCGATCCCGGCGCGAGCGACGTTTTCACCCACGGCTTGGTCGCGAGTCCCTTCTCGACCGCCTTCTTCGCCAGCAAGCCCGCCGCGACCAGCACGTAGGGATTCGAGGTGTTGGTGCAACTGGTGATGGCGGCGATCACCACGGAGCCGTCTTGCAGATGCCCATTGCCGGAAGCGGCGTGCGCCTTCGCGCCGGGCTTTTGCAACGTGGGCAGCGCCTGCTCGAACGAGGTGCGCGCCGCCGAGAGCGTCACCCGGTCCTGCGGGCGCTTCGGCCCAGCGATGCTCGGCTCCACGGTCGAGAGGTCGAGCTCCAGATTGTCGGAATAGACCGCCTCGGGCGTGCTCTCGGTGTGGAACAGCCCCTGCTCCTTGCAATAGGCCTCGACCAGCACGATCTGCTCTTCGCTGCGTCCGCTGAAGCGCAGGTAGCGCAGCGTTTCTTCGTCCACCGGGAAGATGCCGCACGTTGCGCCATACTCCGGAGCCATGTTGGCGATGGTGGCGCGATCGGCCAGCGGCAGCGTTCGCAGTCCGGGCCCGTAGTATTCGACGAACTTCCCGACCACACCCTTCTTGCGCAGCATCTCGGTGACCGTCAGCACCAGGTCGGTGGCGGTCGAACCTTCGCGCAACTGGCCGGTGAGCCTGAAGCCGACCACGTTCGGGATCAGCATCGAGACCGGCTGCCCGAGCATGGCGGCCTCAGCTTCGATCCCGCCCACGCCCCAGCCCAGCACGCCCAGGCCGTTGATCATGGTGGTGTGCGAGTCGGTGCCGACCAGCGTATCGGGATACGCGACTGACTTTCCGTCTTCTTCATTCACAAACACCACGCGCGCCAGGTATTCCAGGTTCACCTGGTGGACGATCCCGGTGTCCGGGGGCACGACTTTGAAATTCTTGAACGCGTCCTGGCCCCAGCGCAGGAACGCGTAGCGCTCGCGGTTGCGATGGAACTCGAAGTCGGCGTTGGCCTGGAAGGCGCCCGGCGTGCCGAATTCGTCCACCTGCACGGAATGGTCGATCACCAACTCGGCCGGCTGCAGCGGGTTGATCTTCTTGGCATCGCCGCCCAGCTTCTTCATGGCATCGCGCATCGCCGCCAGGTCCACCACCGCGGGCACGCCGGTGAAGTCCTGCAGCAAGACGCGCGCGGGCATGAACGCGATTTCCTTGTCCGGCGTGGCCTTGGCGTCCCACTTGGCAAGCGCGCGGATGTCTTCGGCCTTCACCGATTCGCCTTCTTCAAAGCGCAGCAGATTTTCCAGCAGGATGCGCAAGGAGTACGGTAGGCGCGTGGTCGGGAGGCCCTGCTTGTCGAGCGCGTCCAGGCGGCAGATCTCGTATTCACGATTCCCCACACGAAGCTGCGAGCGGCTCTTGAAACTGTCCTTCATGACTGCTGTCCTTCCGCGATGGCGATACCGAAACTTCTCACGGTAACATAAAATACTTTGGATGTGTGGTCCTGAGCGACGGAGGGCTTTCGGCCGCTTTCTCCAGGGTCCACGGCACGCCCGGTTTTGGCGTGCTGGGGCAGAGGCCGGGAAACCGTCGCGAAGGATCTCGGGTTCCGCGCTCCCGGCGGCCTCTCAGCGGGCCCTCAGCATCAGCACGGGGACGCTGACATTGTGTTGCACTCGGGTGGCGGTGGTGCCGAGGGCCAGATCGGCCAGCAGTTTGTGCCCGTGCGTCGCCATGGCTACCAAGTCACAGCCGTTCTCGTTGACCCACTTCACGATTTCTTTCGCCGGGTCTCCGTAGCCGATCTCCGCCGCCACCGGGATCTTGGCGGCTTCAAACTCAGCCTTCACCTGATCCAGGTACGCCCGGCTGTCATCGATCTCCTTGCCGGCTGCGTCCGCGCCGTGAAACTGTGCCGAGGCGCCCGTGGCCACGCGAAACAAGACGACTCGGCTGTGCATGATGTTCGCCAGCTTCTTGATGTGTTCGATGATCGGCCGGTCGGTCGGTGAAGCGTCCAGGGCCAAGAGAATCTTGTCGTACATGTCGGTTCTCCAAGAATATCCTAACGCCACTTAGCCTGGATTACTCACCAGGGTGGAGCAGGCCTTCAGGCCTGCATTCATGCGCCCTTTGAATTGTGGGCTTCAGCCCCTGAGGTCATTTCCTCAGCGGCTAAAAGCCGAGGTCCAGTATCGCCCTTCTTAATGCAGGGCTGAAAGCCCTGCTCCACCCCGGATCGGTCCGAAGACCGGTCCCGACATCATGCATCATCCAGCTTACCCGCCGGCGATGACTTGCCACGCCGATTTCAGCGACTCGGGCAAACCGTAGATATCCATGGCGGTAATTGCGATGGCGCTGGCCCATCCGGCAATGAGCAGGAACCAGCCGCTCCTCCACGCGCCCATCCGCTTGCGGGAACTGGTGAAGTGCAGGAGCGGGAACATGGCAAAGGGCAACTGCAAGGCCAGCACCACCTGGCTCAGGGTCAGCAGATCGTTCACGCTGCTCTCGCCGCGCGTGCCGATGATCAGGATCGCCGGCAGGATGGCCAGCCCGCGCGTGATCAGCCGCCGCACCCAGGGCGTCAGCTTCCAGTGCATGAATCCTTCCATCACCACCTGCCCCGCCAGCGTTCCGGTGATGGTACTGCTTTGCCCGCTGGCCAGCAGCGCCACGGCAAACAGAATGCTGGCTGCGGTCGTGCCCAACAGCGGGGCCAGCGTGAGGTAGGCCACGCGAATCCAATCGGTCCCGGCGCCGAACCGGACCACCTGGCCGCCGGCGACGGTCATGCTGTCCTTGCCGTTGAACACCATCGCCGCCAGCACCATGATGGCGGCGTTGACGAAGAACGCGATGGCCAGCGCCGCCGTCGAGTCGATGGTGTTGAAGCGGATGGCGGTGCGGATGGAACTCTTGTCTTTCTCGAACTTGCGGCTTTGCACCAGCGCCGAGTGCAGGTAGAGGTTGTGCGGCATCACCGTGGCGCCGATGATCCCGATGGCCACGTAGGCCATGCCCAGACGGCGGAGGCCTGGCGTGAGAAGGGCATGCCCCATCTCCAGGAAGCTGGGCGCGGTCTGCGGAAGGATAAAGATTTCGATGAAGTAGCAGATGCCGATGGTCGCCACCAGCACCAGCACCACGGCTTCGACGGTTCGTATCCCGAAGCGCTGCAAAGCCAGCAACAGCAGCACGTCCGCAGCGGTGATGAGGACGGCCCAGAACAAGGGGATGCGAAACAACAGGTTCAGCGCCACCGCGCTTCCCAGAACCTCGGCCAGATCGCAGGCGCCGATGGCCACCTCGGACAGCAGCCAATTCGGCCAGCGTGTCCATTTCGGATACCAGTCGCGGCAGCATTGCGCCAGATCTTTTCCCGTGACCACGCCCAAACGCGCGGAAATCACCTGCATGAAAATGGCCATGAGGCTGGCCAAGGCCACCACCCACAGCAGGGCATACCGGAATTGCGCCCCCCCTGCCAGATCGGTTCCCCAATTGCCGGGGTCCATGTAACCGACGCTCACCAGCAGGGCTGGGCCAACATAGGCTCGCCACTGCCGCCAGAATCCCGCGGCGTGATGCGGCACCTCGACGGTGCTGTGCATCCCTTCGAGGGAAAGGTGATTCACGTGAGGAGGCGTCGCCTTCGCCTCTTCAGCATCGTTTTGTGACGTTGTCGACATCCAGGAACGGCAACCTTGGTTAGCGACGGTATAGACCGATGAATGAATACCGGTTAACGTTTCCGCAACTTGCCCGCTCCCGCCGGCGCCACCCACACCTTCTCCGCCGCCGGGCCGCCCACCGAGACTTTGTTCTTGTCGGTGATCAAGGTCATGGTCTGGTCGTAGTTGCGCTCGATTACCCGCAGCTTCGCTCCGGGGCGGATGCCGCGCTCATCGAGAAAACGCAACAGCGCGCTGTCCCGCTCGTACATGCTGCTTACCTGGTAGCTCTTGCCGGGTTCGGCTTCCGCCAGCAGGCGCAGGCCGCGGCGGCGGCGGGCTTCACTGCGTTCGGGCACCACCGGATTCCCGTGCGGACAAATCCCCGCCGGACCCAGTTTCTGCGCCAGTTTCGCCTCGAACTCCGCCGATACGGCGTGCTCCAGGCGCTCGGCCTCGTCATGCACCCGATACCACTCCATGCCGAAGACTTCCGCCAGCATGCGTTCGATCAGATGGTGCCGCACCATTGTCCTCAGCGCCACTTTCCGGCCTGCCGCGGTCAACTCGACCCGGCCATCAGCGCGAACGGCGACCAACCCGTCGCGCTTCAGCCGCCGGAGCGCCATGGTAACCGCCGGCGCGGAAACCGCCAGCCGATGCGCCAGCGTTGCCGAGATGACGTGCTCGCCCTCGCTCTCGGCTTCGAGCACCGCCTTCAAATAGTCTTCTTTCGAGATGGTAATCATGCGAAGCGCTGTCGGCGCACCTCCCTCTCGTAAGCGGATTATACTCCAGTGCAGCATATATATTAACTGGCATTAAGTAACAATAATGTATTACAGTTTATGTCCGACATGGGGGGCGGACAAACTATGGGATCGCATTCCAATCGTGTTCTGGCGGCCTCGCCCCGTGTCGGCCTTTTGGTTGTGATTGCGGTTTTGTTGTTTCCGGCATTGGCGTTTGCGCAAGGGGAAACGACCAGCGCAATCATTGGGCAGGTGAGCGACGAGACGGGAGCAGTTGTTCCCAATGCCACGATAAGGATCACGAACCGTGACACCGGCCTCAGACGGACCGCCAGCACTGACGCTGCCGGCCGGTTCAATCTGCCCCAGCTAAAGCCCGGGAACTACTCGGTCAGGGTAGAAGCGCCTGGCTTTGCGCCACAGCAGAATGATGGTGTCGTGGCAAGTCTGGGTCAGAAGCAAACAGCCAATTTCGCGCTTCACGTGGCTCGGTCCAGCCAGACGCTGGAGGTCAGTGGGGAAGCGCCCCTGATCAACCCCGCCAATGCAAACACATCCACCAGCCTCAATGCGCCCGCGCTGGAGAACCTGCCGAATCCTGGCGGCGATCTGACGTACCCCTTGCAGTTTGCGGCGGGAGCGCTCATCAACACCGCTGGCAACGGCAACGATTTCGTTGGCGGCACCAACGGATACGGCAACGTGGAATTCAACGGCCTGCCGGCGCTCGCCAACGGCTATATCGTTGACGGGCTCGAAACCAACGACCCGCTCACCAACCTCAACAGCGGCCTCTCCACCAATCTTGTGTTGGGCCTGAATTCGATCGCCGAGGTGACCGTCAACACTCTTTCCTACTCGGTCGACCAGGGAAGATATGGAGCATCGCAGGTCAACTACGTCACCAAGTCCGGCACGAATCGCTTTCACGGAAATCTTTACGAGCTTTGGAACGGCTCCATCTTGAATGCGGCGGATTACTTCCTGAACGCCACGCCGGGCACCCATAAACCACGTTCCAACCTGAACCACTTTGGCGGCAGCCTGGGCGGGCCGATTGCGCATGACAAGCTGTTTTTCTTTTTTGACAGTGAATGGGTGCGGATTGCCCTGCCGATCTTTTCGACGGTAACGGTTCCCAGCCCGGCCTTTCAGCAGTATGTCCTGCAGCAACTTTCCCCCGGCAGCGCCGACTTCTACCGGAACAAGATGTTTCCGCTGTATGGGGACACCAGCGGAACGGCGCTGGCGGTGCTGGGATGCCCGTTCAACTCCGACGGCACTGCGGCGCCAGGCAATCCGCCGAACGGGAACGGTTGCGCGAACCGGCGAGGGGTCTCGCATTCCAGCGATGACCATGAGCAAGTCCAGACCGCCCGCATCGACTACAACATCAATCAGAACAATGCGGCGTGGTTCCGCTTCCAGGCCGACACTGGTGTCCAAGCCGCCTATACAGATCCCATCAACCCGCTTTTCAATTCCATTTCGCCGCAGCCGCTCTACTCGTTTGCTGCGGGATACACGCACGTTTTTTCCCAGAAGCTGGTGAATTATCTCAATCCCGCATTTTCCTGGTACGAGAGCCTGTTCGCGCCGAGCGATTTTCAGCAGACGCTGGCGGCATTTCCGATCGTGTTGCAGGGTGTCGGCGCCAATGCACCCTTCACCACTCTCGGAGGCCTCGACAATACCTGGCTTCAAGGCCGGCGCGCCACCCGGTTCTTCATCAATGACAATCTGGCCTGGAGCCACGGCAATCACGAGTTCAGGTTTGGCGCCAACACTCGCATCTTTCGCCTGAACGACTACGACTTCGGCGAAGGCGCCGTTCCCACGGTGACCTACACGACTTTGCCGCAATTCATCCATGGGGCAGCCTCCACCGCCACCCGGACGTTTCCCCAATCAAGCAACGAGCCCTTCAACTTCCTTAACCTTGATCTGTACGCGCAGGACACCTGGAGGCTGGCTCCCAAGCTCACCTGGACATTTGGCCTGCGCGACACCTTCAACTCCAATCCGCTGAATCCGCACTTGCAGATTGCGCGCCTGCCCGGCGCTTTCGGCTCCATCTCCCACGACGTCAACGAGCCGCTGAACGCCGCCATTCAGACCGGCCTCGGCAACCTGTTTGCCTCCACCCCGGCCGCGATCCTTCAGCCGAGAACCGCGATGGCGTGGCAGTTCCAGCCAGATTCCGTGCTCCGGGCCGGGTTCGGCGTCTTCAGCGACCTGCTGCCGGGAAGCATTGCCGATCTGATCGCGAGCAATCCGCCGTACGACAGGACATTCCAGGGTGGTTTGCTGGGCACCGCAGGCGGCGCGGCCATCGCGCCGGGCGTGCCCAACAGCGCCGTCGATGCTACCGTTGCCGCCAATGAGAGCTTTGCTTCGGGATTCTCGCAGGGGCAGCTCTCCTGCGCATCTCCACAGGCAAACCCCGCCGCCTGTCTTCCGCCGGTCGCGATCACAGCGGTTCCCGGCGGCAAGCTGCGCGCACCGTATTTCATGCAATGGAGTTTAGGAATCGAGCGCCAGTTCGGAACCAAGGCCAGCGTCCAGGCGCAGTATGTAGGAACTCGCGCCGTGGACCAGCCATACCTCATGCAAGTAAACGGCTACCAAACCATTTGCCAGGGATGCTTTGCTCCGTTCCCCTACATGCAGCCGGCCGATCCCAGGTTCGGCGCGGTGACACAACTTTCGACCGGCGCCGGCAGCAACTACAACGGCTTGCAACTCACGGCCAAGAAGCGCCTGGGGCACGGCCTGCAAGGCCAGATCAACTACACCTGGAGCCATTGCTTCGATGAGGTTTCGAATGGCGGATTGCTGCAGTTCTCGGCGGGAGCCATCCTCTCGCCTCTGCCGAATGAGCTTGCCCGCAATTACGGCCCGTGCGACTACGACATCCGCCACAACCTTACCGGGCAATATGTATATGAACTGCCGTTCAAAGTGAGCAACCGGTCGTTGGGATTGGCGGTGAACGGCTGGCAGCTTTACGGCACAGTGTTCTGGCACAGCGGGGTGCCATTCTCGGTGCTGAGCACGCCGTACTCAGCGAATGGCAATGGCATCGTGCAGGGTGCGGGACCCCAGTTCGCCAGTCTGGCGCCGGGGGTGGATCCCTATTGTCATAATTGCAACATTCCAGGGGTCACGCAGCCGGGAACGATTCAGTGGCTCAACCCCAATGCTTTCGCGTCGGCCGTCGATTCCAGCACTGGGGCCTGCTACGGCGGCAATAATCCGCAGAACTGCCAATTCGGGACGCTTGGCCGCAATGCCCTTCGTGGTCCGAACTTCTTCTGGAGTGACTTGTACCTGACAAAATGGTTCCCGATTCACGAGCAGGTGAAACTCCGCATGGATGTTCAATTCTTCAATGTTTTCAATCACCCCAACTTCGGACTTCCCAGCGATGTTTTCGCCGGCATTCCCGGAAAGCCTTCCACGCAAACAGGATTTGGAGCGCTCACGTACACGACTTCGCCGCCAACCGGCCTTCTGGGCGTGGGATTGGGCGGCGATAGCAGTCCACGAATGATTGCGTTGCAGCTTCGGCTAGAGTTCTGACCGGCCTTGTTTCCAAATAAAGAAGCCAGCGGAAAGCTCCGCTGGCCAGATCGCAACCGCAAATCTCTTCAGTGCTTCAGGTCCGCTTCCTGCAGCTTGGCGCCGGGCGGGACCATCCAGAGCTCGGCCTGGTCGCCGTATTCGCCGCCATCGCGGAGTTGCAGGCGCTTCTCATCGATGCCTTTTTCCTTGCTGAGATACTGCGCAGCGCTGGCCGCCCGCTGCTGGGCGAGCTCTCGGTTCTCGCCCGATTCCACCAGCCCGAGCACCACCAGCGAGTTGTCGGTATCGCGTTCCAGGCGCAACGCCACGCCATCCAGCACGGCCTTGCCGCTGTTGTCGACGCGGGCGCTGTTGCGATGGAAGGAGACGAAGTTCAGCTTGGTGGGCGCCAGCGCGGCCCGGGGCGCGTCCACGTTGACCGTTGTCCTGGCAGTGGCGGTCAGGTCGCGGTCGTCGCTCACCGTGGCCACAACCTGCACCGGACCAGCGGCCAGGTCGCGAGTGTCGAGCACGGCGGTGTTCTCCCGTTGCACCAGCCGCGCATTGGCGGCGCTGAAGGAGAAGGACAGCGGACGATGGTCGGCGCTGGAAGCCTCACAAGCGATGGTTGAGGTATCGCCGGCATGCACTGCCGGGGGCTCGGCCGTGCACGCGATGACGGGCGGCTGCGGAGCCGCTGCCGGGGCCTGCACCGCGGCTGTTGTCTGGGCGGCTTCCGGCGAGGCTTGCTGCGCGATTTCCTGCGGCAGAGGCGACGCCTGCGGTTCAACCTCGCCCGTTTCCGGCGGGGTCTCCTCCAGTTCCACGCCATCGCCCAGATGGATGTCCTCCAGCGCCAGCGTGACCATGGCGGTCGCGCTGGTCGGGGTCACACTCAGCACGATCATCTCCCCCAGGCTGATGCGAGGAAACTCGCGGAGCCGGCTATAGGGGAACGTGCCCGCCGCGACTTGGCTGTCGTCGTAGAAGCTGGCTTTGAACGACAGGTTATCCACCTCATCGTTCTTGTAGCTGTCATAGGCGCGCACGGCGCGGAAATAGTCGCCGGCCTTCACTCCCTGGTTGGCCCCGACATTCAGGTAAACCTTCCGCCCCATCCCCGCCAAGGTGTCAAAGTCTTTCGCCATAGCGATCTTGCCGGTGAGCTTTCCATTGGCCGGCGCGAAAGGATCGAAATTGATTTTGCCGCGCAGCGTGGGCGTCGATCTTTCGACAAACGGGATCGCGGCGTCGCCCGGCATGATGTCCTCGCAGGTGAACTCCACCTGCGTGACGGCAATGTTGTTGTGGATGGCGACCACGCGCACCCGGCCAATATCGGCGTAGGGGCGGCCCAGTTGCCGCTGCAGGGTGTTTTGCCCGCGGAAGGCCTCGTAGTGGTTGGGGTCCCGCACCTGGCGGACCAGCCAGTACTGTGTTCCCACCGTGAACCCGCTACCCTCCAGGTAAACGTAGCCGCGGTCCGCGAAGCGGGTTTGGTGGGGCGTCTCCCGCCCGCCGGCCACGAATCCCGCCTTCTGTAACCCCTGGTTGCTGACGAACCCGGAACAGTACACGTCCGAGTAGGTTGGGGCTTGCTGCTGCGTGACGATGTTGGTGAGCTTGACCTGGGCTGTGGCCGCGGTGGCTACCGCCAGCATCAGCAAAACTAGGCTACGTTTCATGAATTCCTCCCCGAATTCCCCAACCTCAGACAGGGCCCTGGCCGCCATCGTTGAATCCGGCTAACGCGATGATCCGGAAGGCGCAAGACCACGTACCAATCCTGACTGTCTGCTGCGAAACTAGCAATGGTTACCGGAGAGGGTCAAGGTAACCACTGTTACCAGAAAGGCACGTTTTTCGAGCATGACCTTTAGATAGTGGCAGAATCGGTTGTTGCATCATTTGTTGTGCGCCTGTAATATGCGCGCGTTCCCAGCTATGCCCGGTAACTCGAATTACATGCCGCGCCTGCTTCCGCTGCGCCTTCCCCGGGTCTGCGTAGCCATCGTCGGCGTCACCCCGGCTGAGATGTTCGAAAAAGCGGAGGCCGTGGTCAGGGATAACCCATTCATAGAGTTGAGGTTAGACTACATTCGACAGCCGGCTCTGGCGCTCCAGAAGCTGCGCCGCTTCGCCGATTTCCACCCCGAAGCCCTGGTGATCGCTACCTGCCGCCGCGCCGTCAACGGAGGCAAGTTCCGGGGATCGGTCGCGGCCCAGGTTGACGTTCTGGTAAAGGCCGCCGCCAACGGCAGCCAATTCGTCGACCTGGAACTGGAAAGCGCCGCCGCCTTGAAATCGAAAGACCTGGACCGCTTGCGCGCCGCCGCTGCCGTCATTCTCTCCTTTCACGACTTTCGCGCCACGCGCAAGCTCGACGAAACCTTCGAAAGGATGGCCGCTTTTCCGGCGGACTACTACAAGGTGGTCAGCACCGCCAACTCGCTCTACGACAACGTCGTGACCATGAAGTTCCTGGAGCGCCAGAGCGAGAAGCACTCCATGATCGGCCTCTCGATGGGCGAGCAGGGGATCATCAGCCGGGTGCTGTGCGTGCGCGCCGGCAGCGTCTTCACATTTGCCTCGGCAGCGGCCGGAGAGGAGACCGCGCCGGGACAGATCACCGCCCGCACTCTGCGCGACACCTATCGCATCGACCAGGTGGATGCCGCCACCAAGGTGTACGGCGTGGCCGGCGATCCGGTCGCCCACTCGCTCTCGCCGCTCATGATGAACACCGCCTTCCGCCGCGAGAACGTGAACGCCGTTTATCTCGCCCTGCACGCTACCAAGCTGACCGACCTGCTGGCCTGCGTCCGCGACATTCCCCTGCACGGGCTCAGCGTCACCATGCCCTACAAGCAGGAGATCATCCAGCACCTGGACAACACCGACGCCGTCACCGAAAAGATCGGCGCCTGCAACACCGTGATCCGGGCGCAGGACGGAAAGCTCTATGGCTACAACACGGACGTCTCCGGGGTGGTGCGTCCGCTGGAGCAGCGGCTGCACCTGTCCGGGGCCAAGGTGCTGGTGGTGGGCGCGGGAGGCTCGGCGCGCGCCGCCGTCTTCGGATTGAAGGAGCGCGGAGCCGAAGTCTTCATCATCAACCGCACCGCGTCGGTGGGACAGAAGCTGGCCCGCCAGGCCCGGGCCAAGTTCCTCAACCGCACCCAAATGCGCAGCCTCGAGTTCGACGTGATCGTCAATGCCACGCCCGTCGGCATGGGCGGCGCCAAAGTGTCGCCGCTCAGCGAGAAGGAGCTGAACGCGCGCATCCTGTTCGAGATGGTCTACACCCCGGCCGAAACCCGGCTCGTCAAGATGGCCCGCGCCAAGGGCCTGCAGGTCGTCACCGGGGTGGAGATGTTCGTCCAGCAGGGAGCGCGGCAGTTCGAGATCTGGACCGGCAAGCCGGCGCCCGCCGACGACATGCAGCGGGTGGTGACGGCAGCCCTGCAAGCCCGCGCCGCCAACGGCAACCACAAGCAAGGCGCGTCGGAGCTGGCGGCTTCCTGAAGTCCTCGACCCCCGTTAGTCAAATGTATTACAATTAGCTACATGGCACAGGCGAGATCGGTACCCAGCAGCATCCGCTTTACCCCCGAGGACAAGAAGATTTTGCGTGCCCTGAGCGCAAAATTAGGACTGGGGACGCCCCAGGTGCTTCGGCTGGCAATCCGCAAGTTGGCCGAGACTGAGGAGGTAGGCCGCCGTTACGTCGAAGGCGCCGTACCGGTGTGGCAGATAGCTGCCGATCTGGGAGCGAAGGTTTCAGAAGACGTGTGGGCAGGCGTGCCCCGTGACTTGTCGAAGAATATCGACCATTATCTGTACGGGTCGTCCAAGGACGAGGAGTGAGAACGGTCTTCGCCGACACCGGCTACTGGGTGGCTCTGGTAAATCCGCACGACGACCTCCACCAGGAAGCGCTGAACACGTCTCGGTCAATCGGGCCGGTGTTCATCGTAACCTCCGATCCGGTCCTCACCGAGCTTCTGAACGATTTCGGCCAGCGTGGGCCCCAGTTGCGCCAAGCGGCCGCCGAGCTCCTCGATCGGTTAAAGAAGAATCCTAATTGCGAAGTCGTCCCTTGGACTGCGAGCCTCTTCACCGCCGGATTTCTGCTCTACAAACAGCGTGGAGATAAAGACTGGAGTCTTACTGACTGCACGTCGTTTGTGATCATGCACGAGAGGCATATCGCGGAGTCTTTGGCGCACGACCAGCATTTCGAGCAGGCGGGGTATAGGGCCCTCTTACGATGACAGCATTGCTCCGGGGGACCACGATTTGGCCGCTCCCTGGCGGCTGCGGCCCAGGTTTTCGGGTGTTGTCGAGAAAGATTCCAGGTTCCTGCCCCAAAACAGTTGCTATTTTCCGGCAAGTTGGGCTAAGATAACAGCGGGACTCGGAAAGACCCAGGCTCCGGGTTTCTCTTCGTACCAGCTAGCCCGTCTCTTCTACAAGTTCGGCCCGTGAAACTTTAAGATGCCCGGCGCGGTGTCGTTACGCGCTGGTCCCCAGTCGGAGCTACTGACATGGCGTGGTACGCATACTGCATCACCGAGCAGCAGGCCTTCCAGCAGAACGGGACGCGCGCGCGCCGGCCGTTTCCCATCGAGAATCTCAAAGGCGTCAACGGACAGCAGGTGTTCGGGTATCCCAGCGGGGATTTCGCCGTCATCGTCAGCGAATACGAACGGGGCGGACCGCTCGACCAGCGGGCCATCCTCGATCACGCGCGGGTGGTGAGCGAATGCTTCCGCAACACCACCGTGTTGCCGTTCCGCTTTGGCACCGTGTTCGACAACGATGAGGCGCTGCGCCGGGCAGTCCGCGCCAACCGCCGGGCCTTCATGGCCACCGTGTCGCGGCTGCGGGGCAAGGCGGAGATGCACCTCAAGTTGCTGGTCAAGGACGGGTCCCTGCGCGAGGCCCTGCTCGAGGTCGAACTGCCGCTCACCGCGGGCAGCGAGTACCTGACCAAGCTGCGGGAGAAAGCCTGCAAGCAGCGCGAACGGCAGACCCGCGCCCGGGCGCTCTCCGTCCAGGTGCACAAACTGTTCAATCCCCTGGAAGCCGACGTCTGCTGCAAGAAGGTGGATTCCGGCGGCATGCTCATCGACATCGCCCACCTGATCGACGGCAGTTCGGTGCAGAAGTACCAGAGCCGCTACAGCACCGCAGCCCGGCAGTTGAAGGACGTCGAGTTGGCCATCAGCGGGCCCTGGCCGCCCTATCACTTCATGCCCGGAAAACTGCGCACCGCCTGAGCCGGCGCTTCCGCTGTCATCCTGAGCGAGCGCGCCCGACCCTTCGACTTCGCTCAGGGCAAAGCTTTGGCGCGCGAGTCGAAGGACCCCTATTTGGAAACTGGCCTTCGAGGTCCCTCGCTGCGCTCGGGATTTCTGCAGCGGGCTCAACGCCCGCTGGGCGCCTCAACTTCGACTCGTGCGGGCAAAAGCGGCCCGCGCTCGCTCAGCATGACAGCGAAGTGGGTACAGCCGTCGTGAATCTGTTCTGGCCTGCCTAATTTTGGGAAACGCCCGGCTGCTGCAAGCTGGGGGCAGTTGACGATACTTCCAACCGGCGCATATCATTTCTAGTTTGGCTGGCAGCTCAAGGACAGCAGCAGGGGCGCTCGGCTGGGTATCCCATGGACAAAAAGCGGTTGGATCAATTTAAGAAACGGCTGGAGACGCGGCAGCACGAGCTGCGGCGGCTGGTGGTGCGCAACGTACAGGACGGCCGCGCCGCCGACGAACAGGCGGCGCAGGACATCGCCGACAAGGCCGCCAACTCCTACACCAAAGAGTTCCTGTTCCACCAGAGCAACAACGACCGCCAGCTTCTGCAGTTGGTGGAGGAAGCGTTGAACCGCATCCGTGAGGGCGCCTACGGCGAGTGCGTCAACTGCGGCAATGAACTCAACGCCAAGCGCCTCGAAGCCGTCCCCTGGACCCGCTACTGCATCAACTGCCAGGAGAAAGTCGAGCAGGGACTGCTGGAAGAGAGCAGCACCTAGCGCCATCAAGTCGGAGGCCGCGTTTGACGCTTCCGAATTGCCGCTGTTAGACTCCTGTCGTAGTCCCTTTCTCAACTTCAGCAAGGGTTTGCGTGGCCTACACTCGACAGCAACTCAAGCAGGACAAGTTTGCCGAAACCGCCAAAGACACCGTTTCCTGGGCGGTCGAACACCAGAAGCCTCTCGCCACCGCCTCGATCGCGGCCCTGATCGCGTTGGTCATCGTGGCTGGTGGCTGGATCTACTACAACCAGCGTGATCAGGCGGCCGGCACCGAGATCGGCGCCGCGCTGCGCATTTACGGCGCGCCCCTGAGCCCTCCCAATGCCCCCAAGCCGGACTACATGACCTTTACCTCGGCCAAGGAGCGCGCCGGGGCCGCCCGCAAAGCTTTCCAGCAGGTCCAGGACAAGTACCCGCACACCCGCGCCGCCGAGGTCGCCCGTTACTTCGTAGGAGTCACCTCGCTCGACGTGGGCGATACCGCGACCGCGGAAAAAGTCCTGCAGCAGGTGGCCGGCTATCGCCACCAGGATCTGGCGGCGCTGGGCAAGTTCGCGCTGGCCTCGGTGTATCGCGTCGAGAACAAGGAGGCGGAGGCCATCAAGCTCTACCAGGAGCTGGCCGCGCATCCTGCTTCGACCGTGCCCAAGAGCACCGCGCAACTGGAGTTGGCGGCGCTCTACCAGCAGAAGCAGCCCGAGGAAGCCGCCAAGCTCTACGCGCAGATCCAGAAGGACGATCCCAACAGCCCGGCCGCGCAGGCTGCCACGACGCGCTTGGCCAGTCTGAAACCTTAGTCGCCAGTCGCCAGTAGCCAGTTAAACCTGAGTTCAGCGGACCGACGATAGGCGAACTTTGTTCGAAGTGCTTCCGTTCTGGCGACTGGCGACTGCCTACTGGCTACTGCCTTTAAGGTTCGTCCACCCGCGCCTCGTCCACCAGCATGATGGGAATGTCGTCGCGCACCGGATAGACGCGCCGGCACTGCGGGCACTTGAGCGAGTCCTGCGCCGCGCTCGGTACCACCGGCTTCTTGCACACCGGGCAGACCAGAATCTCGAGGATTTCCTTGGCGATCATGGCGAGCCGCCCCCTCGAGCGGCCTCCACATTGTAGCCTGACGAAGAGCCCGCGTGAGCCGCACCGGCCGTTCGGCCGTTTCACGTTGAATGGGATGTTGCTGTTGTCATACAATATACGTACATTAGGTGTACGTTGTACTCACGAGGTGCGGGCTATGCCGGGAACTCGAACGACGACCCGATCGAGGCGTCTCAACGTAAGGACCACGGCGCGCCAAGCTAAGCTCATTCGACTGGGCGCGGAGCTTCGCGGCACCAACGTCAGCAGCTTCGTATTGGAAAGCGCTTGCATGCAGGCTGAACATGCCTTGGCCGACAAGCGTGCGTTTGCTCTCGGGGCCAAGGACTGGCAGCGCTTTATGCGGGCGCTGGACCGGCCTGCCCGTGAGAAACCGGCTCTCCGCAGCTTGTTGGAGCGTCCCAGCGTTCTTGAAGAGCGGGACTAAATGATGATCGGCCCGCTGTCCGACGTTTCGCCTCTGGACGAAACTCATGACTTGAGCCGGTTTGACTGCGGGCAGCACCCCTCGCTCAACGAATGGCTGCGCCGGTATGCATTGCTCAATCAGAAGAGCGATGCTGCGCGGACTTACGTCGTTCACCGGAGCAGGGTGGTGGTTGGATACTATTCTTTGGCCGCGGGAAGCGTCTCGAAGGAAGAGGCGCCTGAGCGGGTGGCCAGGGGACTTGCACGCCATCCCATTCCGGCAGTCCTGCTGGCGCGCCTAGCGGTTGACCGGACGGAACAGGGGCGGGGGCTGGGCAAGGCTTTGCTGAAGGACGCGCTCCTGCGAATTCTTCGCGCGGCTGAGACGGTTGCTGTCCGGGCGGTTCTCGTGCATGCCATCGACAGGCCAGCCGCCGACTTCTACAAGCGGTTCGGTTTCGAAGAATCCCCGGTCGATGAGTTCCACCTGATGTTGCTGATGAAGGATCTGCGGCGGAACATCGGTCGGTAGGATTTAGCGCGGGGATTTTGCAAACCTGACCCGCCAACAAATCCCTGACATCCTGCCGAGCCTGCGGTTAAGATACCTCTCGAGCTTATTCTATTATCACGAGGGATTCATGGCGGCAACACTGCTCGACGGCATCAAAATCGGAAATGAAATCAAGAACGAAGTGGCGGAGGAAGTGCGCCGGCTGCGCGAGACTGGGCTGCGCCCGGGGCTGGCCGCGGTGCTGGCGGGCAGCAACCCGGCGTCGGAGATTTACGTCCGTAGCAAGGTACAGACCTGCGAAGCGCTCGGAATCTACAGCGAGAAGATCACGCCCTCGGAATCGGCCAGCACGGAAGAGCTGCTGGAACTGGTGCACGACCTGAACTCGCGCGACGAGATTGACGGCATCCTGGTGCAACTGCCGCTGCCCCCGCACGTGGATTCCAAGACGGTGCTGCTGGCGGTCGCGCCGGAGAAGGACGTGGACGGCTTCCATCCCATGAACGTCGGCTTTCTTTCCACGCAGCGCGCGGGACTCGCGCCCTGCACGCCAGTCGGCATCATGGAGATGCTCCGCCGCAGCAACATCCCCATCCAGGGCGCGGACGCGGTGGTGGTCGGCCGCAGCGACATCGTCGGCAAGCCCATGGCCATGCTGCTCACCAACTCCAACGCTACCGTGACCATCTGCCACTCGAAGACGCGCGACCTGCCCGGGGTCTGCCGCCGCGGTGACATCCTGGTGGCGGCCATGGGCCGCACCGGCTTCGTCACCCGCGACTTCGTCAAGCCGGGCGCTACCGTGATCGACGTGGGCATGAACAAGATCACCAGCTGCGAAGAGTTCGACAAATATTTCAAGGGCAACGAAAAGCGCGAGCAAGCCTTCGCCAAGAACGGCTACACCCTGATCGGCGACGTGCATCCTGAGGTGGCCGAGGTTGCCGGAGCGCTCACGCCGGTGCCGGGCGGCGTGGGGCCGCTGACCATCGCCATGCTGATGGCCAACACGCTGAAGGCTGCGAAGCTGCGTCGTGGGGCCCGCTTCCTCAGCGCGGCCATGGCCGAGCGGGGCTAGGTTGCTGCGCGTTGGCCTGACCGGCGGCGTGGCCTGCGGCAAAACCACGGTCGCCGAGATGATGCGTCAGCGCGGCGCGCGCGTGGTGCTGGCCGACGAGGTGGCGCACGCTCTCATGCGGCCGGGTCAGCCGGTATATTACGAGGTTGTCCGACACTTTGGTTCGGACATTGTCGCGATCGACGGCTCCATCGACCGCAAAAAGCTGGCCGAAGCCGCGTTCGGTTCCGGACGCATCCAGGAATTGAACCAGCTCGTCCACCCGGCGGTGATCGCGCGCCAGGAAGCCTGGACGAATGAAATGGCAGCCCAGGATCCGGACGGCATCGCCGTGGTGGAAGCGGCGCTGATGCTGGAAGCCGGCGTGGGCAAGCGTTTCGATAAACTGGTGGTGGTCGTGTGTACGCTGCCGCAGAAGATCGAGCGCTTCGCACGGCGCCACAACCTGGATCTGGCCGCCGCCGAGCGTGAGGTGACGCGGCGCATGGACGCCCAGCTCCCGGATGAAGAGAAAGTCCGCGTTGCCGATTACGTCATCGACAACTCCGGCCCGCTGGCAGACCTCGAAGTGAAGGTGGATGCGTTGATGGCGGAACTGCGGCATTTAGGCAGTCGCCAGTAGTCAAGTCGCCAGTTACCAGTTGGAAGCAACCAGTTGAGCCATTTATGTGCGTACTCGAAGGCTTGGTTTTTAACTGGCAACCAGCGACTGGCGACTAGAGGTCAATCCGCGGCGAAGAAGTTAAGATGATAAGCCCATGAGATCCATTCGTCCCATCCTGTTCGCCCTGGTGATCGCCGGCGCCTTCTATTACTTCACCACCCACCGGCGCGCGCCTATGAGCCCCGAGTCCACCAGTTGGGTGACCCGCCCGGCGGAGGTGGACATCACCCAGGCCGCGGGGCCGCAGAGCTTCGATTCCGAAGAGCAGGAGAACATCGCCGTCTATAAGAAGGCGATTCCGGCGGTGGTGAACATCACCTCGACCACCGTGGCCTTCGACTTCTTCTATGGCGCGGTGCCGCAGCAGGGCCAGGGCTCCGGATTCATCATCGACAAGCAAGGCCACATCCTGACCAACCATCACGTCATCGGCGACAACCCCCGCCGGCTGGAAGTCACGCTCTCGAACCGCAAGAAGTACTCGGCGGAGATCGTCGGCCTCGACCGGTCGCACGACCTGGCGGTGATCCAGATCAAGGCCGGCGACGAGCTGACGCCCGCCGTCCTGGGCGACTCCCGCGGCCTGCAGGTGGGACAGAAAGTCTTCGCTATCGGCAATCCCTTCGGCCTGGCAGGCACCATGACGCGCGGCATCGTCAGCTCCATCCGCTCAGTGCGCGAGCCCGAGGGCGGCGCCATCATCGACGAGGCCATCCAGACCGACGCCCCCATCAACCCCGGCAACTCCGGTGGACCGCTGCTGAATTCCCACGGCGAGGTCATCGGCATCAATACCCTGATTCTCAGCTCGGTGGGGCAGAGCGCCGGCATCGGCTTTGCCATCCCCATCAATGCGGCCAAGGCGGTCATCAACGACCTGGTGCAGTTCGGGCAGGTGCGGCGCCCGGTGCTGGGGGTCCGCAGCCTGCCGATTGGGCCGGAGTTGGCCTCCCAGATGGGCCTGCCCGCCGACTATGGCGTGCTGATCCTCTCGCTAATTCCGGGTGGTCCGGCCGAGCGCGCTGGCCTCCGCGGCGGCTCGGAGAAAGCCTACCTCGGCAACACGCCCATCATGCTGGGCGGCGACCTCATCGTCCGCATCGACGATCAGGACATCGAGGACCAGAATGACATCGCCCACGTCATGAACCAGCACCACACCGGCGACAAGATCAAGGTCACCTTCTACCGTGGAAAAAATAAGATGGAAGTGACTGTCACCCTGGCTGAGGCTCGCAGCAGCTCGGGGGCGTAGGCCTTGTAAGAACGCAGCTAGGATTGCGGGTTGAATCCTCTTTCCCTTTTTGGATTATTCGCGGTGACGGCGATGGTGGTCTGCTACGCCTTGGAACGGCGCAGCCATTGGTTCATTCTGGGGTTCGCCATCTCTTGCGCGTTAGGCTCCGTGTACGGCTTTCTCCAGGGAGCGTGGCCGTTTGGAGTGGTTGAGGCCGTCTGGTGTGTGATCGCGGCGCGCCGCTGGGTGGGCGCTAGGTCAGGACGCAGGCTGCAGGAGGCAGGACGCAGGCAGGCAGACGCGTGAATTTGTGCTTTTCCTGCTTCCTGCCACCTGCCTCCCGCTTCCTGAATGTTGATTTGACTCTCGTCCAACGCTGGGCTAGCCTCAGGTACTTGCCCTGCGCGAGGCCCATGCCAACCCTACGTAAGTTATTGATTTTACTAGCCATCGCCTCAACGGCGACCGCCGCGACCGTAACTCCAGTCCGTGCGCCTCACGCCATGGTGGCCAGCGGACACGAGTTGGCGTCTCAGGCGGGAGTCGAGGTGATGCGGCAGGGCGGCAATGCGGTGGACGCTGCCGTGGCTACCGGATTCGCGCTGGCGGTCGTACTGCCCGAGGCCGGCAACCTGGGTGGCGGCGGATTCATGCTGTTGCGTCTGGCCGACGGGCACGCGCACTTCCTCGACTTCCGTGAAAAAGTGCCCGCCACCGCCTCCCGCGACATGTACCTCGACGCCAAAGGCAACCCGTTGCCGGATGCCAGCGTGGTCGGCTATCGGGCCATCGGGGTGCCGGGCTCGGTCGCCGGTCTGGCCTATGCCGAGAAAAAATTTGGCAAGCTGACGCTGGTGCAGGCCATGGCGCCGGCGATCCGCTTGGCGCAGCAGGGCTTTGCCCTCTCCGCCCACGACGCCCGCCAGCTCCGCGATCCTTCCCTGGCTGCCTTTCCCGAGACACGCCGCATCTTCCAGCGCGACGGCCATTACTATCAGCCGGGCGACACCTTCAAGCAGCCTGAACTGGCGCGCACCCTGGAGCGCATCGCCGCTGATCCCGACAGTTTCTACCACGGCGCGCTGGCGCAGGAGCTTGCGGCCTCGCTCCAGAAGGGCGGCGCGCTCATCACCGCCAAGGACCTGGCGGCCTATGAAGTGAAGGAGCGTGAGCCGGTGCGCGGCAGCTATCGCGGATACGAGATCATCGCGGCGCCGCCGCCGTCGTCGGGCGGGATCGCGTTGATTGAGGCGCTCAACATCCTGGAAGGCTACGACTTGGCCAAGCTCGGCAACGGCTCGGCCGAATCCGTCCACCTGGTGGCCGAGGCTTTTCGCCGCGCCTTTTTCGATCGCGCCGAGCTGCTGGGCGACCCCGATTTCGCCAGCGTCCCCGTGGCCGCGCTCATGGACAAGAATTACGCCTCCGCCTGGCGGGAGACGCTCGATCCGCATCGCGCCAGCCCCAGCGCGGATTTGCGGCGCCCAGTGCAGGTGTTCGACAAGCTCGACCGCGTGGCCGCTGTCCGCGAACCCGACCATACGACGCACTACGCGGTGGTCGATTCCGCCGGGAGCGCCGTGGCGGTGACCACCACGCTCAATGATTTGTTCGGATCGCGCGTTACCGCCGAGGGGCTCGGCTTCCTGCTCAACGACGAGATGGACGACTTCACCTCCAAGCCGGGCGCGCCCAACATGTTCGGCCTGCTGCAAGGCGAGGCCAACGCCATCGCTCCCGGCAAGCGGCCGCTTTCCTCCATGGCGCCTACCATCGTGCTCAAGGACGGCCGCCTGTTCATGGTGCTCGGTTCGCGGGGCGGGCCCAGGATCATCACCGCGGTGGCGGAAGTGCTGGTCAGCGTGATCGACTATGGGATGAACATCCAGCAGGCGGTGGACGCTCCTCGCTTCCACCATCAGTGGATGCCGGACGTGTTGCGGGTGGAGAAGGACGGCTTCTCTCCCGCCGCCGGAAACCGGCTGGCGGCCATGGGACACAAGATCGAGGAAGGTTATAACGAGCGCAGCAAGTGGCACGGGCACTGGGGCGATGTGGAGTGCGTGGCCGTTGATCCCGAAACGGGCGAACGCCTGGGCGCCAGCGATAGCCGGTATGAAGGCAAGGCGGTAGGGTATTAGAATTTGGTTGGTGCTGGATCACATGTCAGGGCACGACTTCAGTCGTGCCGAAAGGAACGTGTCATTCCGAGCCCGCCCGAGCGAGCCTTGCGAGTGAGGACGAGTCGAGGAATCTTGGGTTTCCCAGGATCCCTCGACTCGCGCTCGGCTCGATGGCTCGCCTCGCGCTTCGCTCGGCTCGATGGCTCGCCTCGCGCTTCGCTCGGCTCGATGGCTCGCCTCGCGCTTCGCTCGGGAT
>JBIOFT010000043.1:0-23992 GCA_044447375.1 Terriglobales bacterium | reverse complement strand
GGAGAAAGTGTCAGGGATGTGCCCGGTCTAAAATGTCAGGGATGCCCCCGGCCGTACAAAACTGCAGCGGGAAATGGGCGGACACCGGGGTCACCGCTGCCGGGGACAAGAGGTCGACGCACTCATTGCAACAGCGTTCTCTCCGCATCGAGGCGAGATAACCGGCAGTTCACTCACGGCCGCGCCCAATGGTTCTTGTTGATGGTGCATTTCACCTTCGTAACCGTTGCGTTACTCCCGTCATCTCGACCGTTCAGCAATTTGTTCTCATCCTGCTTACGACGGGATACATACTCAATCGGGCGTTGTCAAAGACCTGAGTTTTCATTCAAGCAAGCAAGACGTGGGCCCGAACCAAGCTGCCGATGACAGATAGATGGCAGCTCTGCCGGTCCCGTTTTTGCTGTTTCGTAATTCGTTTCATCATCACGAGGGATGCATCCCCGATTGCGCAAGAGTGCTGGTGGAAGAACAGCCTTCCTCGGCAAAAGGTGGTCCAAATGTACGACGGATTACATCGCCTGGCCCTTCCATGCTGCGGCCAGCAGCCTATTGTCCCCCTCTGTAATGAGATTCTTGGTTCCAACGGCACCAAATTATCGATCACACATACATGAAGTACATGAAGTACATCATGAACTACATGAAGTACAGAAAGCGGGTCAACTGCTGTTAGGACTTCCGGCGCGGACGACGTTTTTCTGTGTCCCTGACTGGAACAAAACCAGATCGGGACAAACCCGAGGTTGTTCGAGCCGCCGCTGGAGCCAAGCCTTGGCCGGTTGCGGGTTCGTTAAAGCCGCGAGGAAAGGAGATAGCGGCTTCTTATTGGTCTTTCTAGGGGATAACCAATATTGCTAGTTTCTGTTATCCGAAGTACGATGGTCAGCATGAATGTGTCGCTTACCCCGCACCTCGAACAGTTTGTCGACAAGAAAGTCCGGGAAGGCACGTATCAGACGGCGAGCGAGGTCGTCCGCGAAGGCTTGCGCCTGCTGGCTGAACGCGACCAAAAACGCACTCTGGAGCTGCAGCGGCTGCGCCGGGAAATTGCCGTCGGGCTGGGCCAGGTGGAGAATGGCCGAGTAGGGACCTTGAATATCAAGAAAATCAAGGCCGAGGCTCGCAAGCGGCGGGCCGCGCGCAGGCCGCAGACCGTTGGCTAAGATCGAACGTTCCGAGCAGGCCGCGAATTGCTCTCCGAGGTCCAGTCACCGCGATGGGTGACTCTCATCACAGCCCGGCGCAGCCGAACATGCGAAGGTACGAGATGGACTGAGCCCGTGGACGCGCCTCGTGTGCGACCAACTCTCAATGACCGATCTGTTCCGGCGCCCTCGACGGCGCCTTTTTATTTGTCTTTAATTAATGCGGAGTTTCTCGAGGCATTTATGAGCGACACTTCCCGAAACGGCCACTACGTCCCATGTCCGCTGTGTGAAGGCAAAGGCAAAATGCATCGCTCCGAGTTGGCGGCCACACTGGCCGACCACGCCTTCGAGGCCCGGCTGACGGCCTGCCGGCAGCAGCTCGCGAATCCAGACGAGAGCCGGCAGAGCGACACCCCCGAGGCGCCCAAGGGCTTTGAACAGGAAGTATTGAAGGGGCCGGTGACGCGCATCCTGTGGCGTCGCAGCCCGAAAGAATAATAAGGACCTGGTGAGCTTGTGCGGCTGCCATCCCACGCGTCGAGGACGCTCAAGATTTTGCGGACCCGCGGTATTGAGTGCGCCAACCGCCCCATGAAGTCGCGGAGGATGGCGCAGACCGAGGCGCAGCGCCGGAAGTGCGGGCGTCGCGCAAATGCCGCGCCCACCGTGGGATAGCTGCGCGGTGGCAGGCGGGCCAGGCTGGACGGCCGCATGCTCACCTTCACCAAGGCGGGTTTTGCTGGTCCCGCCTTAGCGGTACGGGGAGGCGGTACTTTCGCCATGACCGAGACCGAACTTCAGCAGGCAGATTCCATCCTCGGGCAGTTCGACGATCAACGCGCCAACCTGATAGCCATACTCCAGGACATCCAGGGAAAGTATTTCTACCTGCCGCAGGAAGTCCTCAGCCGGGTGGCGCGCAAGCTGCGTGTTCCCTTGACCGATGTCTATCAGGTGGCGACTTTCTACCGGTGTTTCAGCCTGGTGCCCCGTGGGCGGCACCAGGTGCAGGTGTGCCTGGGAACGGCATGCCATGTACGTGGCGCCCCGCGCGTGCTGGACCGCATCCTGACCGACCTGAAGCTGGGCGCGCCCGGCACAACACGGGACCGCCAGTTCACGGTGCTGACGGTGCGCTGTGTCGGCTGTTGCGGTCTGGCGCCGGTGGTGCGCGTGGACGACAAAACCCATCCTCACCTGACGCAAGCCAAGGTGCGCGGAATGCTCAACAAATACCGCCTGAGGCCGCAGGTGCGGGAAGAGGTTGCATCCGCAGAAGAGACAGGAGATCGCGATGCCACGGCTCAAGTCAGTTGAAGAACTGGAGAGCTTGCGTATCGAGCTCCGCGCCACGCGCGATCCCAATCGGCCTTGCCTGACGGTGTGCGCGGGCAGCGGCTGCACGGCTGCGGGAGCGCACGACGTCCTTGCCGGATTGCGCAAGACGCTCGAGAAACACGGGCTGCAGGATGCCATCGACGTCAAGAGCACCGGCTGCCACGGTTTTTGCGAGCGCGGCCCGCTGATGATCGTCTGGCCGGAAGGCACCTTTTATAACCAGGTGACCGCAAGCGATGCTCCGGCGATCGTCGCCAGCGTCAGCAACGGCCACGTGCCCGTGGAAAAACTGCTGTATCGCGATCCGGTCTCCGGCAAGCGCGTGATCCACGAGGAAGAAGTTCCTTTCTACGCGCGCCAGCAGCGGGTCCTGTTCGGCAACAACGGCAAAATCGATCCCAAAGATATCAAGGACTATCTCCACGTGGGCGGCTACGCCGCGCTGGCGCGGGTGCTCTCCAGCATGAGCCCGGAGCAGATCGTGGAGGCGGTCACCCGCTCCGGGCTGCGGGGGCGCGGGGGCGCCGGTTTCCCCACCGGCGTCAAGTGGAAGGTGTGCAGAGAAAATCCCGCGCCCCGCTATCTCATCTGCAATGGCGACGAGGGCGATCCCGGTGCTTTCATGGACCGCAGTCTGCTGGAAGGCAATCCCCACAGCGTGGTGGAAGGCATGATCATCGGCGCCTTCGCCCTGGGAGCGCAGGAAGCTTATGTGTATGTGCGCGCCGAGTATCCGCTGGCCTGCGAGCACCTGCGCGCGGCCATCGATCAGGCAGAGGAGTACGGACTGCTGGGTGACGACATCCTGGGCACTGGCATGAAGCTTCACATCCATGTAGTCAAGGGCGCGGGGGCGTTCGTGTGTGGCGAAGAGACGGCACTGATCGCCTCCCTCGAGGGCCGGGTGGGTGAACCACATCCCCGGCCCCCGTATCCCGCACAGAAGGGCCTGTGGGGTCGGCCGACGGTCATCAACAACGTGAAGACGTGGGCCAGCGTGCCGGTGGTCATGAACCGAGGCCCGGAGTGGTATGCCGCGATCGGCACGGAGAAGAGCAAGGGCACGATGGTGTTCTCCCTGGTCGGCAAGATCAACAACACCGGCCTGGTGGAAGTGCCCATGGGGATCACGCTGCGGGAGATGATTTACGACATTGGCGGCGGCATCCCCGGAGGCAAGGCGCTGAAGGCCATCCAGATCGGCGGGCCTTCGGGAGGCTGCATTCCCGCCAAACTCATCGATCTTCCCATCGACTACGAGCGCTTGACCGAAGCCGGATCGATGATGGGCTCCGGTGGCATGGTGGTGATGGATGAGACCACCTGCATGGTCGATATAGCCCGCTACTTCATGGAGTTTCTCGAGGACGAATCCTGCGGGCAGTGCTTCCCCTGCCGCAAGGGAACGCAGCGCATGCGCCAGATCCTCACCCGCATCTGCGCCGGCAACGGGACTGAAGACGACCTGCCCCTGCTGGAAGATCTGGGCTGGCTGATGAAACAGGCATCGCTGTGCGCTCTGGGCCAGACCGCCGCCAACCCGGTGCTCACCACCCTGCGATACTTCCGCGACGAATACCTGGCGCATATCCGCGAGCGGCGCTGCCCGGCCAAGGTCTGCCGCGAGCTGATCTTCTACGAGATCGAACCTACGCTCTGCGACGGCTGCCACGCCTGCGTCCACGTGTGCGCCGGACAAGGCATTCTCGGCGAAAAGGGAAGTGTCCACACCATCGACCGTGCCAAGTGCACGCGCTGCGGCGCTTGCCTGGAGGTCTGCCAGCCCAAGGCGGTGCGGGTTGAGACAGGAGCACTGGTGTGCCAAAACTGACGATCAACGGCATTGAAGTCCTGGTCGAGAAGGGCACGACCGTGCTGGAGGCCGCGCGCTTTTTCGGCATTCCGATTCCCACGCTTTGCCACGACGACGGCCTGGCTCCGGCAAGCGCTTGCCGCCTGTGCGTGGTCGAGGCCCGCCGCGGACCGGAGGCGAAGAGCAAGCTGCTGGCGGCTTGCAGCCTGCCGGCCGAGGAAGGCCTGGTGGTGCACACCAACTCGGCGCGGGTGCAGCGCGCACGCCAGTTGCTGATCGAACTCTACGTCGCCACCTGCCCCTCGTCCAAGCGCATACAGGACCTGGCCTCCGCCTACGGCGTGCACGAGTGCCGCTACGAGGCCGAGCACGAGGCCTGCATCCAGTGCGGTCTGTGCGTGCGCATGTGCGAGCAACAGATGATGGCCGGCGCCATCGGCTTTGCCGGTCGCGGCGCCGATCGCCACGTGTCGCGGCCGTTCGATATGACCAGCGAGCGCTGCCGCCAGTGCGGCGCCTGCCTGTACATCTGCCCGGTCTGCGAGCTGCGTTGCGCCGGGCCCGCGGCCGAGTCCACGCTGTGCAACGGCTGCCTGAATTTTGCCCCCGTGTGTTTCCAGAGTTACGACGACGCCATGTGTTTCCTGGACCCCTGCCATGCCTGTGAACTGGCCGGTCCCCTCCGTCCCGATGTGAAGATCAAGACCCGCATTCACGCAACGGTACTCTCAGGAGAAAAACAATGACTTACACGCGCTTGAACTCCTCAGCAGCGACGCTGACCAAGAATCGCACCGAAGATGCCGTAGTTCCCATCAGCGGCATGTGCGCCACCTGCGTGGATGGCTGCATCGGCATGTGCGAGATCGGCAAGAGCGCCTACCGCGGCGCGGAGATGATCTACCCCCAGCCCTTCGGCATCATCACCACCGCCGGCCAGAAGGACTACCCAGTGGATTTGTCGCACTTCACCATCCTGGGGCGCTGCGCCGGCGCGTGGGGGATCGAGCCGGACTCGAATCGCGCTCTGTTCCCCAACGTCGATCTCGAAGTCACGCTCGGCCGCGATAACGGCATCCGCTACAAGCTGCCGTTCACGCTGGCGGCCATGGGTTCGACCAACGTGGCTAAGAACAACTGGCCGGGTCTGGCTGCCGGCGCCGCCATCACCGGCACCGGCATCGCCATCGGCGAGAACGTGGTCGGCATGGATATGGAGTCGCGCTTCGAGAACGGCAAGGTCATCTCCAGCGTGGACCTGGAATGGCGCGTGAAGTGTTTCCGTGATTGGCAGTCCGACGGCTACGGCGAAGTGTACGTGCAGGCCAACGTCGAGGACACCATGCTGGGCGTGCAGGAATACGCCATCAAGAAATTGGGCGTGACGGCGGTCGAGCTGAAGTGGGGCCAGGGCGCCAAGGATATCGGCGGTGAGGTGAAGATCAAGGACCTCGACAAAGCGCAGGAGCTGCAGCGGCGCGGCTACGTGGTGCTGCCCGATCCCTTGAACCCGATGGTGATCGAGGCCTTCAAAAAGGGTAGCTTCCACGAGTTCGAGCGCCACTCACGCGTGGGCATGGTGAGCCGTGAGGGGTTCCTGAAACGCGTCGAAGAGCTGCGCAAGTATGGCGCCAAATACATCACGCTGAAGACAGGCGCGTATCGTCCGGCTGACCTGGCGCGCGCGGTGAAGTACGCGTCACTGGCCGAGATCGACTTGCTCACCGTGGACGCAGCCGGCGGCGGCACCGGCATGTCCCCCTGGCGCATGATGAACGAGTGGGGCGTGCCTGGAGTCGAACTGCACTCGCTGCTGCGTGAGTACCTGATGGCGCTGCGCAACCGGGGCGAGTTCACCCCGGCGGTCGCGCTGGCCGGCGGCTACACCTTCGAAGACCAGATGTTCAAAGGCTTTGCCCTGGGCGCACCCTTCGTCAAGCTGATCGGCATGGCGCGGGCGCCGCTGGCGGCGGCCATGGTGGCCAAGACCATCGGCAAGTCCGTCGAGGCGCAGAACCTGCCCATCTACATCGAGCGCTTCGGCACCACCATGGACGAGATCTTCGTCACCGCGCCCGAGCTGCGGCAGAAGCTGGGCGACCGCTTCAGCAAACTGCCGGCGGGCGCCATCGGCATTTACACTTACTACCAGCGGCTGGCGCAGGGCCTGCGGCAACTGATGGCCGGGGCGCGCAAGTTCGGAATGAAGTACATCGACCGTAACGACATCGCCTCGCTGACCATGGAAGCCAGCCGCATCACCGGCATCCCGCACGTCAGCGATATCGACAGCGAAGAGGTGAACGAGATTCTGGACGGCGTGGAGGCCCGGTCCTTGTCCGCGGCGGACTGACCCAGCCTCCGTGTCGTGCCCGGCAGGCCGGTTCATGGCCCGTCCTTAATCCCTTATCGGCGTAATAATAATAAGGAGGAGGACCGAGTGGAGCCGTTCCAGTATCACGTCTTCGTGTGCACGCAGGAGAAGTCCGAGGGGGTGAAGTCTTGTTCCGCCGCCTGCTCCTGGGATGTGCTCGCCGCCCTGCACCGCGAATTGGAGAAGCAGGGCACTGCCGGCGAAGTTCAGGTCACCACCTGCGGATGCCTGGGGCTGTGCGACGAGAGCCCGGTGATGATCGTTTATCCCGATGGCGTCTGGTATCGGGGCGTGAAGGCGCTGGACGTGCCCGAGATCGTTGCCTCGCACCTGCGATCGGGCAAGCCCGTCGCGCGGCTGGTCTGGGATGATGCGCCGGCGATGAAGGCGATGATCACGGAACATGGCAACCAGTATCGATCCATGCTGAAGGCCAGGGACCAGGCCGGTGTCTTGCCCGACGACGTCAACGAACTCATCCGCGGATTCATGCCCAGCCGTGCGGTTCTGACGGCCCTGGAGCTGGACGTTTTTACGGCGGTAGCAGACGGCGCTGCCGCGGACCTGGTCGCCCAGAGGATCCAAGCCAGCCGGCGAGGCACGGAGATGCTGCTCAACGCGCTCGCCGCCATGAAGCTGCTGCGCAAGGAGAATGGAATCTTCCGCAACACGCCGCTCAGCACGCGTTTCTTCGCGGACGCCTCGCCCGACAGCGCCCGCAAAGCCCTGCTGCACACGGCCAATATCTGGCATCGTTGGTCTAACCTGACCGCGTCAGTGCTCGCGGGAACTCCGGCGCCAAAAACGGGGAATGGCGAATGGGCAAAGGCCTTTATCGCAGCCATGGACCGCAACGCCCGGGAGAGATCTCAGGCGGTGGTGAGCACCGTGGGAGCGGAGGGCATCCGCCGCATCCTCGATCTGGGAGGCGGATCCGCCGCCTACTCCATCGCTTTTGCCCGAGCGAATTCCGGCGTGACTGGGGAAGTGCTTGATCTCGCCGATGTCATCCCGCTCACCCAGGAGTACATTCGCAAAGCCGGTCTTGCCGACCGCATCCACGCGCGCGCCGGCGATATGCTCCGCGATCCCCTGGGAAACGGTTTCGACCTGGTGCTGCTCTCCGCCATCTGCCACATGTTCTCACCGGAAGAAAATCGCGCGCTCTACCAGCGGGCGCACGCCGCCCTCGCTCCCGGAGGGCGCTTGGTGGTGCAGGATTTCATCCTGGAACCGGAGAAGACCGCTCCCCGCTTTGCCGCCCTGTTCTCGCTGAACATGCTGGTGGGCACGCGCGGCGGCAGCAGCTACAGCGAGCCGGACTACGCGGCCTGGCTTACCGCGGCCGGCTTCCGGGACATACGCCGGGTGCGTCTGCCGGGCCCGGCGGGAGTGATCATCGCCACTCGGGGCTGAGCCTCTCCACGCTTCCCGCAATTCACGGTATTCTGCTGGGGTTCGGAATCCCTTGGAGGTGAGGCACATGGACCCTAAACGAGTGATCGTGGGAATCACCGGAGCAACCGGCACGATCTACGGTGTCCGCATGCTCGAACTGCTGCGCACCGCCGGGATCGAAACCCACCTGGTCGTATCGAACGCCGGCGAGATGACACGCGCTTATGAAACCAGCCTGTCGAAGGAGGATCTGCGTGCGCTGGCCGACGTCGCGTATGACATCCACGATGTAGGCGCCGCGCTCTCTTCCGGTTCGTTCAAGACGCTGGGCATGGTGATCGCACCCTGCTCCATGGGCACGCTGGCCGAGATCGCGATGGGCACGGCGAGTTCGCTGCTCACGCGCGCCGCCGACGTGTGTCTGAAGGAGCGGCGCCGGCTGGTGCTGATGGCGCGCGAGACCCCCCTGCACCTCACCCACCTGCGCAACATGGTGGCCGCAACCGAGATGGGCGCGATCGTGTGTCCGCCGGTTCCGGCGTTCTACGCCAAGCCACAGACCTTGCAAGACATGGTTGATCACACGGTCGGAAGAGTGCTCGATCTTTTTGACATTGACGTGCCGGTGGTGAAGCGGTGGGGCGGATTGCATGAGCCTCAATCGCGCACGCATCCCGCCGAGGGCGAGGGCTTGGAGAAGATCAAGGCGTCGTAGAACCAGGAACTGCTGATCTCAGGACTTCGCTCTTAGTTTGGCCCATCGTAATCGCTGGGCAGCCAATCGGCGGACGTTCTTCTTCATGATGCGAATCCAAACAACTTGGCTTGCGACGGCCCGATGTGCGCTGCGGCTTCACTCAGGCTCATGACCTGGCCCTCCACCGTCATCTCCGGTATGTGGTCTCCTGACCAGAAGAATACGGAGTTCATTCAATAGTCGTGGATGATATTGCGGCCGTGGGAAGAGCGCCAATCGAGGTGAGGAAAGAACAGATGCGGGTCTGCGCCGCGCTCCTTCACCCGCCATCGGAAGCGTTCGTCCACCGTGATGTGCATCGGGTGTGCGCAGTGGCGCAGGAGGTAGCAATCTCCACCTGCAGGGGTTCGTTTCTGAGGCGCCCTTCCACGAAGGGCGTGGCTACGGAGTCCTCCGCTCAAGCGCCGAAGATCCGCTCTCCCGTGCTGAATCGCAGCCGATGCGGCGTCCGGTCCGTAGTCACAGGAAACGCAGGCCTGTAACGGACTGGGAATCCAGCCGGAGAGAGCTTGCGATCTGTGCGGGAGTCAATGGCTTGCCGCCATTGCGGGGCAGTTCGCGGACAACAAAATTGCGCACGGCGTGGTGGGCCGCGGTCATGAATGCGAGGTGATCGTCCATAAGCGATAAATCGTAGCACTATGAATTGGTAGACAACCTCGAGAAAAATCGGCTGCCGCCCACCCGAGCCTTAGGGTTCGCAGCACTTCCCACGTCGGTTGTTGTAGGACTTCAGCGCCTTTATGTGTCGAACGTCTACTGAAATATCCTTTGTGACCCGCTGCCCGGCTTCAACTCGCAGCGCTTCCCGCGGAGGAGTTGCCGCGGAGTAATCCTGCTGCTTGCACGCAAATCGCTTCACGAAAAATCTCGTACTCGCCAGCGGGTAACAGGCGGGTATCGGCTGAGCCATGCCGTCCGGTCTCGATTAGCATCGACCCAAACTTTGCTCCCGCCACAGGCACTCTCTTCAAGTACAACTCAGCCCATATGAACCGCTGGGTGGCCGTATCATGCACACGGAAGGCAACCAATGCGCCCAGGTCCCCCAGTGTGATTTCAGCTATCGTTGGGGAGCCTGCTCGGGCAGCTTGAACGACGGGTGTTGTGCCATTCTCTTTTTCGTAGAAAACATCCTTTCCGGTTTCCAACCACAGATCGTCGACCTTTTTTGCACTCAGTCGAACGCGACGGCATGTCCCCCGACCGAGAAACGGCGGGACATAAAATGAGCCGTCTTTGGACGTTTTTACAGTATGAGACCAATGGTAATTAACGTCCACCCCTCGCACCTCTTCTTCGCACGAAGCAACCGCTGAAACCGTAGCCTCCGCGCTAGGCCTGCCATCGGGGTATCGAACGACTCCAGATATGCCGCCGGAGTTCCGTGCAGTGTCCTGCCCTGCCGCACCGAAAGCCAGAACCAGCAGAAGGAATGTTCCGATACCAGTACTCTTCACGGGCAGCACTTTACGCCGAAGTCAGCCTCAGTTCCAGCGTACACAACCGATCGGGACTGCGCTGGAAGTTCTCGCGTCCAAATGCAAATGCGGTTAGCTTTTCGGAACTGACCCCCTGCTGCGACGCGTGGTGGCGTGGCGTGGAAAACCGCGCCACCACGCATTCCGCAACCGACTAAGTGCCGGTTTTGCGCGCCGGCGCCGCCGGGGCCAGGGCCGACAAGAGGGCGGCACCTATCGGCGTCCCCAGCCCGCTACAGGCATCCCATCCCGGGCCGGCGGTATACGCGCCGTTGTTGCCGGAGGTGATGTCGTGGAACGCCCCCGCTTTGGCAGCCGCGCCGTAGAGCAGGGGGTTAGCGTAACCAATGGGGGTTTGGAGCTTCTGATTGAGGCGAGCGATGAGCCCCGCCCAGAGAGGGGCCACCGCGCTGGTGCCCCCGATGACGTCCGGCTGGCCGTCGACCCGGGTCACATATCCAGTGGCCGGATCCGCGTCTCCCGCCACGTCGGGCACGCCTCTGCCGACATGGTTTCCCGGGTTGGCGGAGGGTGGAACCTTGGCTCCGGTCTGCCACGTGGGAAGAGCAAAGAAATCACTGATCCCTCCCCCGGTTGCCCCTTCATTGTTTGCGAGTTCGTTCCACACCGTCTCGCTGGAGATGGTGTTGCCGGAAGCCGTCAAACGAGTACCTCCGCAAGCCAGGGCGTAGGGACTCGAAGCCGGGAAGTCAACGTGATTCAGGCCGTCGGTGACGCCGTCGGTCGAACCATCGTCCCCGGCGGCGCAGCAAACGGTGATCCCTAATGCGGCGGCAGCCTGGAACGCCTCGTCCATCGACGTCATGGCCTGGGATGTCCACGAAGATTCGGGACCGCCCCAACTGATCGACACCACCGAGGGTTGATTGGTCTTGTCGTGGATGGCCGTGGTAATCGCATCGAGGAATCCGGCGTCGGTGTTGGGCGCGAAATAGACGACAATCTTCGTTCCCGGTGCCACCGCGCCCGCGACCTCGATGTCGAGCATCACTTCACCATCGGGGCCGCTGGGATCGCCTGTGGGCTGGTTGCTCCCGTGATCGACGGATACCGCCAATACCGTGGGAGTGGTCGAGAGATTGAGCTGCTTGAAATAACTGGTCAGGTCGGCAGGCTTGTAACCGCCGCCCAACTCAATCAGCGCGATGCACTCTCCGGAGCCGTCGGCCCCAGCAGGAAAGTTGTACGCACTTGCGATTTGCAAGGGCGTATAGGACACGTCACTGGCGTGAGGCTGCACTCCGCTGCCGTCTTTGCGCCTGCGAAAATGAGGCTTGGCCTGCGGCCGGTTGTCGAGGCCGAACACTCCTTCGATCGTGTCCTGGAGTTCCGCCGGGATTTGCACCGGACCGGTGCGGCCGCGGTAAGTGCCATTCGGATGTTCGAATTGCTTGAGTTCGACGCCGAACGCCGCATTCATCGTTGCGACCGTTCCGGACAGCACTACCGTTTTGCGCGCCGCACTGGCTTCCACCACCGAGAGCCCATGCTCACGCGCAAAAGCTTCGATCTGCCGGATGCTGGCTGGATCTGCGCCATGCTGCTTCTCCAGTTGATCGCGGGTCAGGAGTTTTCGTGTTTCCAGGGGTTGCGCCAAAGCCTCCGCGCTCAGCGCAGGTTTTTCCCCGGCACGAGATCGTAACCGGACCGATACTTCGAGTCTCTCATCCGGGTTGGCTGGACCTACTTCCCGAGCCCCCGCCATTGGGGAACGCTCACTGCCGACAAGAGCAACGTGTTGCTTTCCAGTAGGCATGGTCTCCTTTCGGTTTCGGACGGAGATTCAGAAACAGCAGAGCAGCACGAGAAGGAAAAGCTGGAACGTAAACTCACTGCCTTCGGAACAAGGACAACGAGTTCCTCTGCGGTCCGAAAACTGCGTCCGGACCTCCCACGCCAGCAACCGTAGCAAGCAGCCGACAGGAGAGCAAGGGGGTTCTTGATTTTGTTCTGAAATCAGAACAAGGGAGTTCAACACCAGGAATGCAGCGAGCGTCCGCGTACTGCGGCTCGATTTACAATGCTGGGGGAGACTCCAGGAGGGCAGCGATGTCATCATCATCCGTAGGCAAGCACGCGAGGACGGGTGCTGCGGCCGGTCAGCCTGCGGTGCCCGAGCCCTCGTTCGCCGAGCAAGCCCGCACCCTGATGTACCTCGGCCGCGTCGGCAGCCTCTCGACGCTGTCGCGTAAGCAGCCCGGTTTCCCCTTCGGTTCCGTGATGCCCTACGGCTTGGATGAGCGCGGGCGCCCCGTCTTCCTCATCAGCACGATGGCGATGCACACGCAGAACCTGCAGGCGGACCCGCGGGCCAGCCTGCTGGTGACCCGGGCCGACGGGGAGGGAGATCCTCTGGGCGCATCGCGGGTAACGGTTTTGGGGAAGGTTCTTGTGTTGGGGGAGCCGGAGCTCGCCGCCGTCCGCAAGCTCTACCTGGCCAGCTACCCCAACAGCAAGTACTGGGTGGATTACGAAGATTTTTCCTTCTATCGCATGGAAGTGGCCGACGTTTACTACGTGGGCGGCTTCGGCGTTATGGGCTGGATTCCCGCATCCGAGTACGACCGGGCGCAACCTGATCCGCTGGCGGAGGCGGCGGGCGACATCCTGCAGCACATGAATACCGATCACAAGGACGCGCTCATCCTGCTGGCACGGGAGTTCGCCGGCATCGAGGCACAGGCAGCGGGGATGACTTCGGTGGACCGCCTCGGTTTCCACCTGCGCCTCGAAACCCACGAAGGGATGCGTGGAACCCGGATTGCGTTCCTGCGGGAAGCCGGCGATCCGTCCGAAGCCAGGAAAGTGCTGGTCGAGATGGTGCACCAGGCGCGGCAACGGTAAGCCCTTTCCCCGACAATGCTTGGCTGGCTCTAAGTGGTAGGATTTCCCCCGCAGGCAATTCCCGGAAATCCGGACGAGGAACTTATATGACCCGAGCGGAACAGGAAATCCTTGGGCTGGAGCGCCAGCAAGCGTCCGACTTCAACCGCCGCAACCTGGAAGCGCTGCTGGCGCAATTCAGCTCCGATTTTGTTGGTTTTTCTTCCACACGCCATGATCGCATTGCCGGTCGGACTGCGCTGAAGCGGACCTTTGAGCACTATCTGGACCAGTCGCCACGGCTTCGCTACCGCATCCGGCAGGCCCGCGTGCAGGTCTTTGGCGGAACCGCAGTCGCGAGTTTTTATTGGGCGGTCGAACTGGCGCCGGGGCAAAAGATCGAAGGCCGCGGCAGCCATGTCTTTGTAAAGCGCGGCAAGAGCTGGTCGATTGTGCACGAACACTTCTCCCGGAGTCACTGATGCTGGCATGGCGGAGGGGCCCGGTCGTGAGCCTCTTCCATTGCGCGAAACCGAATGCTATCTCGCGCATCACATCAGCAACGGGCGGGGGAACGCTAATGACCGCAGAGCAGCGGCGACTGGATGAGTCGAATGCGCGCACCAGACATTGGAAGCGCTGGGGACCTTACCTCAGCGAACGCGCATGGGGCACGGTGCGCGAGGACTACAGCGCGCACGGGACCGCCTGGGAATACCTCCCGCACGACCATGCCCGCTCGCGGGCGTACCGCTGGAACGAAGACGGCATCGCCGGCATCTGCGACCGTCACCAGTACGTCTGCTTCGCGCTGGCGCTGTGGAATGGGCGCGACCCCATCCTGAAGGAGCGGATCTTCGGCCTCACCGGCAACGAGGGCAACCACGGCGAGGACGTCAAGGAATACTACTTCTACCTCGACAGCACGCCCACCCACTCCTACATGAAGTTTCTGTACAAGTATCCGCAGCGCGAGTTCCCCTACTCGGACCTGGTGAATGAGAACCGCCGCCGTGGCAGGCAGGACCCGGAATACGAACTGCTCGACACCGGCATCTTCGACCAGGACCGCTATTTCGACGTGTTCGTGGAGTACGCCAAGGCCGATGTCGAGGACATGCTGATCCGCATCACCGTGGCCAACCGCGGGCCGGAGCCGGCGCGCGTGCGGCTGCTGCCAACGGTCTGGTTTCGCAATACTTGGTCCTGGGGCCACGAGGAACCGCGGCCGATGTTGAAGGCCCATGAAGGAATGGAAGATTCCGCCATCGAACTGCTTGACCCGGCCTACGGACAACGCTGGCTCTACTGTGAAGGGTCACCCCAACTGCTGTTCACCGAGAACGAAACCAATTTCCGCCGCCTGTTCGGGACGCAGAATGCCTCGCGCTATGTCAAAGACGGGATCAACGACTACGTGGTCCACGGCCAGCGTGACGCGGTGAATCCCGCGCAGGTCGGTACGAAGGCCGCTGCCGACTACGACCTACTGCTGGCGCCGGGGGAGAGCCGTGTCATCCGCTTGCGGCTGACCGACCGGCAGCCCGCCACGCCAAGCCTGGCTTTCGGTCCCGAGTTCGACCGCAACTTCGAGCAGCGCCAGCGTGAAGCCGACGATTTCTACGCCGAAGTCATCCCCCAAGACTTGACGCCGGACGCGAAGAACGTCATGCGGCAGGCCTTCGCCGGCATGCTCTGGTCCAAGCAGTTCTATCACTACGTGGTGGAGCAGTGGCTGGATGGCGATCCCGCGTTTCCCCCTCCTCCGCCCGAGAGGAAGCACGGACGCAACCATAATTGGACGCACCTCTACAACGCCGACGTCATCTCCATGCCCGACAAGTGGGAATACCCGTGGTACGCGTCCTGGGACCTGGCGTTCCACTGCGTGCCGCTGGCGCTGGTGGATTGCGACTTCGCCAAAGAGCAACTCATCCTGCTGCTGCGCGAGTGGTACATGCACCCCAACGGCAAGCTTCCCGCCTACGAGTGGGCGCTCGGCGACGTCAATCCGCCGGTGCACGCCTGGGCGGCGTGGCGCGTCTATAAGATCGAGAAGAAGCGCCGCGGCCAAGGCGACCGTGCTTTCCTGGAACGCGTCTTCCACAAGCTGCTCTTGAACTTTACCTGGTGGGTGAATCGCAAGGACGCCGAAGGCATGAACATCTTCCAGGGCGGCTTCCTCGGGCTCGACAACATCGGCGTGTTCGACCGCAGCGCCCGGCTGCCCACCGGCGGCCTTCTCGAGCAATCCGACGGCACCAGTTGGATGGCGATGTACACGCTGAACCTGCTGGCCATCGCCCTGGAGCTGGCGCGCGAGAACCCTGCCTACGAGGACGTGGCCAGCAAGTTCTGGGAACATTTCGTCTACATCGCGCACGCCATGAACAACCTCGGCCGCGACGGCATGGGATTGTGGAGCGAGGAAGACGGTTTCTACTACGACGGCCTGCGCCTGCCCAATGGCAACAGCATCCCCATGAAGGTGCGCTCGATGGTGGGCCTGATCCCGCTGTTCGCCATCGAGACCCTGGAACCGGAGCTTCTCAACCGCCTGCCTGCGTTCAAGCGCCGCATGGAGTGGTTCATCGACAACCGTCCGGACCTGACGAAGAACGTCGCTTGCATGCGCACCGCGGGCAGGGACGAGCGCCGGTTGCTCTCGATCGTGGACGAGCAAAAACTGCGGCGGATACTGCAATTGATGCTGGATGAATCGGAGTTTCTGTCGCCGCACGGGATCCGGGCCCTTTCCCGCTATCACCGCGAACACCCGTATATTCTCAACGTGAACGGCGGCGAGCACCGTGTGGACTATGACCCGGCGGAGTCGCGCACCGGGCTGTTCGGAGGCAATTCCAACTGGCGCGGGCCGGTGTGGTTCCCGCTGAACTATCTGTTGATCGAGTCTCTGCAGAAGTTCCATCACTACCTTGGCGAACAGTTCAAGGTAGAGTGTCCCACCGGCTCGGGACAGTACATGACGCTATGGGAAGTCTCGCGGGAGTTGTCGCGCCGGCTGAACCGGACTTTCCTGCGCGACCAGCAGGGACGCCGGCCCGTGTATGGCGATTGGGAGAAATTCCAGACCGACCCGCACTGGCGCGACCTGATCCTGTTCTTCGAGTACTTCCACGGCGACACCGGCCGGGGCGTGGGCGCAAATCACCAGACCGGCTGGACCGGACTCGTCGCCAAGATGCTGCAACAGAGTGGCGAGCGCAAGAGCGTGGCCATCGCCGCGGCCCAGGCCGCAATCCGATCCTAGGGGTGCTGCCGCTCGGCGCAAGGAGCGCAAGATGATCAGTTTTGGCCAGGATACCTGCCGCGATCTCGACGCCGCCCTCGGCCGCGAGTGGCTGGAGACCAATGGGCTGGGAGGATACGCTTCCTCCACCATCACCGGGTTGAACACGCGGCGTTACCACGGCCTGCTGGTGGCGGCCATCCATCCTCCGGCCGGCAGGATGGTTTTGCTGTCCAAGCTGGAAGAGACGCTGATCATCGGCGGCAAGAGCTTCGAGCTCTCGGCCAACCAGTATCCCGGCGTGATCCATCCGCAAGGCTACCAGTACCAGACGCGCTTCCGCCTCGACCCGTTTCCCGTGTTCACCTACCAGGTGGGCGCCGTCGAGATCGAGAAATCCGTGTTCATGGTGCAGGGCGAGAACACGACCGTCGTGCAGTACCAACTGAAGGCGCCACACGATTCGGTGCAGCTCGAACTGCGGCCGCTGATCGCCTTCCGCGATTATCACAACACCACGCACGAGAACGGCGGGCTGGATCCAACCGTCTCGTCCGAACCTGGCCTGGCCAGCGTGGCGCCGTATCCGGGACTGCCGCGGCTTTATCTCGTGCATGACGCCGATGATGTCGAGGCGGCCGGCCAGTGGTACCGCAATTTCGAATACCGTGTGGAGCAGGAGCGCGGGCTGGACTATCGCGAGGATCTGTTCAATCCGCTGGTGTGGCGGTTTGACCTCAGCGCAAGCGCGACGGCCGCTGTCGTCGCCTCCACCGTACGCCATGATGTCCGAGAAGTGCCCAAGCTGTACAAGAACGAGATCACGCGCCGCAGCCAGGTGGCCGATTCCGCCCCGGTGAAGGATGAACTGGTGGGCGCGCTGGTCACCGCCGCGGACCAGTTCATTGTGGCTCGCGGAGAGCGGAAGACGGTCATAGCGGGCTATCACTGGTTCAGCGATTGGGGAAGGGACACCATGATCGCGCTTCCCGGGCTGACGCTGGTGACCGGACGCTTCGACACCGCGCGCAGCATCCTGCTGGAATTCTCCAGGTACGTTGACCAGGGCATGTTGCCCAACCGCTTTCCCGACGCCGGCGAGCAGCCGGAATACAACACCGTGGACGGCACGCTGTGGTTCTTCGAGGCGATCCGCGCCTACGCCGACTACACCGGTGACTACGAGTTTGTCCGCAAGAATCTCTACGGCGTGCTCACCGACATTATCGCCTGGCACGTCCGCGGGACTCGCTATGGCATACGCGTGGACGATAGCGGCCTGCTCGCATCCGGCGCTCCCGGCGTTCAGCTTACCTGGATGGACGCCAAGGTCGGCGACTGGGTCGTGACTCCGCGCCACGGCAAGCCGGTCGAGATTCAGGCGCTCTGGTACAACGCTCTGCGCACCATGGAGGACTTTGCCGCCCGGTTCCGGGATTCCGCCGCCCAAAAACGCTACGCCAAGATGGCGACGCTAGCGCGCTGGAGCTTCAATCGCCTGTTCTGGAACGAAAGCGCCGGATGCCTCTACGACGTGGTCAACGGCGGGCCTCCGGATGCATCGATCCGGCCCAACCAGATTCTGGCGGTCAGCCTGCACCACAGCATGGTTGCTCGGGGACGCGCCCAGGCCATCGTGGATGTGGTCGCACGCGAGCTGCTGACGCCCTACGGGCTGCGCACACTGGCTCCCAGCGACCCGCGCTACGTCGGCCACTACGCCGGCGGCCAGCACGCACGCGATTCCGCTTACCATCAGGGCACGGTGTGGCCGTGGCTCATGGGACCATTCCTCTCGGCGTACATCAATGTCCATGGCGGGACCGCGGCAGCCCGCATGCAGGCCGCGAAGTGGCTGGAGCCGTTCCGCAAGCACCTGCGCGAAGCCGGGCTGGGCCAGGTGTCGGAGATCCTGGATGGCGACCCGCCCCATCGCCCGCGGGGCTGCATCGCGCAGGCCTGGAGCGTGGCCGAACTGCTGCGCGCCGCAATGGAAGAGGTGTTTTGCGCGAAGCCGGCGGAAGCCGCCGTTTCCGAACGCGCGGTGAGAGGAATCAGGTTCTCCGCTTAGGGCGACTGCGGGGCCGTGGCTGCCGCGTCTTCCACATCTTCATTCTGCCCAACGATAGGCCGCTCCATCTGGACGCAATACTGCCACCGGGCTCCCAATAGGTCGTCACACACATAGTGTGACGCAGATCACTGCAATGGTTCAAAGACAAGCTGTATACGCTCCAGTGGTCTGCTAAGTGGACATTTCATGGGCGCTGATTTGACCAGGCATTTGATGTGCTAACGGCAAGGTTCCTGGAGAATTTTCTTGACAGGCCACTGGGTCCGTGATAATCAGCCACTTCTTTTGTAGAGGTCTGGTGTTCATACCTGTGTCCGGATTTATCGAAACACGAATAAGCCGTTCCGGTTGAGTGTTTGTTGTAACCGGCGATGCCGGCTGCTCCCCCGCTCCTTAGGGACAGTTTTGCTTCGCCAGATCATCCTGAGGGAAGAAAACATGCCACGCTTCCTGACCACTTTCGCTCTGCTGGTTCTGTTTTTCCTCGCCACCGGCCTTACCTTGTTAGCGCAAGCCGATGGAGCCGGGGGTGCACCCGCCGATCCCCGCGCTGTCTCTCCGAGCGCGAGCAAAGAGGAAGTCCAGGAATTGCGCAACGAGGTCGCGGCACAACAACAGACCATCGAGGAACTACGGGCGATGGTCCAGCAACTGGCGAAGCAGCAGGGGTCCGGCGACGCCCACTTCGTCAACGCCGCCATTATCCAGCCGCAGCCCGAGAGTTTGGGGGAGCCGCTTGACGTCGCCGAGCAGTCTGCGACGAAATCCGGCCAGCCCCCCCTGACTTCAGGATGGAACGGGGAACACTTCTTCATCAGAAGCCCGGATGGACAGTTCAGCATCAGCCCCTACGGCTACGTGGACACCGACTACCGCGCCTACAAGGGGGATGGTGCCCCTCCCGACACTTTTGTGGTCCGGCGAGCGCGCTTCGGCTTCCAGGGCAACTACGGTTCGCATTTCGACTTCGCTCTGCTGACGGACGCCAATTCTACGACCGGCGCCATCGTTCGCGACGTGTATCTCAATGTCAGACTCAGGCCCGAGTTCCAATTCCAGGCGGGCCAATTCAAAGAGCCCTTCGCGCAGGAAACCGGTATCGGCGCTACCAACCTCGACTTCGTCGAGCGCGGGCTGCAGTCGCTTCTGTACCCGTCCGTCGGCACCGCCTTTCGCAGCCCCGGCATTACCATTCACGGGGACATTGACGGTAGCGTCGTGCAGTACTGGGTGGGAGCGTTCAACGGCCGGAACGGCGTAACCGCCAACGCCACGAACGAGCCGGAGTTTGTAGGGAGGGTTCGTTTCTATCCTTGGCGCAAGACCAAGAGCGTCTGGTTCAAACAACTCGCTTTTGGCGGCTCATTTTCCCACAGCCGTTCCAGGGGCCTTTCGGGCGACCTGAGCTTTAACGGAACGCTCCCCGACGCGGCTTACTCGTTCTTCCCGACGCTCCGGATCAACGGCCCCATCGAGCGGTATGAGGGTGAATTCACCTACATCAAGGGGCCCTATGCGCTGCGTGGCGAGTACGTCCAGATGCAACAGCAGCGCTTCGGGGTTGGTGCCGAGCAAGTCGGCGGTTTGGGCTTTCTGACTCTTCCCGGCATCGGCGCCAAGGGTTGGAATATCGCCACCACTTATCTGCTCACCAAGGAAAAGCGGCCCGAGAACGGTACTCCACGCGTGAAGAGCCCGCTGCTCGGTCCGGACACGCCGGGCGGAACCGGACGAGGCTGGGGAGCCTTTGAAGTGGCCGCCCGATACTCCGGGGTTCAGGCGAATGCACCCTCCGCGAACTTTTTGGGCCTTTACACCCCGGGCTTTGTCAGTCAGTACGACTATCACACCGACCAGTTTACGTTTGGCCTCAACTGGTACCCGAACTATTGGGTGAAGTACCAGGTTAACGTCAACATCGATCGGCTGAAGCAACCCAGCACGACCGGAGCGCTGCCGCAGAATTTCACTGTGCTGATGCAGGAACTGCAGTTCCGGTTCTAGAAACCGGCTCGATCATGGTGTTGAAGATGTCGCGGTCGACCAATGTTGGTAAGACGCCGGGCTGGCAGCAGCCCTTGTTTTAAAGGGAAATCGTAGGAGGAGATTCGATGAGACCCAGCATTCTACTGACTATGCTTCTTACCGCGTTGTTTGTGATCGCGAGCGGCTGCGGGAACGTGGCTGGCTGCCCCACGTGCGGTACGACGAAGGCCGATGGCTATGTTGACATCGTTAACATCGCGGTCCCGGAGCACAATCCTACCGGCGAACCCGGCGGGCCGTTCAACTCGTTCGACATAAGCTGGGTCGACCCGGTCCACCACCTGTTCTACGTCTCGGATCGCATCGGATTGGATATACCCGTCGTGGACACCCTCAACAATATTACGGTAAATGCCATTCAAGGGTTCAACAGCGTGTCGGGCGCGGGATTTCAGGCCAGCCTATGCGATCAGAGCATCCTGATCCCCCCTATCGTCGATGTGTTTGGTAATTTCACCCGTTTCGGATGCAGGACTGGGTCATTTCATCTGGTTTCAGGATTTGGCGCCAACGGCTTTTTTGGCGGGTTTCCGGGCGCACAATGCTGCGCTTCCCGCGCTAACGGCGTGAACCCGATGTCCGGCCCGGATGGCCTCCTGACCACCCCGGACGGCAACTTCTTGGTCGTGGGGAATGGCAGCTCTTCCGTCGTGGTTTTCGATCTCACTACGATGGACCTTACCAAGAGTCCGCCCACTGCACCGACGGTGATCGCCACCATCCCTACCGGGGTGTCTGCCGACTATGACGGTCCGACGGGCATCGCTGGCTGTGTCGCCTCTTGGAACGGCGAAGCAGGCTCCGCCGCCGATTGCGGGGATGACCGGGCTGACGAGATGGCGTACGACCCGGTTCATAAGGTTCTCGGGGTGATCAACGGCGATCCGGGATTTCCATTTGTCACGTTCATTGACATGTCTGGTATTGTGAACAGGACACCAGGCCCAGCGGGACATTGTCTGCCGATCGATGCCACGACGCCCTATGGCCCCTCCGGCCCCGGCTTTCCCTCGCAAGGGTTATCAACGGCACCGCTTACCCCGGCCACGGGTACTTCGTTCAATCCGCCCAGTTGCATTATTGGGCAAATCTACTATGACGGCGCGGGTGGCTCGATGTCGGGAGGACTTGGGCTGACTTCAACCGTTCCGGTCGACAATGTTGGAACCACATTCCCATGTCCGGATCCGTCCAATCCGCAGACCTTTGGAGGCGTATCTGGGTCCGCAGCGGCCTCGCTTATCCCCGGGGTCGGCATCACTCCGAGCGGTGGGGCGTACACCATCCCTTGCCATCACGCTCCCATCGTCGACCAAACCAAGGGAACATTCTGTAGCCAAACTCTCCCTGCCGGTACTTGCGCAGGGGCCATAGCCCCAGCCGGACTAGGGGGGAACGCGTGGTGGCATGACACTTCGACTGGTAAAAGTTTCTTCCTGCAGGCGAATCTCAATTCCGTCCCTGTCACCAGCATTGGCAGCATCGATGTGATTGACCCCCGGCTAGGAAACCCGAACGGGCCGATTGTCGTCAATTCCTTCGTCACCCCGAATTGCATGCCCGCCAGCGTGGTGCAAGGGCCGGGCAACAATTTCCTGATCGGATGTGGCGATCATGACGGCGAGGCGTTCCCGCCGAACATGATCGTCGTCAGCCTCTCTCCCGACCCGGTCTTGGGCGCGAAATTCACGCAGCTAGCTGAAATCACCCAGGTGGGCGGCGTGGACGAGATCTGGTACAACCCGGGCGACAACAAGTACTATCTGGCAGCCAGAGATATGCCCAATGGCCCGGTCATGGGCGTCATCGACGCTGCCACAAACGTCTGGCTGCAAAATGTTTCGACCAACGCCAATTCGCACAGCATCGCGGTGGATCCAAGCAATAACCACGCGTTTGTGCCTATGCAGTCGGGTGCCCCATGCGCACCTTCGCTGAGCAGCAACGGTTGTGTCGGCGTCTTCGCGCAACAATGAGGCGCGTGCGCTCCGGATAGCCGGAGCAGGCATCAATCTGTGATACAGTTTCGTCCTAGACGCGGAGAGGGTCGCGGAATTCGCGTTGGTGAAGGGATTTATGCCGACTTTTGCCAGAGCATTGAAGCGGTGCAGTGTGTGGGCGTGCATGGTTCCCCTAGTTGTAGCTGCGTTGGTCCATGCTAAAGACCAGCCTCCAAAGCCCACTGACGTGCCCGCGACCGTAATCGCTCACCTGCCGCTTCCTCAGGCCACGGGGAGCCAGATGTTGCTTCAGAAGGAGAACGGCAAGGAGTATCTCTATGTCCAGCAGGCTTCTAAGCTGGGCTTCATGGTGGTAGACGTCAGCAAACCGGAAAAGCCGAACCTGCTCAAACAAACGGCGCAGACGAGCCAAGCGACAGCCGGAAATCTGGCAATGGTTAGTCCCGACGTGGCCATTGCCGAGGTGCCGGAGAAGAAGCCGAACAGCCTCGCCAGCAGCAGCCATCCCACGGAAACGGTGCGCGTGCTGGACTTGAGTGACCCGCGCAATCCGAAAACGCTTCAGGAGTTTAACGGGGTGACCAGCCTTCTACCCGACGGCAACCACGGCCTGATCTACCTGACCAACAACGAAGGCTTGTGGATTCTCCGTTACAACCGGCCAGCGATGCTGCAGCCCGCCAGGAAGAAGCCGCCATGCGATTCCAACGCGGAAATCATGGCGATGCCGCCAGATTGCGACTAGTTTTCCCCTCGCGGTGGCCCCTATTCCCGCTCAGTACGCGGAGCACCGCTTTCCGATCGTCTTGATCGAGGTTATCGTGATGGTTACGGGGCTCGCAGAGCCTGATCGCGCCAGGTAATCGGAACTAGTGCTCATCGAGGGCGACTCGCTGCCGGTTACTTCGACTTCTTGTCCAAGGTATGGCCTCAGTCTCAGTTTGCGGCTCCCCTGGAGTTCGTAGCTGTTGCCCTGCTCCGGCTGGGTCAAGATGTAATCAGTGTTCAACTTGCCGACACAGCCTCTCACGGTGATCTGGTCCTTAGGCTTTTTCGGATGGTCCTGGCCGGCAGCCGACTGATTCGCATCCACAGCCTGCGCGGCCGCAAGAACGCTCATGCAAACCAACGCCAGCACAACTCTGGCTCTTGCCATATTCCGTCCCCCCTTGCCTCACAGCATATACGGTTGGATGCTCTGGCCCCCCGGAACGATGCTCCGGTGAGGCAGGGCCTACTTGACGTGGGTCTCCTGATAGTGCAACTCCTTCCACTCTCCCCCACGCTTGACCCAAAGCTCGGTGATATAGACCCGTGAATAACGCACGGATGATCTGGGCGGGAACTGCAGGGTAACTTCGTAGATAACGAAGGCGGCGTCCGGCCCCAGCGGAATCAGTTTGAAGCCCCACAGCGTGTAGTTGTAAACATTCCCATCCGTCACTTCGTTAATTGCCTGGATCCTGGTCCGTTCTCCGCGGCCATCGACCTCCACTCCCTGATAG
>JBIOFT010000042.1:0-24434 GCA_044447375.1 Terriglobales bacterium | reverse complement strand
GGTAAGGGTTGGCCGCTCCTGGAGCGGCAGCCTGTTGCAGTCCGGTCTGGAGGGCGCGTTGAAGATCGGTGCCCCCGCGCAGGCGGCTGGCGCGAACGAATTCCATGGCGTGCTGAATGCTGTTGCCCTCCGCGGAGCTGAGCGGCAACGCGTGGGTCTCAGTATTGAAAAGTACGAGGCTGAAGTGGTCGGTTGGGCGAAGGGTCCGCAGCAGAGTTTCGCAAGCCTGGTAGCTGCGCTCCAGCTTTTCCCATTGCATGGAAAGCGAGGTATCGAACAGGACGATGACTGTCTTGGGAGCGCTACTGGCCGCGCTTGCGGCAGCAGCCGGCCCGAGCCCGAGCAGCGCTTCGGCTTCGAAGAAGCCAGGTTCGTTCACGCTGCGGACGGGAGCAGTTTCGGTGGGCGAAGGCTGGCCGCTGACTGGATTGCGATAGGTCAGAATCTGCAGCGTGTCCGACGCCGCAGGATCAAGGTCGTAGGTGATGACGAAGTCTTCGCCCAGGTTGACGTTCTGTCCTTCCCAGTGGCCTTTGACGAGGTGAGCCGTATTCTGGTCAAGCTGCAAAGGGAAGCTTCTGGCCGGCGCCTGGAAGTTGCGCATGGCGTGGGCCGTGTGCAGCTCGAAATTGATGCGAAGCAGGCGCGCCGCCTGGGTCTGATACGCATCCGGGCGCAGCGGGATGGCAAAGTACGACTTCAGATTCTCCACCGGAATCGATTCGTGATACTCGATCTCCAGGCGCTTGGTTCCGTACGCGGGAATGGGAACGATGCGGCCGCTGAAAACGGAAGTGCGCTTGGCTTCTTCGCTGCCGCGTTCGCCCATCTGCAGCAGACCGGGATCGATGGCCTGTTGCTTGAGCTGGGTGTAGATCTCTTCGGCGCGCTTGCGTTCGAGGATGACCGCGGGAATCCTCGTAGGCCCGTCCCAGGTGGCGAAATCGGAAATGGTGGCGTGGCTGGGCAGAGCGAAAATGTAGTTCCCTTCCTGGATGCCGCTGGTGTGGTTGGCAAACACCTGCCGCACGAAGACGCGGGCGTCCCCGTTGTCGATGCGTATGGTGATTTCCATCTCTTCGAGCGAGAGGATCGCGGGATCAGGCTGCTGCTTGTCGCGCGGGATGAGAATGCCAGCGTCGGCGAATAGCAGCGTCGAAGTCCAGCACCAAATAAGAACCGACAAGATGAACTTTCTCATGAGTGCAGCTTCTGTTCTGGTATGCGGACCAGACCGTTGTCAGTACCGATGTAGATGTAACCATTGCCGCGAGCGAGCGCGGTCACGTTCAAGGACGGCAAACCGGTGTCGATGACGGACCAGCGCCCGGATGGCCGATCATAGAGATACAAACCTTTTCCCAAAGTACCCGCCAACACATAGTTGGGAGTGACCAGCATCGCGTTGGGATTTACTTCAAACGGTCCGGAAGCGGTCTCGAAAGAATGGAAGCGCCCAGAACGGTCGAGGCCGAGAATTCCGGCGCCGTAGGTACCGACCATCCACTCCGGCCCGACCGGGACCACCGCGGTGATCCAGTTGTGTTTCAGGTTGGAAGTCGCGGTCGTATAGTTGGCCGCGACGTTTCCCTGGTCGAGAACCGAGAGACCGCCGAGGGTGCCGGCGATAAGTTCGTCGCCAGAAACGCCGAGCGCATAGACGTGGTTATTCACCAGGCCGTGAAACGCATACATGCTGCGCGCACCGGCCGAGTCGAGGAAGGTCAGTCCGGCGGGAGTCGCGAGCGCGAGGCCGCCACGGTAGGCGGCCACGTCGGTGACGTGGTCGGCAATGAGTCCGTCGGCGCGAGTCAGCACCTGCTGCTCGGCGCCCGTGTTGTCGAAGCGAACCAAGCCGTTGGCGGTGGCGACGTCGATGGCGCCGGTCTTCGCATCCGGAAAGATGCGGTTCACGCAAAATACGTGCTCGTCTTCGACATGGCGGGCGTGGGTATGGTCGGGTGCGAGAATGTCGAGACCCCGGTCGAAATAGCCCACCCAGAGGCGGCCGCTCGCGTCCGTTGCCAGCGCGGAAATGTTGCCATCACTAAGAGTCGCAGCACCCGCATCGAGTACTCGCTGCCAGCCGAATCCGTGAGGATTCATGCGGTAGAGCCCCTGGCGAGCCACCGCGAACAGCGCGTCCCCGGAGGCAAAAAGCTGGCGCACTTCGGACAATTGGGAATCCGGGCTTGGGTTGGGATTGGGGCGGCGCCCTTCGAATTGAATCGAGATCACCCCCTGGTCTTGGGAGCCGACGTAGAGCTGGCCGCGAGCCGCCAGCAGAGCGGTGGCCAGCACTCCAGGAGCGAGTACCCGGGAAAAACGTCCACCGCTGAAGACGGCCACACCGAGCGGGGTCCCGACGTAAGTTGTGTCACCGGCGACCGCCAGGGATACGACCTGCGGATCCGGCAGTCCGGACGCTTCGGCGAAGCTGTCGCTCTGGCCCGCATGGAAGTGAAGAACGCCTCGGCTCAGAGTCCCGGTCCAAAGGTCCGACTCACTGCCGGCAAGAGCGGTCACATAGATGTCTTTCAATGTGGAATGAAGAACCGTGATGTGCTTTCCGTCGTACACCAGAACGCCCCGCTTCTTGGTGCCAATCAGAAGATGGCCGGAAGCAGCCGGCAAAATCGCCGTGATGGCGCGGGCCTCGGAGTCGTACGGGAAAATCTGACGGAAGGCCCGGCCATTGAAGGCAAGCAGCCCGTCGTTGGCAGTCGCAAGGATGAGTTCAGGTTCGCGGGAGTCGGCCAGAACGGCAGAAGTCAGCGCGATCAGCGGCGATCCGGGAAGCTCGCGGCCGACGGCGTATTGGTGGAGTAGAGCACCGGCCGGATCATATTCGAGCAGTCCGGCGGGGCCGGCCATATAAAGATGATCCTGGAAACGGGCGGCCGCGAAGAACGTTGCGGGAGAACTGATGGCTTCGAAATCGGCATTCCCCGCCGAGGCGAGCGGCCGGACCACGAAGCGGATTTCGTGTTCCGAGCGGACGTCTTGGGCCGCCGAATGGAGTGCCCGCGAGGCTCGCCAGAAGACAGCCGCTCCGAGCGCAAGGGCCAGGAAGAAACCAGCCGCAACCGCGGTGCGTGCCGAAACGATGGGTATCCGTCTCATGACTCCTACTTTCCGAAGACTGAACTATAAACTGCGAAGCCGACGCTGCAAACAGGAAGCAAGCAGCGGACCGGACTCGGATTCCATGACGGGAAAGGATTTCGGAGATGAACGCCCGGAAAAACGATGTGTGCCGCGGGACACAGTGTGGCAGGACCGACACGAATGGGGTAACTCTTCCGGCTCTGAACGCTGACACCAGCCTATGGCCGTGTCCGACGACTTGGGCGGTGTAATGTAGGCAGACCGGCGGTACTGACTTCGTCTCGCCGGTTTTGCAGAAATGCTGTGAGCAGAATCATGAGAGGACCGAAGGCGGAACCAGAAACACCGTTCAGCTTGCTACCCGCTGCGAGGACCCAGTTCAGCATGTGGCGGCTGAGAAAATCAGCCTCGAGCTTCCCGAGACTTCGGCGGGTGGCGGAATCCTGCGCATTTTCCAGGGTGTAGTGCACAGCAGCCAGGAACTCCAGTTGGGTGATGAGATAGTCGGGGACGGCACACCGTGAATCCCATTTGAGCCCCAGTGCGTCGTAGAACCAAGTGTTCTCAAGCGCAATTTCTTGAGCGGGCTTGCTCTTGACATGCGCAGACTCGAAAAGCGGAACCGGCGGTTCAGGAATTCCAACATCGAACAGGGCGATGTAGGTAGCTTCGTATTCCTCGTAGCTCTTGAACCAGTCGAAATCCGGGAAGTTTCCAGTACAGCGTAGCTGCCCCCACAGGCCCGCAAGCGAGTCTTTCAACGCCGGCTGCGCGAGTGTGTCGAAGCGCGCGCGCGAGGGCGACGCGAACACAAAGGCAAAGAATCTGTATAGATCAAGGCCTTCCCAATCAAATCTCGCAGAGGTTGGGGATTCGCTGGCTACTGTCATGAATTCCTCACTTCAACACCTGCCATACGGAAAAGTACTTTCTCCCGTCGCGATCTTTCTGGCTGCCATTCCAAACCGCGAAAGCCAACGGGGTGCCCGCAGGCAGATCGGGTAGCGCCAGAGCCACCGTCCACCGGCCTTTCTCGTACGCGCCGTGGGCTGCGAATGAGGCTCCTGTCCTGCGTGTCGTACCGCGCCCAGCAGCTTCCATCAGCATGGGCCCGCGCGCGGCGTTCCAGTAGTAGATCTCTACCGGGTCCTCGGCATCGCCCATCTGCAACGAGGGCGTGACTGCACCCTTCTTTTCTGGGAACATGACGGCGGCCGCGTCGAAGAACCTGTCATCGGCTTCGGTTGGGACCTTGCGAAAGCGCGTTTCCGGAGGGGTGTTCGGGACTTCAGGCAGCGAGGCGCTGTCTTGGGTTGGATCGGTCCACGACATCTGAACCAGCAGCTTGCCGCCGGCACGCGCGACTCGCACGTCCAGGACGGGAATTTCCAGGGATGCCGGCTCGTCGGTGTCGTACAACGGTGGCGTCCGGTTCAGGCTGATCCTGTGGCCGGGGACCTGATCCCACAATGCCGAGCCATTGAGAAGCGCCTCGACCGGGGCCGACAATGACGTCGCGTTCAGCGTCTGGCCGGGGGGCGTCCTGCCGGCCTGCGCAGCAGCGATCGTGCTCACCAGGAGCACAACCACGAATAGGAACGCCTCTCGGTTAATTCGCATGGCAGTCTCCTAAAGCTTGATCTGCACCAGTTTAGGTTTGATGCGATAGCGCGTCTCGTTATCGCGGCCGATGAGCAGTTGCAGGAGTTCGCTGCGCCCGCCCGCCTGAGCCGTCTTCAGTTCGGCCTCCAGGCGCGTAATCACTTCTCTTACCTCGGGGCCGAAGAGGTAAATCAAGTAGTCGAGCGGCAGGCGCGGATCTTCGAGGATGCTCTTGTCGTAGTTCCCGCGCTTGGGCGGATTGAACGGCGGCACGTAGAAGACGTTCGGCTGCGTGCCTTTCTCCGGAAACAGCGGCAGGGCGGCGCGGTGCACCAGCACAAGCTTGTGCACTGGGGACTCGGGATCGTCGAGCAGTCCCACAAAGCGCAATCGTCCGGGACACTGCGCGGCGCAGGCGTTCACCTCGCCCTTTTCCAGACGCGGATAGCAGAAGATGCACTTTTCCGACTTGCCGGTCACCTCGTTGTAGTAAATCTTCTTGTAGGGGCAAGCCTTGATGCAGTAGCGGTAGCCCTGGCAGCGGTCCTGGTCGATAACCACGATGCCGTCTTCATCACGTTTGTAGATCGCCTTGCGCGGACAAGCTTCCAAGCACGCGGGATAGGTGCAGTGATTGCAGATGCGCGGCAGATAGAAGAAGTAATTCTCCTCGCCATTCATGCCACCCACATCTTCGTCCCAGTTCGCACCCGACTGCGGAGTGGGAGACGCCATGACCGGCTTTTTCTTGCCTTCATAGAGCCGCTGCTCGTAGTTGAATTCCCACGCGCGGCCATAGTCGTCCATGCTGGGAAGCGGACTGGGCTGGAGCTGTCCGTCTTTCCACCCGCCGCCGATCCGGTCCCACTGCCGCGGATAGCCCATGCCCGGCCGGGTTTCCACGTTGTTCCAGTACATGTAGCCGGTGCCGTCGCGATCGGTCCACAACTTCTTGCAGGCGATGGTGCAGGTCTGGCAGCCCAGGCACTTGTTCAGGTCCATCACCATTGCGTATTGGTGTTTTGACATGGCCGTCTCCTCAGACCTTCGCCTTCTCAATTTCCACTTTGATGTCGCGATTGTTCCCGGTGGGTCCCCAGTAGTTCAGCCGGAAGTTGACGTGTCCATACTTGCCGATAAGCTGCGTGGGTTTGATCTTGATGTAAGTGAGTGACTGCCAGCCGCCCTGCTTGAAGCCGAGATACTTTTCCCAGCCGTGATACATGGTCACGCGGCCCGGTTTCTCTCCCGGCAGGATCTGCAGGCGGCAGACGCACTGCCCGACGTTGTTGTAGATGCGCACCCAGTCGTTGTCTTGCAGGCCGCGTTTGCGAGCGTCGTCGGGATGCATGTAAACGATGGGGCCGCCACGCTGGAGGCGCAGCATGGCCCGGTGGTCGCGCCAGGTCGAGTGGATCGACCAGCGCCCGTGCGGAGTGTTCCAGTAGAGCGGATACTTCTCCGCCACCGGTTCCTTGAAGGTGGGCAGCGCCTCGCCCAATTCCAGGTACCAGGGATGATCGATGTAGAACTGCTGCCGTCCGGTGAGGGTGCGCCACGGACGCTTCTTCTCCAACTGGTGCTTGAACGGCGTGTAGGCGATGCCGTCCTCGATGTCGCTGTTCCATGCCTCGGGATCGGTGGCGACAAAGCGGCGCGGCTTCTCCTGCAACTGCTGGTAGGTCATGTCCTTGGTTTCGGGAGCGTTGGCCAGAATGAAGTTGGCCGCTTGCTCGTCGGTGAGGATGGTGCCTTTGCCCGTCCAATCGTGCGCCAGTTGGGTGAAGTCGCGGTTCCAGTCGAAGGCGTCGTCGTGGAAAGGCTTGAGACCCTTCTTCGCGGCCAGCTCCGCCATCTTCTCGGCCAGGGCGTGGAAGATGTCCCAGTCCGTCTTGCTCTCGAACAGCGGTTCGAGCGCTTTGCCGAAGGGATGGATGTAGCTGTGGCAGTCGGTGGTGTTGATGTCCACCTTCTCGTAATAGCTGGCGGCGGGCAGCACAACGTCGGAGTAGAGCGCCGTGGTGTCCATGCGGTAGTTGATGTCCACGATCAAGTCGAGATCGCGCCACAGCGAGGACTCCAGGATCTCGTTGCCCTTCGCCTGATTGAGATAGTTGGCGCGCCACACCACGAACGCGCGCGGCTTGCGGCCGCCCTTCGGCCACAGCGGCATCCATCCGTTCTTCACCGATTCCTGGATGTACCAGTCGATGGGCTTGCCGTTGTACAGGTGCGGATCCTTGCTGGTGGAGTGGACATAGCTCCACAGCGTGGTGTTCTGGAAACGTTGCTTCTTGCGTCCTTCCGGGTAGGCGAGCTGAAAGAATCCGCGCTCCGGCCAGACGCGTTCCTGGCCCACGTAGTGGTTGAATCCACCGCCGTTCTTCCCGACGTTGCCGGTGAGCGCCACCAGCAGCATCAACGAGCGGTTGCTCAAGTCGTTGTGGAACCAATGGTTCGTCCCCGCGCCGTGGATGATCATCGCGGGTTTGCGTGTTCCCAGTTCCCTTGCGAACAGCTCGATTTCGTGTGCCGGAAGTCCGGTGCGCACCGCGACTTTGTCCAGCGTGTACTGGGCCAGCTCCCGCTTGAGCATCTCGAAGACGGTGGTGACCTCGACAGTTTTTCCATCCGCCAAGGTAACGGTGAAACTGCCGGTAAGAGCGGGATCGACGCCGTTGAGTTGGATTGTTTTTTGATCCGATCCCATCGATCCGGGGGCAGGTACGGCGCGCTGCTGCCGCGTGTCCCAGAGGCAGAAGACATCTTCTTTGCCTTTAGCCTCGAGGTCGGATTGGCGCAAGAAACGCTTCGTGCCGGGTAAGACAAGCAGCGGCAGGTCGGTCTGCTCTTTCACGTACGGAACATCGATCAGGTTTTGATCGATCAGCAGCTTGGCCACGCCGAGGGCGAGGATGCCGTCCGTGCCCGGATTTATCTGGAAGTAGAGATCAGCGTGCGTGGCGCTGGAGTTGTAATCGGGCGAGATGCAGACGATCTTGGCGCCGTTGTAGCGAGCTTCGTAGGCGAAGTGCGCGTCGGGAATGCGCGTCTGCGAAATGTTCGAGCCCCACAGCACGATGTACTTGGAGTTGAACCAGTCGGCGCACTCGCAGGCCTCAGTCTGCACCCCCCACGTCAGCGGCTCGCCCGGCGGCAGGTCGCAGTACCAGTCATAGAAGGAAAGGAAAACTCCCCCGATGTAATGCGCCAGGCGAGACCCCGCGCAGAAGCTCACCGGACTCATGGCCGGAATCACGCTGAAGAAAGTGTTGGTATCCGGCCCGTGGTTGTAGACGTTGTCGAGCAGTTTCCCGGCGACCAGCGTAAGCGCTTCGTCCCAGGTGGCACGCCGCCATTTGCCCTCGCCGCGTTCCCCGGTGCGGATCAGCGGATACCGCAGCCTCTGAGGACTGTATACATACTCGACGAAGCAGCCGCCCTTCTGGCATCCGCGCGGGTTGTAATCCGGCAGATCCTGGCTGATGCGGGGATAATCCGCCGCCTGCTCCTCGCGCACCATCACCCCGTTGCGGACATAGACTTTCCACGAGCAGGAACCCGTGCAATTGGCGGAGTGGGTCGAGCGAACCACTTTGTCCCAAGTCCAGATCTTGCGATAGAAGTCCTCCCAGCCGCGGTAGGGATAACTGCGGAGAGGGTCGAAGTCGCCCACGAGCGTGGTCAACACCGGCTTCTCCTTGCGCGAACAGCCGGGGATCGCCAGGGCCGCGGCCGTCATGGCGGCAGTCTGGATGAAGTTGCGCCGCGACCACTTTTCGTTGGTCTGGTCCTTGTCGCTCATGGTCTGCCTCCGGATACCGGAATCGCGTTCTTCGCAACCGCCTTCTCTCGCTTGCGCTCGCCCAGGGTCCGCACGTAGGCGAGAATATCGGCGACGTCCTGGTCAGTGAACGCCGGTGCATCGGGCCGCTCGAAGGCCGGCATCGCGGTCCCCTGCCGTCCGGCGCGGATGGTGCGCACGATGAACTCGTCGTTCGCCGCTTTCTGAAAAACCGGATTGCCGATCTCCGGCGCGATTCCCCCGCGGCCGTCCACGCCGTGACAGCCCGCGCAGTTGCGGAGAAACAGCGTAAGGCCCCGGGCTGAATCCCCCGCCAGCGTGAGGGACGGCATCTTCTCGACCGCTGGCGCCCCGGCTCGCAGGTACTCGGTGACCGCTGTGATCTCCTCCGGCAGCAGGCCGCCAGCCTGCTTGTCCCAAGCGGGCATCTGCGTGCCTGGACGGCCGTGCTGGATGTTGCTGGCCAGATATTCGGGGCTCGCGGTCGCGATCAAGGAAACGCCGCGAACGGCGGGGATGAAGCGCTTGAAGGTCTTGTCCCAGCGGCTGTAGGTCCCGTTGCCATGGCAGGCTGTGCAGTATTGCCGATAGACCTGCTCGCCGGAGAGCGGCGCCGGGTGCAGCGCACGATATTTCTGCTCGATCTTGTCGGGAGCGAGATAACTTTCGGGCACATCGCGCTTCCAAAGCGAGAGCATGTAAACCGTCAGCGCCAGCGCTTCCGGCCGTGTCACGGTCGGGTTGCGCATCTGGCTGCCGGCAACGACGGCCGCGGGATCGCGGAAGTGCGCTTCTTGCCACCTCCAGGTCGTGTGGGGTGGCTGAAGATTGCTCATGATGAGCTGGTGGCGCGTCTTGGCACCTTCGCTGTCGAGCGCTGGTCCCAGCGCACCGCCGCGACCTCCCAGCTTGTGGCAGGAGCCGCAGCTCTTCTCCTGATAAAGCCTGATGCCGGTGAGCAGCAAGGGGATCTGTGCGCGAGGCAACTTCTCCGCATCGTGACAGGTGGCGCAGGTAGCCTGGGTCATCTCTGGCGGCAGCAGAGGATAGTCCCAGTAGGCGTCGTCCGCCTTGGCATCGCGAAACGTGGTCGCCGGTCCTTGCCCGTGATGGCAAACGGTGCATCCGAAGCGATCGACAGGATGGATATCGAGAATGCCCGCAGGGTGGACCCGGTGGGGCAACGCGACATCCGTCATTCTGGGATCGTCGATGCCGTTGTGGCAGGTGACGCAGCGGTCCACCGTCCCCAGCGCCGGCAGGCTGACCTGCTTCAGCTCAATGCGGAACTTGGCCAGCAGTTCGCGTCCGCGGTCGTCCTTCGCTTTTTCCCGCAGGATCTCGCGGTACTGATGCTGCACCCCGCTCCACTGCGCCCCGTAGTTCTCGTGCACGGCGGCGCCCACCAGATAAACGATGGTGAGAATGCTGGCCCCAAGCAGCATCCAACGATAAATGCGTGAGGGATCCTTCATCTCATCCCCCTAATATACCGGCCAGTACGAGGGCCACCAGTAGAAATGCCAGTTCGGCCCTCGGTGTACGGTGGCGAAATACGTCAGAATCGTGAAACCGACCAGGAAACAGGTGAAGAGCGAGACCGCCGCCAAGCGCACGGAGTCTTTGCGCTTCAGCACCAGCAGCGACCAGGCCGCGAAGATCAGCACCAGCAGCGAGCCTGGGTTGAAGATGATGATCCACAACTGGTGCACCTCCGGAACCCAGTTGCGTAACCACCCGAAGTTCACCGTGAAGACCAGCATGCCGACCGTCACCAGAACCGCGAACACCAGCGAGAAACGGAAGACCGGCTTCTCTCCCGGAGTGCCGAACCAGGTGCCTTCACCGCCGGACCTGCGGTCGAGGAATGGAATGAGAGCGAGTCCTATGACGACGATCACCGGGATTAGGAGTCCGCCGGTGAACGCGGAATACGAAACCAACTCCTGGATTCCCAGGAAGTACCAGGGCGCCTTGGCTGGGTTTTCCGGAATGGCCGCATTGGCGAGTTCCTTCAGCGGCGCGTCCCAATAGAAGGCGAGTACAAGAGTCGTCGCCACCGTGACCATGAACACGGCCAACTCCGCCCAGAACAGATGCGGCCAGCTCATCACTGTGTTCTCCGGCCCGCGGTTCACGGTTGGGCGCTGGCCTTTTACCAGGGCCATCAACCCGTAGGTCTTGGTGGGAATGGGTTCAAAAACGGTTCGATGGGCCCCACCCCATTCCGCCGGGCCTCCCATCGGATCCTCGGGACGCGCCAAGCCGCCATCTTTGCGAATCCGCCAGAAGTGCACGCTGAGCAGAGTCACCAGCGCCAGGGGCAACAGGAACACGTGCAGGACGTAAAACCGGATCAGCGCGTCCTGGCCGACATAGTTCGCGCCCAGGAGCAGGCGTTTCTGAAAGCCGCCGGGATCCATCCATCGCGTGATCCCAATCGCGTCGGTCAGTTCGCGAGGCGAGTTGGCGATATTGGAACCGATGGTGATGGCCCAGTACGCAAGCTGGTCCCAGGGCAGCAGGTATCCCGTGAAGCTCAGAGCCAGGGTCATGACCAGCAGCCCCAATCCCACCAGCCAGTTGAATTCGCGCGGCTTCTTGTAGCTGCCGGTGAAGAACACCCGCGCCATGTGCAGCAACACGGTCAGGACCATCAACTGGGCGGCCCAGCGATGAATGTTGCGGATGAAACGTCCGGTGTAGACCGTGAAGTGGATGTCCTTGATCGACTGGTAGGCCAGGTCGGTGGAAGGCTTGTAATAGACCATCAGCAGAAGGCCGGTGACCACCGTGATCAGGAACGTGCCCGTCGCCATCAGACCCAACCCGAAGGTGAGCGTGGGACTGAGCGTGCGCACGTGGACGCGCACACTGTGAATGTGCAGGAACAAGTTATGGAAGGTGGCCTGCGACTCTTCGCGCTCGGATTCCGGCGTCTTGCCCAGACGGAACCAGGCATCCTTCACCGTATGTGGCAGATCATGCAGGTTGCGAATGAATTCTCGAGTCGCGGTTGCCACGGTTCGCCTCCTACACGCGGTAACGCGTGCCTTCGGGTACCTCGTTGTCGGCATTGATCACGAGCTGGCCATCGGCGGCCCGGCTGATTTCCAGCCACGGCAGCGGACGCGGCGCCGGACCGCCCACCACTTTTCCGCGCTCATCGAAACGTGATCCGTGGCAGGGACAGGCAAACCCTTGTTTGGCGCGCGAGACAATGCATCCCAGGTGGGTGCAGGTGGTGGAGATGGCGTAGAAACCGTCGTCGTCACGGAATAGCACCAGGTTCTCATCGGCAAAGAGGGTTTCGCTGCCGGGCGTGAACTGCTCTGGCGAGCCCAGCTTGAAGCGCCGCACCGGCCCGGGCAGTACAGCGGGGTTCGGCAAGCGGAACAGCCCTGCTGCCGCGGTGCCGACCGCGGCAAAGAAGCTGCCCAGCGACGCAATGCTGAGAAAGCTGCGCCGGGTTACGCGGGGTGGGTCGAGACGGGACATGGCTTCCACTCCTTGGCGAAACTGAATCGCTCCATGGTGATCGCGGTCGTGGGACACCGTTCCGCGCACAGGCCGCAGCGGATACAGCGTTCTTCGTCCTTGATAATGGCGGAAAGGTCGGACGCGTCCAACTCCAGTGCGCTCACGGCCGCCTGCACTTCAGGCGCGGGCGCGATCCGATCAAAAGACACCAGCTTCAGGCAGACCGTGGGACAGACATCGACGCATCCGCCGCAGAGAATGCAGCGCTCGCCGTCAAAGATGGTGTTGATGCCGCAATCGAGGCAGCGTCCGGCTTCGGCGCGCGCCTGTTCCTCGTTGTAGCCGATCTCCACCAGCGCCGCTGGGTTCTGCATGCGCTCTTCCGCGGAACGGGTGGGAATGGCCAGACGAGTGCGGCGTTCATAGTTCTTCTCGCGCCGGTAATGAGCGAGAGGAGCGTGGAACTGCACTTCCTCCGGCGCGATCTCCTGGCCTCGCAGATGACGGTAAACGGAACGAGCCGCCTGCTTGCCGCTGGCGATGGCATGGATCATCAGCCGCGGCCCGTAGGCGATGTCACCGGCGATGAAGATCCCCGGCGCCGAGGTCGCACACGTCGCGGGATCGTTGACGATCTGCTGCGGTGAACGCATCTGGATGCCGTCGCGCTCCGCATCGAGGAAGCTCAAGTCCGCCGATTGCCCGACCGAGAGCAGGACCGTATCGCCCTCGACCTCGGTGGTGACGGTCTCGTCGAATTTGGGAGCGAAGCGCTTGTTCTGGTCATAGACCTGGGTGCAGCGGATAAACCTGACGCCCCGCACGAACTTCTGCCCGTTGCTCTCCCGTATCAGGATCTCCTTCGGACCCCAACTGTTGTGCCGGAGCACGCCCTCTTCCTGTCCCTCGAGGATCTCCACTGTGTCCGCCGGCATCTCTTCCAGCGATTCCAGGCAGACCAGATTCACCTCGCGAACGCCGGCCATACGGGCCGCCGTGCGGGAAACGTCGTACTCCTCCTGCCGCAGCACCGTGCGCGCGACGTCATAGGCAACGTTGCCACCACCGACCACGATCACGCGCTGGCCCAGCTCCACCTTTTTGCCCAGGGCCACGTCGCGGAGAAAATCCACCCCACCCATCACCCCGATCGCTTCAGCGTTCGTGATCGGCAGAGCCCGCGAGCGTTTGGCGCCGCAGGCGATCACAACCGCAGCGAAGTCGTGCCGCAGGTCGGCAAAACTCACATCTTTGCCTACCTGTGCATTGCAGCGGATCTCCACTCCCATGGCCTGGATTACCGCCACCTCGGCCTGGATCAATGCGCGCGGCAGCCGGTAGCCCGGTACCCCGGTAGCCAGCATTCCCGCAGGTATGGGGTCCATTTCGAAAATCGTCGGACGGAAACCCATGAGCGCGAGATCGTGCCCGGCAGCCAGACCGGCAGGCCCGCAGCCGATGATCGCGATGCGCTCGCCTGTGGGTTTGGGGAACTGGGCGTTGGCGAGGAAATCGAGTAGATGACGGAGTTCGTCGAGGTCGTCGCACTGACGATCGGCGGTCTCGTGCTTCAGGTACGGGAACAGCTCTTTGCCGGCATCCGCCCGGGATTCACTGCCGAACTGCTCACACACGAACCGCTTGAGCGCGCGGATGGAGATGGACTGATCAATGCTGCCCCGCCGGCAGGCCGCCTCGCAGGGGGCTCCGCAGATGCGGCCACAGATGGAGGCGAGAGGGTTCGGCCCGCGGGCGATCAGGTAGGCGTTTTCATACTCGCCCGCCGCGATGGCGCGAACGTATCCGCGCGCATCCGTGTGAACCGGACAGGCATACTGGCATTTGATCTGCTCGCGCCAATACTCCTGGTCTGCGACTCGGACCTGGTAATGTAGCTGGTCCAACGGTCCCGCCTAAGAAAAATATGAATAACCGAAGAGAGTGAACCCTGGACCGAGCCCCGTCTGTGACAGAAGTCACACCCCCGGAGAAACATCCTTAATCTTTTAGCGGTCAGCGGGTTGCGCCTGCCTGTTGGTGCTCAGCCCCGCCAAACGAGGTCGGTAAGGATTCCTCCGCGCTCCGCTTCGGCTGATAGACGCAGCATGGCTCCTCCGCCATGACATCGCCGGTCAGCGCGTAGGCTCGTGCGCGTGAGCCGCCGCAGATCTCCTTGAACTCGCACACGCCGCATTTTCCGTTGAGTTGCGAAGGGTCGCGCAGCTTGCGGAACAGCGGCGAATCGCGGTAGAGGTCGGCCAGCCGCTGCTTGCGGATGTTGCCGGCGGACAGCGGCAGGAAACCGCTCGGGAAGACTTCGCCGACATGAGAGACGAATACAAACCCCTTGCCATCATTCAGACCGCGCGGCGCCCGCGCGATGCCATCGCCTCCCAGCGCCGCGGGGAACGCCTGTGCAGCCGGAACTGAGGTGCGCGGTGTCCCCGCGCCTTGCCTGCGCTCGTCCGCGCGCCGCTGTAGCAGGAACCGGCGGTAATGTTGCGCTTCGGTAGTCTTGATGTCGAACTTCACCCGCGCCGAGGTCTGGTAAAGCTTTCCGAAGATCATCTCGAATTCTTCGGCTGTGACCAGGTCCGCGGTCTGGCCGCGTCCGGTCGGCACCAGGAAGAAGACACTCCACAGCACGATGTCGAGCGTCTCCAGCAACCGCACCATGGGATCGAAGTCGTCCAGGTTGCGCCGCGTGATAGTGGTATTGATCTGCACCGGCAGGCCGAGTTCGCGGGCCCAGCGGATGGCGTCGAGCGTGCACCGGTAGGAACCGGGGACGCGACGGAAGGCGTCGTGGATCTCGGCGGTGGAGCCGTCCAGGCTTACCGCCAGCCGCGCCAGCCCGCCTTCCTTGAGTCTGGCGATGGCTTCCTTCGTCAGCAAGGGCGTGGCGCTCGGCGTCATCGAAGCATGCACGCCCCGCTGGTGCGCGTATTGCACCAGCTCGTGGATGTCCGGCCGCTTCAGCGGATCCCCGCCGGTGAGCACGAACACCGGCACCTTCATCTCCGCGATCTGGTCGATCAGCCCCTTGGCTTCCGCCGTGGAAAGCTCGAACGGGTTGCGCTGCGGCTGCGCACAGGCACGACAGTGGACGCACGCCAGGTCGCAGGCCTGTGTCGTCTCCCAGATGACGATGTATGGCTTCTCGTTGAAATCCAGTTTCCGCGGTACTTCCATGGGCGTTCATAGACATTCGATCACCGGCGGCGCGCCTGCCCTATGACCTATGTCACAGGCCGTGATTTTTCTCTTTTCTTGAGCGGTGTGACCGAAGTCATACCGGGCCGTCCGCGCCGAACCTATGGTGGAGGCGGAGGAAGTCATGGTCATCACCGAGAACACCACCGTGGCCGAGGTCGTGCAGGCCGTCCCCGGCGCCAGGCGGGTCTTTGACGAGCATGGGCTGCACGGATGCGGCGGGGCGCACGGCCCGACCGAACCACTCTCGTTCTTCGCCTCCGTCCATCAGGTCGATCTGAAGGAGCTGCTGGAAGAGCTGAACGCCGAGGCGCAGCGCCCGCAAGAGCGCCATGTGTACCAGGAAACCCTCGAGGACTACATCTATCGCCGCTTCTTCAAGGCGGGTATTGCCATCGTGCTGACGGTTGGGGCGCTGTGGGGGGCGGTGAACCTGGCGCAGATCGCTCTGGGCAAGAGCTTCCTGCAACTGCACCTGGTGCAGTCCATCCATGCTCACGCGCACGCCATGATCTTCGGCTGGGTCGGCTTGTTCGTCATGGGCTTCGCCTATCAGAGCTTCCCGCGTTTCAAGAACACCACACTGTGGCGTCCCGACCTCGCTAACCTCTCGTTCTACATGATGGTGGCGGGGATCGTAGCCCGCATGGCAGCCGAGCTGCTCATCCACAGCGAACTTGGGCTGGCCCTCGGTTTCTTCTCCGGCGCCGTGGAGCTGATATCGATCGTGCTCTTCCTCACCGTGCTCTACCGGACGGCGCGCAAGTCGCTCGAGCCACACAACCCCTATGAGAAGTTCATTGCCGGGTCGTTCCTGTGGTTCTTCGTGCAGGCCCTGCTGAGCGATTTCTTCTTCTTCGCCAAAGCGACCGCGGTCGGACAGCAGCAGCTCATCCGCCGCATCGCCATTATCGACGGCCCGCTGCGCGACCTTCAGTTGCTCGGCTTCATCGCCCTCATCATTGCCGGCGTCAGCCAGCGATTTGTCCCGCTGGTGTACGGTCTCGGGCGGCCGAAGAAGGACCGCCAGTCGGTCATCTTCGCCATCATGAATGTCGCGCTGGTACTTAATGTCGTGAGCTATGTCGCGGTGCTGACCACCGGCAACCTGGCGTGGGGTATTGGCCTCGAGATCGCCTACTTGCTGATGCCGGTGTGGGCGGTTCTGCTCGCCATCCAACTTGGCGTGTTCAACAAGCCGTTGCAGCCTGACCGCACTTTCAAGTTTATCCGCGCTGCGTACGTTTGGCTGATCGTCGCCAACGGGATGATGCCGTTCTTCCTGCTCTACGGTATCGCGACGCACCAGGGATTCGCGCACGCCTATATGGGCGCGCACCGGCACGCCTTCACCGTCGGCTTCATCAGCATGATGATCATGGGTGTGGCCGCGCGTGTGGTGCCCATCCTGGCCGGGGTGGACGCGCGCAAGCTATCGAACCTCTGGGGACCGTTCCTCCTGATCACGGTGGGAAGCAGCGGCCGTGTTCTGCTTCAGATCGCAACCGACTTCTACCCCAACGTCGCCTATCCGCTGGTGGGGCTGACTGGCTTCATCGAGGTGGCGGCGCTGGCCTGGTGGGGCATCGGCTTGTGGCGGGTGATGAACCAGTCGCGGACGGAACGGGCGAAAGTGCTCGCCGCGCCCTTCCCCATCCTGGCGCCATAGTTGGTTTCTCCGGGGCTTGAAGCCGCGGCATCGAACCGCGGCTTCTCTTTCTGCTGACGCTCCGAACCACGTTAGAATACGCGGATGCCTGAGGCCAGAACCGGACGCGCCGCCGTACTGGGTCGTGTCCCGATCTTTTCCGACCTGTCCGATGCCGAGCTGAAGTTCCTGTCGGACCGCGCTGTGACCAGGCGCCACGCGTCAGGCGAATTAATCTTCAGTGAAGGCGACTCGTGCACCGGTCTCTACATCGTCGAAAGCGGCGACGTCCGTATTTTCAAGACTTCGGCCGGAGGGCGCGAGCAAGTGCTTACCATCGAGCACGCGGGAAGCTCCGTGGCCGAGCTACCGATCTTTGACGGAGGTAACTATCCGGCCTCGGCCTCCGCCGCTACCGAATGCATCCTCCTGTTCATCAGCCGCAACGACTTCCGCGCCCTCTGCCTCGAGCATCCCGAGGTCGCATTGAAAGTCCTGCGCATGGTCGGCCTGCGCCTGCGGCGTCTGGTCGGCATCATCGAAGAGCTGTCATTCACGACCGTGCGCCACCGCCTGGCTGCCCTTCTGCTGCGCCTGGCCCGCGAAACCGGAAAGAACTCTGGCCGCGCCGAGTTCAAAATCGATGCCAGCAACCAGGAACTGGCGTCACAGATCGGCACGGTCCGCGAGCTGGTTTCCCGCAACCTCAGCCGCTTCCAGGCCGAAGGCCTCATCGCCATGGACGGCAAGAACATTACAATCCCTGACCTCGCCAGACTTGAAACTGAGGTCCACGCCCAGGAATAGCCCTGTTACCAGACTCCACATCGGATGCCCAACCCCTGTTCTCCCCGCCTGTGACATAAGTCATCTCGTTCCAGACCACACGCTCTGTAAGCTCGGCTGCAGGAGTTGCGAATGTCGAGGAAAATCAGCCCAGATCATGCTGGCGGAGAATCAGGAGGCCAAGAAGATCTTGGCCGAACTAGATGCTCTGCTGGGCGCTGCCGCACAACCCGAGATTCTGGCATCACCGAAAAGGAAGGAAACCATGCCGATCACTGCCACCAAAACCGTCCGCGAACTCGCTGTCGAGGTCCCCAACGCCACTCGTGTCTTCGAGAAGCTGGGCATCGACTACTGCTGCGGTGGCCACCGGCCGCTGGAAGAAGCCTGCGCGAGCGCCAATGTGCCCATTGACGATGTGCTGCGGGCTCTGGAACGGGGCGTTGACGCCTCCGCGGCCGTCCCCACCCGCGATTGGAATACCGCACCCACCGGCGAGCTCGTCGATCACATCGTCAACAAACACCACGCCTACGTGAAGAGCGAGGTGCCGCGCCTGCAAGCGCTGATCGCAAAAGTGGTCGGGGCTCATGGCAAGAACCATCCCGAACTGGAGCAAGTGCAGGCCGCCTTTTCCGAGCTGGCGAACGAGCTGGGCGCACACCTGATGAAGGAAGAACATATCCTTTTCCCTTTTCGGGACGGGGCAGGCCAGGATTCTTGCGGGCAGGCCCCTCAGAACGCGTCTATCGACCATTTTATTTTACTTGACCAACTGTAAGTTAGCTGCTATGATGCCGAACATGGGCTTAGGCATCAAGGCTGCTGGCAAGAGCCTGAACACGGTGAGCGATGTTTTGAAACACCGCCGCCAGGAACTCGGTCTGCTTCAGCCGGACATTGCCAGGGCCATTGGCGTCAAGTCAGCCGACTTCATCAGCCTGGTCGAGAGTGGTCAGCGAAGCATGGACCTGAACCGTATACCTGCTCTGGCCTGGGTGCTCAAGCTGAACGCCAAGGACCTGGTCCTGCTCGCCATTCACGAGCAGTGGCCAGAAGCAGCCGCGGTTCTCAAGGCTGGCCGTGCCACTGCTGGCCTGAAAACGCTGTCCGAGGAGGCCGAGTTGGCCAGCAAAATCTCCAGGTTGTCACTGGAGAGCAGGCGGCTCATCTTCAGCCTCGTTGATCACCTGTTATCGCTGGAATCCCCGTCCAAGCGCTTTGGACCATCTCAATGAGCATCTATAGACGTCCCGGCTCGAAGTACTTCTGGACCAAATTCGAGCTCAATGGCAAACGCATTCACAAGAGCACCAAAACCACCAATCTGACCAAAGCCCTGCAGTGGGAGGCAGCGCTCAGGACACAGATGCAGCGTGTTCTGGTTGGTCTCGAACGCGATCCCATGAAGAACACCACGCTCGGAGAGTTCCGCCAACGATTTCTGGATGAGATCCGGAGCGTTCGTTCGGACCGGCGCGAGACCCAGGACTTCTACGAGCGCCGGTATGACGAACTGCTGGCTTATGAAGGCTTCGAATGTCCTCTCTCCGTCATCGACTAGCAGAGAATCGATGCGTTCCGTACCTGGGAACAAGGCCAGATCAGCCGGTTTGGGAGGACGTATTCCACGGTTTCCGTGAATCGCTGCCTGGCGACCTTAAAGCGGGCGCTGCGCTTGGCCTATCGCTGGCAGATGATCGACCGGGTACCGCAGATCTCGCTGCTGAAGGGCGAGAGGCAGAAGGACACCGTGCTCTACCGGTGGGAGACGCGGGCTGGCTACCGCCCAACTCGTATGGTGCCAGTGGCTTACAGCTTCCCTTGGCCATGTGAGGCACGGGAATGACAATCCCGTGCCAGCCCTTTTGGCCGACGTACCGATTTGAAAATCCGAGGTGTTCAATTCGTGACTCATCGCCCTGGTGCCCCGATCGTCCCACGGCTCAACTCCTGGACGGGCCCCGGTTTCGGATATCTTCCCGTCCGCGTCCGGGCCGTGAACACGGTCTCGGCCTCCTGCGCCATCGATCCCAGGCTGCGCATCCACCGGGTTGCGTCGATCCCCTCCGCACGCGCGACCACCAGCCATTCCGGCCTTTCCTCGGTGATGCCTGCGAACTGTTCCGCCCAGTTGTGTTCCACACCCAACGCCATGGCGTAAGGCAGGCAGCGCTCGACCTGTTTCGGCGAGGCCCGCTTCAACCTGTCCGCATCCACTCGCTCCATGAACTCCCGGAACCCCTCCACTGCAGCACACGCCCGCATGCCGGCGAGACTCTTAGCGGTAAGGTTACGTCCCATCACGTACACGATCAGAGCCGAAGCGCCCACCAACGCGACCGCCAGCGGTCCGGCGTCGTACAGCGTGATCCAGCCCGTAGACGGCACCGCCAGTAGCAAGGTCCCCGCCAGGATTACCAACCCCACGCGGTATACCTGGGCGGACACCGGATCCACCCGGTACATGCCTTTATCGATCAGCGCATTCAGGATGCCGGTGCGCATAGACGGCACCGCCACCACGAAGCGCAACTTCAGGCTGGAGAGCTTGGTCCACTGGCCGCCGTAGAAGGTATTGAACAGCATGTCGATCTCGTAGTTGGTCAGGCCTTGCCACTGATCGCGCGGCTTCATCAGCCGAATGATGTAGTCCGGGTGCCCCTCCGAGTTGTCTTCTTCGAGCTTTACGTAGCCGCGGACCGCCAGGTCCAACAGCGTCGCGGTGATGTCCCGTGGCTCCACGCGGTCGGTGAGTAACGTGCCCGCCTCGGCAGGGGTCAATCCCGGAGGCGGCTCGTATTCCGTTACTACTGCTACCAGTGGCAGGCTTCCCTTCAGTCTGCGGATCCAAAGCATCACCAGGAACACCACCAGCGGCATCGTACCCGATCTCCACCGTCCGCGACTCACCCGGGCGCCCCAGCATCGGGACCCGTATCTCCGTCTGGCCGCCCCAGATGCGCACGCGGTAGGGCAGGGTGTGCCCATCGCCATCGGTCACCCCGAACGCTTTGAGGTAGAGCCGACGTTTCGTCCCCAGACGCCCGGCCGACTCCACCGGGATCAGGCGCTGGATACCGTGAAAGTCCCTCCCCGCGGCCATCTGCAGGCAACTCAGGTCCAGGCGCTCGAGGATGACGGCCGAGCCGTCGTCGGCTACATTCACGGTGCTGTGGAAGTCACGGAGCTGCCACTCGGGTGTGCCTTGTGCCGATGCACTGGCTGCCAGCGCCAGCAGCGCCCCTACCAGCCCGAACTGAACGCCTCTCCACATTTTTCAATCCCCGAGGTAGGCGTCGGCTTCGGATCTCCACCAGCATCTCCGGCGAGATCAGTTATAAATCCCTTTGGCCGTCTCCTACGTCCGCTGCTAGGATACCCGTCCGAGGAGGCATCATGGACACCAATAGGATTCTTGCAGAACTTCGTGCGGAGCGTGGCCGTATCGACCAAGCTATTTCGGCAATTGAAGCTGTCAACTCGACTGGACGTCGCAGAGTGGGTCGTCCCCCAGGGCCAGCACGAAAGGTGCGCAGGCGTGGCCGCATGAGTGCTGCTGCACGGAGGAAAATGTCACGGCTGCTGAAGCAGCGCTGGGCGCAGGGAAAGATGAAGCCGGGGGTAAAGCGAGCCCAAGCGTCGAAGCCGGTGCGCAGGATGAGCCGTGCCGCACGGAAGAAGATCGCGGCGGCGCAGCGAGCCCGGTGGGCAAAGGTTAAGGGCCAGTAGCAAGCGGAGAAGAAACTGTTGCGCAGCAAACCAGAGGCTACTCCCAGTGCATCCGGTCCTGCTCGCCATCAAGGTCCTTTAAGGGAGAATTCCTCTGCGAACTTCGGCGCTTGGCGATGATGCGTGCCAATACTTCTTCAACGTGGCGCTGAGAACGGGTCGCCCGCCGGGCTTCTGGCGTGGATTCGTCAGAGCCGTGTCCACCGTCACCCGGGTTTGTTGGCATGCGACACTCCTATGACATTCCTTGTTAGCTCAACGATATAACCAAATCCTGCCGGATCAATGTAACCTTCGTAACTTTAGGATGCGGCGTTTCCGGCGGGCTGTGAAATCCTGCGGATGAAACGGCCACACGAAGTTCCACGGCGCACTGACCAACGTCCTGCGGCGTGTGAACCGGCTAACACCTACACGACGATTTCGGCACTGATCCTCTCCGCTCGTTGGTGCGGCATCGTGCCGGTCGAGCCGACAAAAAGCGGCAACCGTGACACTTTCTGTCACCGGCTCTAACGCCACCCCGCAGGGGCGCTAACGCTATCCCGCAAAGCAGATGCCCCCACGTTCGCCCGGTTTTGGAACTAATTGCAACGACATGCGATGCCGTCCCGAAGTTCGGGCCTTAGCGGAACAACACATAATCAGTTTGGAACCTGCTTCGGTCTCGGAGTTGCTGGTGTGAGAGCAGAGCAACGATGGTAGCGGCACGATGGGGAAAGAAAATATCCCAAACCGGTGCCCGGCCTGTCAGCGAGTTCCGCTGATCTTGCTCACCCTCGCTGGCGGGGCCATTGAGCACGCCCGCGTGGGTTGTCTTTGCCGCAGCGTGGTCCTCGAACACCTGAGCACGGAGAAATCATGGACGTTCGCGGTAGCGAACTGAATGAAGGCGGTCTTTCCGGCTGTGCTGGTGCCGAGCCGAAGATTGGCGATGTAATTGAAATTGGGCTGACGGCTCTCGATGCTGGGCTGCTCTTGCGGCTGAAGGGGGTAGTTCGCGACCGTACCAACGATGGTTTCCGCGTGGAGTTTCTAGCAGACACCCCAGACGAGAGGCGCGAACTCAGCCTTTTGCGACAGTTCAGAGGGGGCTTGGCTCTTCGAGAATCCGATTACCCACGATTCGTTCACATCGTAACTAAGCGCTGAGCCTCGTAGCCCAGCTTTGCAAAATTACCGATAGGCTCCGCTGCCGCCCGTGCCGCCGCACACAAATCGGCCGAGCTGTTACCGACCACAGTCTCATTCCGCGAACCTCATCCCAGTGACACGCTGCGGCAGACGATGCTGCACAACTACATCCGCAGCTCCTGCTCACTGAGTATGAATTCATGGCGCTTCTGAAGGAGTGCTGAGGGCTAGCTTTCTCCCGCGCTGGTATCGCTTGCTTGCCCCGCCACAGGGCGGCGGTGCGGGCCGTGAGCGAGCACATCTTAGGCAGTTTTGCGCCGCTGCCGCATACGGATCGCCCGTTCTCTTGCGATGAGTTCCTTCACGCCATAGCCGTAGGGTCCGTAGCCACGGAATTTCTTCTCGTCAAATAGGCGATTGATCCCGCATTCGGGGCAGACCTGATACGAGTGGTCTCCCTCTCGGATCGGCCAGCCCATCTTCGTATGCCAGCAGCCCCGCAAGAGGAACACCGCTGCGCCCCCCGCTCCGGCGGCGAGCGAGCCGAGAGGCCATGCCGACCGCGACCAGCGCTTCTTCTTGTGGCCCACCTTGGTCATGTGGCCGCCTTCTTGTTCACCGACAACTAAGCCCCGCCGACCTGCTTCATCGCTCGGGGCGATACGATTGCACCGGGAATTGTGCTCGTCCGAGCAGGTCGTTGCAAGCACTCCATGCATGGAGTCCCTTACCTGTGTCCGCCGCCGTGGAAGCCGCCACCGCCATGGACGCCACCTCCGTAGCCTCCACGTGCGTATCCGCCGTGGAAGCCGCCACCAAAGCCAGGACGACCGTAGAAGCCGCGGCCGCCATAGAACCCGTGGAACCACGGGCCGGCGCCGACAAACACTCCACCCATAAACCAGCTCGGACCGTAATACCCGTAAGGCGCACACGCATAGGGATAATACGGGTAGTACCCGTACGCGCAAACCGGCGGTCCGGCGACATAGCCGGGGCCGACTCCTATCCCGACTCCAACCCTGACCTGCGCCTGCGCGTAAGTCAGCGGCAGAATCAACACACTGAGCAGAGCCAAATATCTTAGATACCTCATGGTGAACCCCCTTCCTTCAGATCCGCTTCTCGCCGACTGCGAAATCACCGGATCCTGAGGCCTTCAGCCTTTTCGTTCCTTCGAAGCGCCTACTCAATTGAACTCGCACCAGCGAGGAAAGTTGCAGGCACATGCGTGGCTGATTTCAGCCATCCTGGCTGAATTCAACCACCCAGCGACTGAATCGCTCACCCAGAGTACGGATGGAAGGATCGCGGCAGAGGCGGCCCCGCTCAGATGCAGCCCATGCACAGAAAGCAAATCGCTCTTGACACGTACCGGCCTTCTCATGGAAGGCAATTACACACCAACAATCCGGTTGTTGGGTCGCGGTGGGGATACCAGTTTCCTGGTACCCCGTATGCGCGAGGACAAGTTTGTTGTTTCCATGATGAAGGCACCTACCCCATATCCGTTCTTGTTGCACGTCTTCGGGAAGCCGTCGAACCGACCCCGCTTCAGGTCAGAAACCGAAAGGCACCTGGCCGTCGGGGTCAAAGCATTCAATGCGCGGCCAGAAGGGGATTTCCCACAAGAAGAATTCACTATTGAGGGGGAATAGCCGCGGCAGGAGGAACATTGAGTTTGGCCAGCTCGCTACCAAAAAGCGGGTTCTCCGGGAACTCCGCGACGAGCTCCTTAAGTTGTGTGCGGGCCACTTCTGTTTTTTTCTCGCGCAGGCCCACCAGCGCTAGGGAAACTCTGAACAAGCACTGCTTTTGAGGCAGTGGATGACCAACAACGGGCGATTCCGATAGTCTTACCCAGTTTCGTGAGGGTATCTGGCCTCTTGATCGACCCGCCAAAGCAGTGAGCGGCGTCCCTTCGCG
>JBIOFT010000041.1:0-24901 GCA_044447375.1 Terriglobales bacterium | reverse complement strand
GCCGTACTCGGTTGGACGCGCGACGAATGCCGTGCGGTAGCCATGCGAGCGCGCTGCGGCGAGGTCGTAGTTGTGCGCGGCGACCAGCATCAGGGCGCTGGTGGGCCGCGCCAGCAGTTCGGCCGCGCCCAGATATACCGCTGCATCGGGCTTGTAGCGCTTGAACAGGTCGGCGGAGAGGATCGTGTCCCACGGCAGCCCAGCGTATTTCGCCATGTCCACCAGCAGCCCCAGCCCGCCGTTGGATAGCGTCCCGATCACATACTTGCGCTTGAGCCGCGTGAGCCCGGCGACGGTGTCCGGCCAGGGATCGAGCCAGCGCCAGGCGCGCGCCATCTGCCGGCGATCACTTTCCAGCACGTTTTCAACACCGTATCGCGGCAGCAGCGCGTCCAATGACTCGCGGTGGAGGACGTCGAGGGTGACGTAGGGCCGCTCGCCCTGCCGTACCCGCGCCATCGCGGGCTCGTAGGCGGCCCGCCAGTCGTCCACCACCCCGGCCCAGTCGGCCTGGAAGTTGTTCTCCCGGCCGAAGCGCTGAAACCATTGCCGCAGGCTCGTCCGCCAGTCCACAACCGTACCGAAGACGTCGAACAGCAAGACTTCGGTGGCATCCGCGCTTGTCGTCATATGGCCTAATCTGCTCGATAGGCAAACCGCCCACCGACAATCGTGGCCACCGCCTTGCCCGTGAGCTGCCAGCCGTCGAAGGGCGTGTTGCGCGACTTCGAAAGGGACTTGGAGGCGTCGAAGGTCCAACGCTGCGCGGGATCGAAAATGGTGACGTTGGCGGCGGCGCCGCGGGAGAGGCTGCCGCGGCCGCGCAGGTTCAGGGCGCGCGCCGGTCCGGAAGAAAACAGTTCCACGATGCGTGCCAGCGGTAGACGCTTTTCGCGGTGCAGCCGGGTGAGGGCCAGGGCCAGCGCAGTCTCGAGACCCGTGACGCCGAAGGCAGCGCGGTCGAACTCGACTTCTTTCTCATAACGCGCGTGCGGAGCATGGTCGCTGGCGATGGCGTCGATGGTGCCGTCGGCCAGGGCCACGATGAGCGCTTCGCGGTCGGCGGCGGAGCGCAGTGGCGGGTTCATCTTGAAGCGGGTGTCGTAATCGCCGATGTTCTCGTCGATGAGCGTGAAGTGGTGGGGCGTGACCTCGCAGGTGACGTTCACGTGGTTGCGCTTGCCGCGGCGGATGGGCTTGAGGGCCGCCGCGGTGGAGACATGGGCGACGTGCAGGTGCGCGTTGGCATTCTTGGCGAGGATAGTGTCGCGCTCTACGACGGCGGCTTCCGCGTCGTCGCTCATACCGCGCAGGCCCAGGCGGAACGACACCGGGCCTTCGTTGACCGAGCAGCCGGCGGTCACACGGGTGTCTTCCGCGTGTTGCACCACGGGGATACCGAGTTGTGCGGCGGCGGCCAGCGCCTGGCGCATGATGTCGTCGTGCAGGATGGGACGGCCGTCGTCGGTCACCGCCACGGCGCCGGCGCGTTGCAGGGCGCGGAAATCGGTGAGCCGCTCGCCTTCGCTGCCCACCGTAGCTGCTGCAATGGGAAAGACGTTGACCACAGCGCCGCGCGCCGGGTCCGCGATCCAGGCGATGATCTCGGGCGTGTCTGCGACGGGCGACGTGTTGGGCATGCAGCAGACCGTCGTGAAGCCACCGGCTGCCGCCGCCGCGGTGCCGGTGGCGATGGTTTCCTTGTAGGACTGGCCGGGCTCGCGCAGGTGCACGTGCAAGTCGATGAAGCCGGGGGCGACGATCAACCCGCGAGCGTTGAAGGTCTGATCGGCCGAACCGCGCAATTTGTTGCGCGGCGCCACCTCAGCTACCCGGCCGTCGCGCAGTAGCACGTCCATCTCGGCATCAATCTTGTTGGCCGGATCAATGACACGTCCGCCCTTGATGAGGAGCGAGCCTCGACTTTTGTCTTTTGGCGTCACGATAAAGTGTGAAGGGGCACGGGTTCCAGCCGTGCCGCTGCCGCTCCACAAATGAACTGGCCTTTAGGCCCCGAGGGAAATTCCCTCAGCGGCTAAAGCCGAATCTGCTTGCACCCTTTGCGGCACGCCTAAAAGGCGTGCCCCTTCACGAGACTCCTGTAAACCTGCTGTGTCGGCTCTAAATGCGGGTTCCATCCGCGTTTATCCGCGCAAATCCGCGGCGAAATCTTTATCATCTTGCGGCTCCCAGCGCCGTGAGCAGCACGGCCATGCGGACGCAGACCCCATTGGCGACCTGCTCGGTAATCACCGAGGCGGGCGCGTCCGCCAGATCGCCCGATAACTCCGCGCCCCGGATCATGGGCCCGGGATGCATGAGGATGGCGTCGCGCTTGGCCAGTTGCAGGCGCTCCGGCGTGACCTGGTATCCGGCGATGTATTCGTCCATGTGCAGCGGAAGACCGGCCAGCCGCTCTTTCTGTACCCGCAGAACCATGACCACATCGGCGCCGCGCAGGGCTTCGTCGATATGCCGCGTTACCCGGACGTTCGGACCCAGGCTGGCGGCGACCTCGGGCAGCAATCCTGGCGGTCCGCACAGCACCAGATGGGCGCCGCACTTGCTGAGGAGGTGAATATTGGAGCGCGCCACCCGGCTGTGATAAATGTCGCCGACGATGGCGACCTTCAGCCCGCGCAGTTGTTTCTTGTGACGCAGGATGGTGTAGGCGTCAAGCAGGGCCTGCGTGGGGTGCTCGTGCAGGCCGTCACCGGCATTGATCACCGGGATATCGACATGGCGGGCCAGCAGGTGGGGCGCGCCGGACGAGGGATGCCGGATCACGATGGCATCGGCGCCGGTGGCGCGCAGGGTCAGGCCGGTGTCCACCAGAGTCTCGCCCTTCTCGATGCTGGAGGCGGTGGCCTGCACCAGCGTGGTGATGGCGCCCAGCGCCTTGGCGGCAAACTCAAAGGATACGCGCGTGCGCGTGGAGGGCTCGTAGAAGAGCAAGGCAATGCGGCGGTTGCGAAGCAAAGGGCGTGGCCGAGCGCCGTGCATGCGCCGCGCCAGGCGAAGCACGCGGCTGATTTCATCGGGCTCGAGCTGTTCGATGCCGAGCAAAGACCGGCTTTTCTTCATCGCGTCGGGCCGCGCTCGCTTCTCTCCACCAACTGCACCTTCTCGAGGTTGTCCACTTCGTTCAGCTTGACTTCGACAATCTGCGTGTCGGTGGTCTGCACCTTGCGTCCGATAAAAGCGGCCTCGATGGGAAGCTCGCGGTGTCCGCGATCGATAAGCACCAGCAGTTGCACCCGCGCCGGGCGGCCGCGGTCGAACAAGGCGTCGAGGGCGGCGCGGATGGTGCGCCCTGTGTAGAGCACGTCGTCCACCAGGATGACGTTCTTCCCCGCCACGGAAATTTCCAAGTCGCTCTTCTGCACTAGCGGCTTGGGGCCGACGGTGGAAAGGTCGTCGCGATAGAGCGTGATGTCCAGGCTGCCCACCGGGATCTGCGTGTGCTCGATCTGGTTGATGACCTTGGCGATGCGTTGCGCCAGGGGAACACCGCGGCGGCGTATGCCGACCAGCGCCAGGCCTTCCACCCCGTTGTTCTTCTCCATCACTTCATGGGCCAGGCGCACCAGAGTGCGCTGGATCTCGGAGGCGGACATCAGCAAGTCTTTGTCCGCGATCGGCGACGATTCGGGCTTTGCCGGTGAACTCATAGCGGGAACCTACCTCAGATCAGGCCAGACTCTTCAAAAGAAGCTGCATTCTACGCGCGGCACAGCGAGCAAAACAAGATCGCCGGAATCGCGCGTGATCGCCGGAATCGCCGTGATCAGGATCGGCGATCCAATTTGGCGGCCGCCTCTAGGAGGATTGCTTGTTCCCGCCCACCGAAACGCCGATCGCTCCCCCCAGGCTGGCAAGCACCAGAAAGACCAGGAAGAAGAGCACCACGAGGACGGTGATGAATGCGGCTAAAGCTCCGGGAGACATGAGGTTACGCATCATCTCCTGGGCTCTGGGGTCGGGGCTCTGGGCGGCCGACTGCTCGATCGCTTTTTGCATGGCCTCCCGCACCGAACTACCCAGGTGGAAGAAGACCAGACGCAGCGCCTGAGGGACACTGTAGAAGAAGAATCCCAGTAAGCCGCTGACCACACCCAGGCGCATGCCCATGCCCGGAGTGAGAGCATCTCCCGGCCGCCGCCGGCGGTAAAACCGGACGGCCAGCGCTCCTGCAACCAGCATGCAACACCAGCTCGCCAGCAACACCAGCAGCCCAATCGCCCCCTGCCCCAGGTGGAGAAGCAGCCCGATGCTGGCCACGACCGCCGGCACGAAGAAGATGGCCAGCGCGAGCAGCAGTCCGGCCAGCGCCGAAGCGCGCGTCCCTTGCGCCCAATCGATTGCTCCTGACGACGCCGGCGCCAAACCAGCGGGTTGCGCCGCAGGTTGCAGCTCGTCGGGCCTGCCAGGGGAGAACGCCGGCATAACAGCCGGCTCGGCAGCCGCTGTGGAAACACGGATCTGAGGTGCGCCACAGTGCGGGCAGAAGGCCACGCCGTCTTCCACGCTCGCACGGCAGCGATGGCAGGAATGATCCACTTCGATTCAGGTTACAGGAGGGGCTGCAAAGTGTGCAACGGCGGGAAAAACCGGCCACGGATTGCCACGGATGTGCACGGAGAACGTCGGGCGTCGCCGACATCTCTTCCTATATCCGTCTCTATCCGCGAAAATCCGTGCGTTTTTTCCTACAGCGTTCCCTTTTCCCCGCGGGTCTGCACGTAGACCAGGGCGAAGTTGGAACCTTTGCCCTCCGGTTTTATGGAGACGATGCGATGACGCTCCTCAACACCGGCCACGAGATTCGTTTCGCCGCGCAGGCCCGTCTCGTGGCAACGCATGTTGCCGCGATCGAAGCTGATGCTGCCGTGGCACTCCGACACGTCGCCGTAGGACTTCAGTTGCTTGCGATAGAAGTCGAGCAGCTTGTCCGGGGGATCGTCGGAGCGGTACTTGATGGCCACCACCTTGGCCCCGAAAACCGAACTGTCGATCGAGAGATTGGCGGCGTGCTTTCTATCCTCATCCTCCGCGCGGGTCGCGCCGGGATACACCGCTAGCCCCGTGTCCTTGGGATCGACCTGGGTGTTCACGTGTAGGCTGCCTACTGGTGTGTCGATGTCCACCTTCTTGTTCGCACCTTCGCCCTTCTTCTGGATGGTGCAGCGCGAGAGTCCGGCGAGCAGCGCGCCCGCCAGTGCCACGACGACAAGCGCGTGCAGGGATAAGAACCGTTTCATGGATGACCTCCTTGCGCCAGCGCCGCGCGATCAATTCCAGCACCGCGCGCGGCGATTCCTGGAATGGTGACCGGCAAGCGTCCGCGGATGGGGATCTCTCCGAACAATGCTTTCACCGCGCTGATCTCCGAAACCGGCGCATTGGAAAAAGTGCAAAGATAATTCTGCACTTCCGGGAACTGCGCCGCCAGATACGGGTTTCCGAGCGCGAGGAGCGCCGTCTTGCCGGCGGCGCGATCGAGCAGACTATGCAACAGAGCGGCGGGGGCGTCGTCCAGCGAAACCGAACCAGTGAGCACGCCATTGACTCGCGCCACCTTGCCGGCTGCGGGAGCTGCGATGGCGGCCGCAACCACGGTTTGCGCGCGCTCCGCCGCCTCCAGCACCTGCTGCGACATGCCACTCGCGATGCGGGGATCGATATAGAACATGTTCACGCCGGGAATGCGGGCACGCACCTCCCGCTCCAGCACCCGCCCGGCGTCGGTGCGCACGTCGTCCGAGAAAACCACCACGAGCACACGGCTCCCCGGCGGGCCTGGTGTCTGATACGCAGGCAGGGGCGCGGGAGTTCCGCTGCCCTGAACCGGAATCACATGGCCGTTGTCGCGGACCAGGGCGACGGCTTCATCGGACACCTGCTCTGCCAGCGCCAGGTCGGCGGGGCGGGCGATGTTCTCCGCCAGCGCCTGGATGTCAACCAACCGGGCTTTATGCAGGCCGACCGCCGCCTTGGCGTGCAGGATCTTCAGCACCGAGGCATCGATCTGCGCCTCGGGAATCTCGCCGCTGCGCACGGCATCGAGCAGCCCGTTGAAGGCGGCATTGAGGTCGGCGGGGATGAGCACCACGTCGTTGCCCGCCTTCACCGCTTCGACTGCGGCGCGCCCGCCCGGGAACAGCCGGGTGACGGCGTTCATGTCCATGGCATCGGTGATGACCAGCCCCTGGAAGCCGAGCTGCTGCTTGAGCACCCCGTCGATCACCGCGCGGGAAATCGAAGCGACGCGGTTGGGATCGGGATCGAGCGCCGGCACGGTGACGTGCGCCACCATCACCGAATCCACTCCACCTCCGATGGCGGCGCGGAACGCGGGCAGTTCGAGTGTGTCGAGATGAGCGCGGTCAGCGGAGACGCGTGCGATTCCAAGGTGCGAGTCGGTCTCTACATCGCCATGGCCCGGGAAATGCTTGGCGGTGGTGAGCATGCCGTTTTCCCGCGCTCCGCCCAGGTAGGCGAGCACGTAGGGGATCACCTGCTGCGGGTCTTCGCCGAAAGCGCGGGTGTTGATGATGGGATTGGCCGGCGCCGAGTTCACGTCGGCCACGGGAAAGAAGTTCCACTCCACGCCGATGGCGCGGGCCTCCTGCGCGACCACGCGCGCCATCTCGGCGGCGTATCGCGGATTGCCGGTGGCAGCGAAGGCCATGGCTGCGGGGAAACCTGTAGTTCCGTGAAAGCGCATGGCCAGTCCGCGCTCGAAGTCGGCGGCGAAGATCAGCGGCAGGCGCGAGTCGCGTTGCAGTTGGTTGGTGAGCATGGCGGCTTCGTAGGGCTGGTTGCGGAACACCGCTCCGCCTTCGGAAGCCACCGTAAGCAGCACCCCGCCGATGTGGTAGCGGCGGAGGTTGTCACGGAGCTGGAGGAAATCCGGGCTCTGCGCATTGAAGAACTCGGTCTGCGCCCGGATCATCAGCATCTGCCCGATTTTTTCCTCGAGGGAGAGCTTGCGCAGGGTCTTTTGCGCCCACTTGTCGCCATCGTGCGTCAGCCGAACCGGACCGGGCCGCTGGAACTTGTCATCGCCAACACAGGAGCCCACGAACAAGAGGAGAATGATGGCCAGCCTTTTGGGCATGAGTGGGTTATAGCAGAGCGTCAGGAGGATTGTCAGTCATCGCCGCACGTGCTCCAGGACAAGGGCGGCCGCCTGGGCCTGCAGCTCCGACTCATCGCCAAAACCGCGCAGCCAGTGCACGTCGGGTTCGCGGCGGAACCATGTCATCTGCCGCTTGGCGTAGTTGCGATGCGCCTGCTGCGCCGCCGCGATGGCGGATTCGCGATCGACTTCGCCGCGCAGCAACTGGAGTGCGTGCTTGTAGCCGAGGGATTGCATCGGTGGCGCGGATGCGCCGTAGCGTTCGAGGAGCCGCTCGGTTTCCTCGACCAGCCCGGAGTCGAACATTCGCCGCGCCCGCTGGTTGATGCGCTCATAGAGTGCGGCGCGCTCAGGGTCGAGCCCGATGCGCAGGACGCCAAATCCGGTGAGCGGGTCACGTCCGTGTTGCCACAGTTCCGTCATCCTCTGGCGGGCCTCCAGGCAGACTTCGATGGCACGAATCAGCTTGGGCGAGTCGTTGGGATGGATTGTTGTAGCGGCTGCCGAGTCGAGCCGCGCCAGGATGCGATGCAAATGTGGCGACCCCTTGCCGCGGGCGATCTCCCGCAGGCGCGCGCGCAATTGCTCGGAACGCTTGGGACCGGCGAATAGCCCTTGGAGAAACGCGCGCAGGTAAAGCCCGCTGCCACCGACCACGATAGGAAGGTGTCCGCGGGCGGCGATCTCCGCCACCGCGCGACGGGCCGCCTGCGCGTAATCGCCGGCAGTGAAAACCGCCGTGGGTTCGACGATGTCCAGCAAGTGGTGCGGCGCGCGGGCACGCTCTTCGGTGCCAGGCTTGGCAGCGCCAATCTCGAATCCGCGGTACAGTGCAACCGAATCGCAGTTCACGATCTCTCCCCGGAACTGTTCGGCCAATGCCAGGGAGAGCGCGGTCTTGCCGCTGCCGGTCGGACCGACTATGACTACCAGCAGCGGCTCGGCGGAGGCGGGCAAGTCAGCGGGCGCTCCAGTGCATGACGCGCGCGAAGCGCACCACCGTGAAGATCAGGATCAACAAGGCGATGAGGATCAGACCCAGGGTCTGCTGGCGCGCCGGCTGCATGCGGGGATTGTAGCTGACCGCAACCAGCCGAATGCAGCTATTCCAAGTGGTCGAACTTGTCGGGGTTGTAATAGAAGCGGAAACGGAGGAGGAGGTACTGGCCGCTGAATTCGTTGGGCAGGGGAGGAAACGGGTTCGAAGCCGTGATGCCACCCCAGGCGGCGCGGTCGAGCGAGACGTCCCCTGAGGGCGACTCCAATTTCATGCCTGCCACGCTGCCGTCCTTCAAAATGGCGAATTCGATGGCCACCCTGCCCTTCTTGCGCAACGGGGGATAGGCGGCCTCGGGGATGATGTCGTACCAGTGGTAGCGCACGTCGTGGAGCACGCGCGCGAGATAGGGACCGAAATCCACCCCCATGGTGTCGCTGAGGACCTCCAGATCGCCTTGAGCGGCGCTGCCGCGGCCCCCACCGCCCAGGCCGCCAACATCCCCACCGCCGCCCATCCCGCTGGCTCGCCGGGCGGCACTATCTCGCGCCGCCTGTTCGATGGCGGAACCAGCGGAGAGCGGCGCCTTGGCGAACAAATTCGGCACGTTGGGGGTGGTGGGAGGCGGTTCGAGCCGCGCCGTCTGATTCCCTGCCGGGCCAGACCGGGGAGGCGATGGTGGTGCAGCCTGCCCCTGCGGCGGCGATGGAGGCGCGATGGGCCCGGCGCGGCGCATGGAGCTGTCGCGCAGTTCCTTCATCGTCTTCTCGTCGAGCGTGGGGTGGCGCGAGGTGGCGATGCGATCCTTGTCAGAAATGATCTCGGTGTTGGGCCGCTTCGTCACCCGCTGGTTGTCCTTGGGCATCTCCAGGTAGGTAAGCTCGCGGTTACGGTCGATGATTTCCTGCGCTGTCCAGACCTTTACGTTCCTCCCCGGCGAGTAGCGGAGCAGAGCCGGCAGGGTCATGAACAGGAGCAGGTGAAAGATGATGGAGACCAGGCCGGCTTCGCGCAAACGGCTGCGGGAGCGCTCGTCATTGATTTCGAGCACCAGGACCGGCACTATATGCCGGTCGGAGAAACGTTCCAGCTCTTCCGAACTGGCTCGCGTGGCTGGCTCGGTCGTGGCCATCCTGTCTGGTGACACACCTCTACCGCCCTGGGAGACACTCCGAGGCGACCGCAGGCATTGGCAGTAATGGCTATTGTCTCACACGCCCGATTGGGCAAGCGTTCGATGTTGTATTCCACGCTGCCTAGGGGGACGTGCAGTTCGCTAATGCGCAACTGCTTCCATCGGCGGCGCCGGCCTGGCCACCGCCGGCAGCAGGGCCTTGAAGTTCTCGCAGTTGGGGGCGGAGCGGTACACCGGACAGAAGTAGCAATCCTGCGCGCAGACTACCGGGCAGGTGGCGCGGTTACTCCAGCAGGGGCGTGATTCATCCGAGATGACCGGGCAGCCCCGCTTGCTTTCGAAGCCGCAATTGCGGATCTGCCAGCACGGCAACGCGGCCAGCAGGTGGCGAATGCCCGCAAGGTTCATGCGGGCTTCCCGCACCAGGCGCAGAATCATCGCGATCCAGGGGTAATCGTGCTCGGTGAAGTAGCGGGTGCCGCGGGGTGATTTGATGGGGATCAGCAAGCCCTCGCGTTCATAGAGCCGCAGCAGGTCAACGGAAACTCCGAAACGGCCCGCAACCGCGCCGATCTTGATGCTGCCGTTGGGCAGGTGTCCCTGCTTTTTTTCTATCCCCAGACGCATAGGATCACTACAAACCTTGGACTTGGGCGCACGGCAGCCCAGTCACGCATAAAAGCATAGGCACGTACCGAGCCACAGCCGGCCTGATCCGCGCCGGTCATTCTTATTTTGTTTTCAATGGATTGGGAGTATGCGCCACAGCCGTGAACAAAGGCGGAGAACTCGACTCCGGGTTTTCCCGCAAGTGCCAGTGGATTCTCGCCCAAGGGCGATTCGGCGTGCTGCGTTTCTCAACACCGTTTACACGGCGCGGTGAAGAACACACATTCTGCGTGGCGCTGGTTGGTACAATACCAGCGGTCATGTCCACGCTCTTCCAGGCGCCGACGTACGACCCCGCGCGCGAACGAAGACGGAAACGCGTGGTGGTCATCGTCGTGGTCGCCGCCGTGCTGGCGGTGATGATCTTCTTCCGCTTCCGGAACTGGCCGTACGAGCACGTAGTCCACAACTTCTTTCAGGCGCTCCAGCAGCAGGACTATGAGAAGGCGTACGGCATCTGGATGCACGATCCCGACTGGAAGCAGCACCCCGAGCGGCACAAAAACTATTCCTTTGGCGAGTTCCACGTGGACTGGGGACCGGGCGGGGAGTGGGGGCTGATCAAGGACTATCAGATCGACGGCGCGGTGCGCCCCAAGAATGGCAGCGGAGTGGTCGTGCAGGTCACCGTCAACCATCGCGCCGACAAAGCGCGGATCTGGGTGGAAAAAAAAGACAAGACCCTGACCTTCTCGCCGTTCTGAATCACCTTGCTTCCTCGTGAACGAAGCGCAGCAGAGCGAAGGCGGAGCCGGCGGCAGAAACGCGTGAGCAGCGCCCTGAACGTGCCCCTTGATTTCCCGCCGAAGGCGAGATGGAGGCGTCTGTCTGTTCGAGTTGTAAGCCATGTGGAACTGAGTTTAGGATTCCAGCGTCTGGAGGAAGCCTATGCTGACCGGCGCGCACGTGGTGATCTACACCAAGGATGCGGAGGCGGACCGCGCGTTCTTCCGCGACGTCCTGGGATTTCGCTCGGTCGACGCGGGACACGGCTGGCTGATTTTCGCGCTGCCCGCGGCCGAGGCGGCGTTTCATCCGTTCGAGGAAAACAACAAGCACGAAATGTACTTCATGTGCGACGACCTGGGTGCGCTGATGGCGTCGCTCGGCAAGAAGGGTGCGCGCTTCGGCGAAATCGCGGAAGAGCAGTGGGGAACGCGAACGCGCATGCTGCTGCCGGGCGGTGGTGAAGTTGGTCTGTACCAGCCGAAGCATCCGGTGACGTTCAAGCAGGCCACTAAAACAGGTAAAGGCAGCGCCGGCAAGAAAGGGAAAAGAACCCGTAGGAAGGCTTAGCGGCTTTTGCGTCGGCTCGTGAGGTGCGGCGCGCCAGGGAGGGATGTTCTTGACAACCCCGGCCGCCACGCGTAGAAATGAGGGATTAAATATGTCGCGCTCGACCTCCATTTGCGGAAGCATTTCCATCATGGCCATGGCCATGTGCATGCCCGCGAATTGTGGGTCGTGATCGGAGCCGGCGACAGGCAATAATCAAAAAGCTCTCAGACGACCCACGATGATTCGTGGGTCGTTTTGTTTTTGCCGGCATCTTTCGCGAGGCGCCGGACATCATTTCGCAAGGAGAAGATCATGGCTGACGAAGCCACCAGCAACAACCATTACCGACTCGCCACCCTGGCCGTGCATGGAGGCCAGCAGCCCGATCCCACCACCGGCGCCCGTGCCGTTCCCATCTACCAGACGACGTCTTACGTCTTCCAGGACGCCGAGCACGCCGCCCGCCTGTTCGCGCTGCAAGAGTTCGGCAACATCTATACGCGAATCATGAACCCCACGACCGACGTCTTCGAGAAGCGCATTGCGGCACTCGAAGGCGGCGCGGCCGGACTGGCGCTGGCCTCGGGGCAGGCGGCGGAGACGCTGGCGCTCACCACGCTGGCGGCCGCGGGTGACGAGATCGTCTCCACCACCTCGCTCTACGGCGGCACCTACAACCTGTTCCACTACACGCTGCCGCGCTACGGGATCACGGTGCGCTTTGTGGACGCGGTGGATTACGACGGCTTGCGGCGCGCCGTCAACGGCAAGACCAAGGCGCTGTACACCGAAACCATCGGCAATCCCAAGCTGGACATCGTGGACATCGAGCGCCTGGCCGCCATCGCCCACGAGCACGGCCTGCCGCTGGTGATCGACAACACCACACCTTCGCCGGCGCTATGCCGGCCCATCGAGTTCGGCGCCGACATCGTGGTGCACTCGGCCACCAAGTTCATCGGCGGGCACGGGAATTCGATCGGCGGCGTGATTGTGGACGGCGGCCGCTTCGACTGGAAAAAGTCTGGACGCTTCCCGCAGTTCGTCGAGCCCGACCCGTCGTACCACGGCGTGTCGTTCACCGAAGCATTCGGGCCGCTGGCCTTCATCCTCAAGGCGCGGGTGCAGGGATTGCGCGATACCGGGGCGTGCCTCTCGCCGTTCAACGCCTTCCTGCTGCTGCAGGGCGCGGAGACGCTGCACCTCCGCATGCAGCGCCACTCGGAGAACGCGCTCACCGTGGCCACGTTCCTCACCCAACATCCGGATGTGGAGTGGGTGAATTATCCCGGTCTGCTCAAGAGCCCGTGGTACGAGCTGACGCGAAAGTACTTGCCGAACGGGGCGAGCGCGCTGATCACCTTTGGCATTCGCGGCGGCCTGGAGGCCGGGCGCGCGTTCATCAATTCGCTGAAGCTGTTCAGCCTGCTGGCCAACATCGGCGATGCCAAGTCGCTGGTCATCCATCCGGCATCGACCACCCATCAACAGTTGAGCGAAGCCGAGCAGCGCGCGACGGGCACTACGCCGGAGCTGGTGCGGCTCTCCGTCGGCATCGAGGACGTGAACGACATCATCGCCGATCTCGACCAGGCGCTGACCAAATCGCAGAGCGGTGGTCGCAAACCGGCCACGCCTTCGATCGAAGTGGCGCCGGTCGCGGCCGCAGGGAGGTAGTTATGAGCGTAGAACCGACACTGGAAGGCGATTTTACTTTTGCGGCGGATGAGCCGTTTCGCCTGGAATCCGGCGGGGCGCTGCAGCCGCTGACGCTGCGCTACGCGGTCTACGGCAAGCTGCGGGAAGAGGCGATCCTGGTCTGCCACGCGCTCTCGGGCTCGGCGCGCGTGGCCGATTGGTGGCCGGGCATGTTTGGCGCCGGGCGTCCATTCGATACCGATCGCGGCTGCGTGATCGGGATCAACGTGCTGGGTTCGTGCTACGGCTCGACCGGCCCGGCCTCCATCGAGCCGCGCACCGGCAAGCCCTATGGACCGAACTTCCCGCTGGTGACGATCCGCGACATGGTGCGGGCGCAGGCGCTGCTGCTGGCGCACCTATGCGTGGAGCGGCTGAGCGTGGTGATTGGCGGCTCCATCGGCGGCATGCAGGCCTTGCAGTGGGCGGTGGACTTCCCTGAGCAGGTGGGGACCGCAGTCGCCATCGGCGCCACGCCGCTCTCGGCCATGGGCCTGGCGCTCAACCATCTGCAGCGGCAGGTGATCCAGCTCGATCCCGACTGGCGCGGCGGACGCTACGACGAGCAACCGGCCCGAGGGCTGGGGATCGCGCGCTCCATCGCCATGTGTACCTACAAATCGGCGTCACTCTTCCACCAGCGCTTCGCGCGCAAGCCCAACCGTAACGGCGAGGATCCACTGGCTACGCTGGAGAACCGCTACGACATCGCCGGCTACCTCGATTACCAGGGCGGAAAACTGGTGGAGCGCTTCGACGCCAACACCTATCTGGTGATCTCGAAGGCCATGGATACCTTCGACCTGGCGCACGGTTACGCCTCGGAGGAGCAGGCGCTCGAGCGGATCCGCGCCAAGGTACTGTTGGTCGGGATCTCATTGGACTGGCTGTTCCCCGCCGCCGACGTGCAGGCGCTGGCGGCGCGGCTGCGCGCGGCCGGCGTTCACAGCCGGTATCTGGAGCTGGTTTCCGAGCACGGACACGATGGCTTCCTCGCCGACACGCACTTGCTGGCGCCGCTGCTTGCGGGGGCCCTCGCAACCGAGGACCCTAAGCCACGGCGGCAGGTTTGGCGTGCCGCCGTGAATTACCCGGCAGGAAGGGAGATCTGAGGGTTTGGTCGCGATTCAGTTTGCCTTTTCGGTCTCGATCAGAATCATGTTCCAGGAGATCGGTCCCTCGCTGATCCTTCTTTGACCGATGAAGCGTGCGGTGAGGCCCACCTCTCGCAAGGATTGTTCCGCCTTCTCGAGGGCCGCTTCATCCACCGTGAGGATGGCAATTCGCGTGTGGGGCGGCGGGATTTTAAGCTTCAGGTAAGGCGTCTCAGCCTTGGCTCCGAGCAAAGGGAAGCTCTCGCTCACCAGCCGGCGCGACCACAAAAAGGTGGAAGCCACCGAGCGATGCAGATGGCCTAAGCGTGCCTCCACGTCATACCAGAAGAACAGTTGGCCGCTGGGATCGATTTGCTGTACCGCGCGAACGCTGTCCACCACCGTGAGAAAAGCCTGCTTCTGCAGCGCGGGATCATCGGGCTCGCCAGCCCGGCCCCAGGTTCTGGTGCCGGTGGCAAGGTTCAGAGTACCGCAAGCGGCACAGACCAGCAGGACGGCGAGCGCGCTGGTATATCGCACCCGCCGAGCCAGCAAGGCCACTCCAGCCGTTCCCAGGACTGCCGGCCATAACCAACGATGCTGCTGGATCACTGCCATGGATTCAGAATGCAATGGCACCACAAACGGCCACAGCAGGATGATGGCGGCGCCACAGCAAAGCGCGGCAAATTGCCGGCGGCTGAGACGCTCCAGGACCGGGGCAAGCTGCGCCCCCAGCGCCAGGAACATTGCCGGAATGAGCAAGCTGGTGTAATAGGGCAACGCTAAGACGGGCTGGCCCGACACTTGCCACAGCAGCATGATTAAAGCACTGAGCACGAAATATGCCTGCCAGAGCAGGCGGAAGCCGCCGTGCCGAGTCGGCCGCCAGCCTCGCACGTTCACAAACAGGAAGGCGCCCAGCAAGGTCACGGCGGGAAACAGCAGCCAGCCGGCGCCCCTGATCCAGTCCAGGGACCAGTTCATCCACAGGTTTCCCTTCCCGACGAGCTTTCCCCCCGCGCTCAACGAAGGCAGAATAAAGAACAGCGGCGCAGCTTTGAGAGCCAGATTGATAGCGGCGAAGAACAGGGTCAATGCCAACAGTCCGTGCGCGACAGAGCGGACACTGGAAGCCAGTACGTTCCTCCCGTATTCACGCTGGGCAAAATGATAGTAAAGGGCGAAGAGTGGTGCGAAGCTGATCAGGAAGAACTGGCAATAGATCGCCAGTCCAAAGACGGCGCCGCTCACCAACAGCCAGCGCCGCGGGCGCTCGGCCTTGGCTGCGTAGGTCAGCGCACAGAGAGTCGACAGAACATAGGTGAGGGCCGCCCCGTCCACGTAATCCCAACCGATCGCCCACAGGAAATAGGAGTAACAGCCCATCAGGAGGGCCGCCAGCAGAGCGGCCCGCCGGCTCACCGTGTTCTTCAGGATCAGATACAGGGACACCACCGCAATCCAGTAGAAAGCCACGTGGAGAATGTAGGCAGCAGCGAGCGGCGGAAAGAGACGATACGCCAGAAATCCTGGCAGAATCCAGGAAATGCGGCCGGCGAAGTACCCGCTGCGGATGGTCCGCAGATGCTGGGTCAGATCGAGAAAGTATCCGAAGTAAATCCAGGGGTCGATAAACCCTTGTGGGCTGGCGCTATAGGCGAAGAGCCAGGTGTCATCCAGTTTGAGGATCACCAGCGGCAAGGCGAGAATCGGCAGCAAGGCGAAGTCAATGCGGCGCAGCAAACCTTGCCATATGGCGCTCGGGGGTGCGACCCGAGATTTCTCCGCGGGCAACGGCTCGCTCTCGGTGGCCGGGAGAGCGTTGGACAACGACTCGCTCACTGGATGTGTTCCTTAAGTGTGGCAGGAATTCCGTACGGCGCGCGGAGCCCAATGGGCTTTAGAATATCACGGCTAGAGTTGATCAATCTGTTTCGAAGCGGAATGGAGATGAGTCCACAAGCGAGCCAGCCCAACGATCCGCTGGAGCAGAGCGGTGTTGAGCGTCACGATGAACGCGCTGCTCTCCCGCACACAGAGGGCAAAGATGAGATCGAAAACAGCGGCGGCGCGTTCTTCATCGCCACTCTCGCATTATTCGCGATGCCGGCTGTGATCGCACTGACCACCTACCCGCACTATTACGAGGATGAGAGCTGGTTGTACCTGGCGGTATTTGAGCGGCTGCGTGGCAATGGATTCAGTTGGGCGGCATTCCACGAAGGCAGCAGTATTTTTTTCACCTTCAATGCAATCGGCTCGGCGCTCTTTGCCCTGTCACCATTTTCGACGGAAGCGACCGTGCGCGGGATCAGCTTTCTGTTTGGGACGTGCTGTCTGGTCGGAATTTATGTTCTCGCCCGCCGCATCGCGGGCGCGAACGCATATATCGCGCCGGTCGTACTCACCCTTGCGCCGTGGTTTGTCAAGATCCGCTTCGGCCGTATGGATTGCGTCGCACTCGCTTTCGCGATCTGGGCCTTGGTCGCGGCAACGCGTGGGTTCCCGCTCCTGGCGGGCGTCCTCTCTGGCCTCGCGGGCGGCATCCATCCGATATTTATCTGGGTAGGAATAGTGTGCATCGTTTTACTTGCCCAAGCGCGACGCTGGCCAGATCTCTGGCATTACGTGATCGGGGCGGTGGTCGGAATTTTGCCGCAACTAGCCTGGATCGGAAGTCACATGGCTGATTTTCGATCGATTGCCGCACATTACTTCGTTACCTCGAGCGTCGGGCATGGATGGCTTGCGTGGCTGGCATCGTTGGCCGGCGAATGGAGGCGGTACGCCAGCGTTGGGGCTGGGGTTCCCACACTTGTTCTCCTGCCATTTGTAATCAGGGCCATCTTGCGGGCGCGGGGGCGTGAGCGCGCTGTGCTCATTACTCTGACAGTCGCCCCATTGCTCAGTCTCGCGATCCTTGTGCAAGGCAAGAATCCGTATTATTACCTGGTATACGCACTTCCGGCGCTCGCCGTGGTTTCGGCAGCCGGCGTCCGAGGGCTGCCGAGCCGTCCGACCAAGCTCGTGTGCATAGTGGCGCTGTGCTGTAGCGGCATCTTTCACGTGTACAAAGCGAAGAAAGCCGCCGCTCTGCCTACAGTGACCCGATCGGTGGATCTCCTCGCGGCCCGAATTCCGCCCCATGCGGCCGTCTTTTCCCCGCTTGTCTATGCCGGTCTGGTTGTTCGCCGCCCTGATCTGCAGTTTTTCACGTTTCATTCGCTTTCGAGGCGCGACGGCTGGCATCTCCCGCCATGCGACGATATACCGGCGAAGATCCGCTCATTGCTTGCAGAAGACCCCCGGCGGACATCGAACATGGGGGGAGAAGATCGCGACAGTGTATTCTTTGTCCTGGGGCCGGGGCAGAGTGAAGACGCGTTTTTGTGGTACTTAAGGTTGATCTATGTTGACGCGACACCTGCCGATCTGCGCTGCATTGTGGGTTCGCAGCAGCCAGTCCCCATTATTCATGTCTGTGGCTCCGATCCGAACAAGTGTGTGAACCTGTACCTTGTCCAGCGTCCTTTGCGATGAGGATAAGCTGATCGGTCGCGGGCTGCAGGTAGTCCGCGGGTCTGGATCAAGCCGTTTTTTCGTGCAAGGTTAGGCATTTCGCTAAAGCAAGGCCAGATGGAAAACGACGTGAGCCGCGGTACGATGAGTTCTTCTTCGAATGACATCGAAGAGGTGCGCCAATACTGGGACCGTCGTCCGTGCAACATCCGGCACTCGCCGCAGCCGGTGGGCACGCGCGCCTACTTCGACGAGGTCGAGGCGCGCAAGTATTTCGTCGAACCGCACATTCCACGCTTCGCCGAGTTCGAATGCTGGCGGGGCAAGAAGGTGCTGGAGATCGGCTGCGGCATCGGCACCGATACCGTCAACTTCGCGCGCCACGGCGCCGCAGTCACGGCCGTGGACCTGTCCGCCAATTCGCTGGAGATCGCGCGCCAGCGGGTCGAGGTCTACGGGCTACAGGAGCGGGTGCGGTTCTTTAGCGGCAGCGCGGAAGAACTCACGTCGTTCGTACCCAAGCAAACCTACGACCTGATCTATTCCTTCGGGGTCATCCATCACACGCCGCATCCCGAGCGCGTGCTGGCGGAGGCTCGGCGGTATGCGGCCGCGGGCTCGACGCTCAAGCTCATGGTCTATCACCGCTACTCGTGGAAGGTGCTGTGGATCGTGCTGGGCTACGGCCGCGGACAGTTCTGGCGGACGGCGGAACTGGTCGCCCGGCACTCGGAAGCACAGAGCGGATGCCCGGTGACTTACACCTATTCGCGGCGTGAAGCCCGGCGGCTGGTGGAGTCGCGCGGCTTCCGCGTGACCGATCTTTTCGTGGACCATATCTTCCCCTACCGCATCGTCGATTATGTCCAGTACCGCTACGTCAAGGCCTGGCCGTGGAGCTGGCTGCCGCAACCGGCGTTCCGCTGGTTGGAGAAGCGATTCGGCTGGCACCTGTGCCTGACGGCGGAGGCCGGCTGATGTCCGCGAAAGTGTGCGTCATCGGCCTGGGGAAACTTGGCGCTCCGCTGGCAGCGTGCATGGCGGCGCGCGGCGTGACCGTGATCGGCGTGGACGCGGACAAGCGTAAGGTGGACGCCATCAACCACGGCAAGCCGCCGGTTCCCGAGCCGGGTCTGGCTGAACTGCTGGCTAAAGTCGATGGCCGGCTGACCGCAATCGAGCAGATCGGGCCGGCAGTAGCGCAGGCGGACATAACCTTCATCGTGGTCTCGACCCCCAGCGAACCGGGCGGCGGCTTTTCGCTGAAGTACGTCGAGCCGATATGCCGGGAGATCGGGCGAGCGCTCGCGTCGAAAAAGGGCTACCACGTGGTCTCGCTCACCAGCACGGTGATGCCGGGATCGACGGGTAGCTGCGTCCGCGCCCAGCTCGAGCAGGCGAGCGGCAAGCGTTGCGGCGCGGATTTCGGGCTGTGTTACAGCCCCGAGTTCATCGCGCTAGGCAGCGTGATCCGCGACTTCCTGAATCCCGACATGCTGCTGATCGGGGAATCCGACCGCCGCGCCGGCGACGCGCTGGAGGCGCTCTACCGGCAAGTCTGCGAGAATCAGCCGGCGGTGGCGCGCATGAACTTCGTCAACGCCGAGATCACCAAGCTGGCGGTCAATACCTACGTGACCACCAAGATCAGCTTCGCCAACATGTTGGCGCGCATCAGCGAGCGCCTGCCGGGAGCGGACGTGGACGTCATCACCTCCGCGCTCGGCCTCGACACCCGCATCGGCGGCAAGTACCTGAAGGGCGCCATCAGCTACGGGGGCCCCTGCTTTCCGCGTGACAACCTGGCGATGGCGGCGCTGGCGCGCCAGGTGGGAACTTCGCCCGAGCTGGCCCAGAGCGTGGACCACTTCAATCGCTGGCAGGTCGAGTGGCTCGCCGATTTCGTGCAGCAACATTCTCCGGGACCGGTGGGCGTGCTCGGGCTTACGTACAAGCCGGGCACGGACGTGGTCGACGAAGCTGTCGGCCTGCTGCTGGCCAAGGAACTCGCGCAGCGCGGCGTGGCGGTGATCGCCTATGATCCCGTCGGGGAAGAGAATTCTGCGCGCGTGCTGGGCGACAAGGTGCAGTTCGCGGTGCGTGCGGAAGAGTGCATCGCGCAAGCGGATTTGGTGGTGATCACTACGCCGTGGCGCGAGTTCGCCTCGATCCCCGCGGAACAGTGGGCACGCCCCGGCACACCGCGGACAGTGGTCGATTGCTGGCGCCTGCTGAAGCACCTGGAGCGGCAGCCGGGCGTGCGTTATCTTGTGTTGGGAGCGTGCGAAGCCCCTCCGACGAAATGACTGGAAACAACTCTCAAAGCGCCTCGCTGACCCTCTTCGGCCTGCCAAAGCCTTTTCGGGGCCACATCGAAACCATCCAGCGCAACGCCATCCGGAGCTGGACCGAGCTCAAGCCGGCGCCCGAGATCCTGCTGTTCGGCGACGACGAAGGCACAGCGGAGATCGCGCAGGAATTCGGCTTGCGGCACATCCCCAACGTCCGCCGCAACGAGTTCGGCACGCCCCTGATGGGCGACCTTTTTCGGCAGGCGCAATCCGTGGCCGCGCACGACACGCTCTGTTACGTGAATTCCGACATCATTCTGCTGGCCGATTTCCCGCAGGCGGTGGAGCGCATCGCCCGCTTCCGCGATAAGTTCCTGATGGTGGGCCGCAGGCTGGACCTCGACCTCGCCGAGCCGCTGCGGTTCGACGCCGACGGCTGGGAAGCCTCCCTGCGCAGCCGCGCCCTGAGCCAGGGCACAATGAACATCGCCCGCTCGATCGACTACTTCGTCTTCCCGCGCAACCTCTACCCGTCCTTGCCGGAGATGGCCCTGGGACGCTTCTGGTGGGACAACTGGCTCATCTGGAAGGCGCACGCCGTCGGCGCAGTGGTGGTGGACGCAACCGCGGTGGTGCTTGCCATCCATCAGAACCATGATCATTCGCACTACGCCGGTGGCCGCGAAGCCATGCTGGCGGGCGAGGAAGCCGCGCGCAACTGCCGGCTGGGTTGCGAGACCAATCCCGCTGACTTCGAAAACGGCCTCTACTGGCGCTACTTCTACACCATCGACGATGCGACGCACGTGCTCACGCGCGACGGCATCAAGCCAACCAGTCGCCACACCTGGAAGATGGTGAAGCGCACGCTGGGAAATCCCCGCAGCCTGCCCGCGCTCATTCGGCAGACGCTGGTGGGAGTGCGCTAGCGCTTTTCGATGGGGCGGTCGTTCTTTTCTTCCTCGTTGGTCCGAGCGCCGTTCTCAGCGGGCGGGGTGGTTTCGCCGATGGGCCTCTTGTACACATCGAAGAAGCGCTTGACCGCGCTCTTGAGCGCATCCCGGGTGCGTTCGGGAGCGGCGCCCCGGCGTTTCCAGAAGAGGCTTACGCGGTCGGCGATCCCGAGGTTGGCGAAGTAGAAGATGCCGTCCACCTGCTCGATGGCCACCCGCCGTCCGATCCTCAGGGCGCGGGTTTCCTTGCCGTGGCAGAAGATGCGCGCGCCGCCGGGCAGTTCCACCACCGCGATGTGCAAAGGCGGCTTGAATCCCTCGGGAACGACCGTCAACGTGGTGTAGGAAAGCACCGAGCCGTAGCCGGAAATCTCCACCGGGGCCATCTCCACCGGGTGCCGGGGACAGATGCGCGCTGGCGGCGCGACCACCCAACCGCAATCCGGACAGCGGGAGCCTGCGATGGTTTCCATTACGCCACCTGCTCCACTAGCGTTACCCAGTTGTTGGTCGCCATGCCACCAATCGAGTGAGCCAGGCCCACGGTTGCCTTCACCTGACGCCCCACCGCACGGCCGGTGAGCTGCCACGCCAGTTCGACCACCTGCGCCAGGCCGGTGGCGGCCAGGGCGTGGCCGCGGGCGTTCAATCCGCCCGAGGGGTTCACGGGCAGGCGCCCTTCCAGCGTCAACTCACCGTTCTGGATAGCTCTGGTGGCCTTGCCCGGCGGGAACAGCCCAGTGTCTTCCAGCGCCAGGATCTCGAACGGAGCGAAGGCATCGTGGATCTCGGCCACCTGCACGCGCTCGGGTCCGAAGCCGGCCATCTTGAAAGCGGCTTTAGCCGCGTCCTGCGTGGCGCGGAAGCCGGTGAGCGAACTGCGATAGCGAATCGCCAGGTAATCGCTGCCCTGGCCCATGCCCGCCAGCTTCAGGCCTGTGGGGTCGGAGGTGAGCAGGACCGCCGCTGCGCCGTCGGAAATGGGACAGCAGTGCTGCAACCGCAGCGGGTCGGCGATCAGGCGGCTGCTCATCACTTCCTCCAGCGTCACCGGCTGCTGGAAATGCGCGTACGGATTGCGCGCGCCATGGGCGTGGTTCTTGACCGCGACGCGCGCCATATCCATCTCCGTGAAGAGGCCCTTGGCGAGCGCGGCGCGGGCCACCATACCGGCCAGCGCCGGCATGGTGGCGCCGTAGGAGCGCTCGTGGGGGTCGATGACGCGGCTGATGATCTCGGAAACGCGCGGGGTGGAAACGTGCGTCATCTTCTCGCCGCCCACCACCAGCACGTGGTTGTGGAATCCGGAGGCGATCAGGGCAAGTCCGGCATAGAGCGCCGCAGCGCCCGACGAGGTGGCGGTTTCGACGCGCAAGCCGGGAACATGCGAGAGCCCGATGTAGGTGCCGATGTGGGAGGCGAAGTTGCCCTCGCCCACAAACTCCTCCGGGGCCATGGCAGTGACCACCAGGCCGTCGGGCTGGCGGTCGGCCTCGCGCAGCGCCTCCAGCGCGGCGTCGGCCATCAAGTCTTCCAAGGTTTCAGACCGCCGGCCGAAGCGGGTCATGGCCGCAGCCGCGATCCATACGTCTCTCATGTGCTCCCGACCCCGTCCCGTCGCGATGGTAGCAGCAGGGCTCGTGCCCCTCGCCGCCTAATCAATAGATGGCATGAAGTGGGAATACGACTTGTAAATGGTGGATGAATTCCACGGGGAGGGCAACGTGCCTGAGGTTCATTGGTCTGAACTGGGCTTGGCGCCTGCTGAGCCGCCCGCAACACCGTCCCGACCCCGAGCTTCATCTCACGTGCGATCGCCTTCCAGCCGCGCCCCGTTCGAGCTGCGAACAAGCGCATTCATTGGACAAAGCTTTGCCATGAGCGGTTGCGGCATTCGGTCGGTATCGGGTGGGTGAGCGCGCCAGGAATCGAACGGGAGGCGTTTTCCGTGGCGGTTAAGCCGCATTCATCTATTTCTTCCCCGCAGGTCGGGAAAACAATTCGCCGCCGCAGTTGGGGCACAGGTGGTTCATAGCCTCGGTGCAGCGCGAACAAAAGGTACAGTTGCGCCTGCAGATGAAGGCCGCGGCGTTCGGGGGCAGGGGCGCGTTGCACTTCTCGCATTCCTGTCTTATAGCGACGACCACGAGGCCGGGAGGGGCCCCGGCTCGTTTGGCGCACCCGCCCTCGGCGGTGATTTGGTCGAGCGCCGAACGGTATTTGCGGCTTAAGGTCAGTTCTTTTCCGTCCGTCAGGGTCAGGACGCACTCGCCGGTGTACCAAGGCCTCAGTTCGCGGATGCAGCGTATGTTGACGATGACGGAGCGGTGGATGCGGACGAAGCGGTCGGCGTCGAGCCTGGCCGCGAACGCCGCCATGGTGTCGCGAATGACGTAGGTTTCCCCATCCGTGTGGAGGTTGAGATGGTTTCCCGCGGCCTCGATCCAGCGGATCTCGTCCCGCCCAAGAAATACAATGCGTCCTTTGCACTTGATGCAAATGCGACGCTCATTCACCGCTCTCTGCGGCCGCGCCGGGACGCCATCGGCACTCGGAGTATTGGGGCGATCGCCAACCATCGTCCGCCTCCGAGGATGGGCTCGATTTCATGATAAACCGTCGATGGCCGGAAAGCCGGCCCCCACTTGAGTGCGCCTTACTTTAAGCACGCCACGTGCCACTCAGGAGAATGCAGGAAAGTTCCTCCAGTTCTACCGTTGGCTTCTCGATCTGCCGTGCCCCATCACGTCAAATCGCTGGCCTTCACCACAAAGGAACGACTCGCCCGCTGTTACGAGCCAAACGACCAATGGCAACCTCCGGCCATGAAATCTTGCAGTTCCGATGGCGAACTACGAGGATTGGTAGGTCCCCGCGGGGTCCTGATCACACTATCGTCGTCCAAATCCGCCTTTGGCAGAAGTTACGCCGCCGTTTACATCGCAATTCCTGCCTCCGGTCACGACTTCCGTAATTGCATAGACAGATCTTCGTTTCTACAAATATCTGAAGAAAAATGACCAGCCAGTTATCGCTACCGATCCGCATGCCATCGCGAGGCGCGTAGTCGCACCAGCAAATCACCACCTCTTGCCAAGAGTTTGCGGCCGTTCGTCCCAACAGGCCATTTCGTGGCTGTGCCATTGCTCTTCCCGAATCCGCGTGGGGTGAGCACGACAGGGTAAGGGACGCTACAGCGCGCCATTTCGCGAAGCAGGTTACACCTGCGTTTCGTCCACGATCCCAACTCGGCCGGCTAGCCACCATTCGCCACGATCCAGGTCTTTCACAGGCGCCAATGAGCTTTTCCAAAATCAGGAGGAACCAAGCGTATGGCAAGAACCACTATTGAAAGGTTTGCGCTGGCGATCATATTAGCGGTCATCGTCGGCTTGCTTTCCGTCTCAGGGTTCACGCAGCAGATCAGCGGCGACCTGACCGGCACGGTCGTGGATGAGAAGGGCGCCGTTGTGGATGGCGCTAAAGTCGAGGCTCTCAATCCGAGCACAGGCTTGAAGCTCAGTACGACCACCAGGGGCAACGGCGAGTACCGGCTGGGGAACCTGCCGATCGGGCACTATGAGGTCACCGTAACAGCGCCGAACTTCAGCGCCGAGATCGTCCACGACGTCGCCGTTGAACTCAACAAAGTCAACACCTTGAACGTAACGCTGAAGGTGGGCGGAGTTGCGACTACCGTGGAAGTTTCCGGCGTCGCACCCCAGATCGACACCACAACGGCGCAGCTCGGGACCAACTACGGTGAAATCTTCTCCGGGAACCTGGGGCTCACGGGCCTTGGACAGGGAGGCGGGGTTTTGAACCTCTCTCTGCTGAGCCCGAACGTCAGCAATGCAAGTGACATGGGCCTCGGCACCGGTCCGTCGGTCGGCGGCATGCGTCCACGCAACAATAACTTCACGATCGAAGGCGTGGACAACAACGCCAAGACCGTGACGGGAGCTCTAACCAGCGTTCCCAACGACGCGGTTGGCGGGTTCACGCTGCTGGAGAACCAGTTCAGTGTTGAATACGGCCACTCCTCCGGTGGACAGTTCAACACCGTCATCAAGAGCGGCACCAACAACTTCCACGGATCGCTGTACGAGTATTTCTTTAACCG
>JBIOFT010000040.1:0-25289 GCA_044447375.1 Terriglobales bacterium | reverse complement strand
GCGGTACCAAGGTGCTGTCCGACCGGATCGTCGTGAAGATCACCTCGAAGCCCGGCGAGACGTTCATTGACCGGATGATCGCGCTGGTCGAAGGCGCCGAGCGGCAGAAAACGCCGAATGAGATTGCGCTCAACATCCTGCTGGCCGGCCTGACCATCATCTTCCTGCTGGCGGTGGTGACCCTGCAGCCGTTCGCCATTTACTCCGGCTCTCCGCAAACCGTGTTCGTGCTGGTGTCGTTGCTGGTGTGCCTGATCCCGACCACCATCGGCGGGCTGCTCTCCGCCATCGGCATCGCCGGCATGGACCGCCTTATTCAACACAACGTCCTAGCCATGTCCGGCCGCGCCGTGGAAGCGGCCGGCGACGTCAACACCTTGCTCCTGGACAAGACCGGCACCATCACGCTGGGCAACCGCCAGGCCTCGCAATTCATTCCCGCGCCGGGGGTGACGGAAATGGAGCTGGCCGATGCGGCTCAGCTCTCTTCGCTGGCGGATGAGACTCCCGAGGGCCGCTCGATCGTCGTGCTGGCCAAGGAGCGGTACGGCATTCGCGGCCGCGAACTCGCGTCGCACCAGGCGGAGTTCATTCCCTTCACGGCCCAGACCCGCATGTCGGGCGTGAACCTGAACGGCTTCGAAATCCGCAAAGGCGCGGTCGATGCCATCGCCAATTACATCCGCCAGAACGGCGGCGAGCTGCACAAGGAGGTCCAGGAGACGGTCGACCGCATCGCCAGCAGCGGCAGCACTCCGCTGGTGGTGGCGGAGAAGCGCCGCGGGGCGCTGGGAGTAATCGAGCTCAAGGACATCGTCAAGGGCGGCATGCGCGAGCGCTTCGATCAGCTTCGCGCCATGGGAATCCGCACCGTGATGATTACCGGCGACAATCCTCTGACGGCCGCGGCCATCGCGCGCGAAGCCGGCGTGGATGACTTCCTGGCCCAGGCCACTCCCAAAGAGAAGATGGACCTGATCAAGCGCGAGCAGGCTGCCGGGAAGCTGGTGGCGATGACCGGTGACGGCACCAACGACGCTCCCGCCCTGGCTCAGGCCGACGTCGGCGTGGCCATGAACACCGGTACCCAGGCCGCCAAGGAAGCCGGCAACATGGTGGACCTGGATTCCAACCCCACCAAGCTGATCGAGGTGGTGGAGATCGGCAAGCAACTGCTGATGACCCGCGGTTCGCTGACCACGTTCTCGATCGCCAACGACGTGGCCAAGTATTTCGCCATCATTCCCGCCATGTTCGCGGGCACCTTCCCGGTGCTGAACGCGCTCAACATCATGCACTTGCAGACGCCGGCGTCGGCGATCCTGTCGGCGGTGATCTTCAATGCGCTCATCATCATCGCCCTCATCCCGCTGGCGCTGCGCGGCGTGAAGTACCGCCCCATGGGGGCGGCGGCGCTGCTGCGGCGCAATCTCTGGATTTACGGCGTGGGCGGCATCATCGTGCCCTTCATCGGAATCAAGCTGATCGACGTGCTGATCACGCGCGTCGGGCTGGCGTAAGTGGAGTCGGCAATGAAAAAAAATCTTGTTACTGCCGTATTGATGACCATCGTGACCACGGTTCTCCTGGGGATCATTTACCCGCTGGTTGTGACCGGATTGGCGAAGGTGTTGTTCCCGCACAAAGCTAACGGCCAGCTCATCGAGCGCAACGGAAAGGTGGTCGGCTCGCGCATCATCGGGCAGGCCTTCACGGGAGCGGGATACTTCCACCCGCGCCTGTCCGCCGCCGGCAATAACGGCTATGATGCCACGAACTCCGGCGGCTCCAATTTTGGCCCCACCAACCAGAAACTGATTGATCGCGTGAAGCAGGACGTTGCGTCTTTGCAGGCGGAGAACCCCGGAACGCCCGTGCCAATCGACCTGGTTACCACCTCCGCTTCCGGTCTCGATCCGGACATCTCTCCAGCGGCAGCGGACTTCCAGGTCGCGCGTGTGGCCCGCGAGCGGGGCGTGAGCCAGGACGAGCTGCGGCGCCTGCTGGCCAAGCACACGGAAGGCAGGCAGCTTGGCTTTCTCGGCGAGCCCAGGGTCAACGTCCTGGAACTGAACCTGGATCTGGATGCCACTCATCCTTTGGAAAAACGGGCGGCGAAATAGGTTCACTCCGGCAGGGGTTTACCCGTGGTCTCCGGGACGAACCAGGGGACGACCAATCCCAGAACATAGATCAGCCCGAGAGTCATCGCTGCCCGGGGGATACCGCCGAAGCGCTGGATGATGGTTCCCGCGATAATGGGGAACACCCACGCGATCAAGCGGGTGGCGTTGAACACGAACGCCGAGGCGGTCGAACGCACGGAACTCGAAAACAGTTCTACCGGGTAGATGGCCATCCAGGAGTAAGCGCAGCCCAGGGTGAAGAAACCGTTGATGCAGGCAACAAACATCATGCGCTCGACCGAGTGCGTCCACAGGTAGGTAACCGGCGTCATCACCAGCGCGCCGGCGTAGGTCAGGAACAGAAACATCCTGCGCCCGATGGCATCTGCCACGAACCCCGAGATCAAATAAGCGACTACCGCGCCGCTGGTATAGAAGAGGGCGGCGCGCGCGCCCCACACCACGGGATTAGCGTATCCCTGGGCCCGGGCCAGTCCCTGGGTGAATACCGGCAGCCAACTGGAGATGGCCCACCAGCCGACCATGGTGGCGAGCGACATCAGGAAGGCCAGCAGAACGCGCTTGCGGCTCTCGCGCTCGCGGAAGATCTCGGCCAGGCTGAACGGACGGCGCGACGGTTTCTTGACCATGTCGCTGGCCTGCTCGGTGGCCGCCCAACGCTGTTCGCGCACCGCCTTCTGCCAGCGCTCCGACTCGTCGATGGCGCGGCGTATATACAGGGTGAAGAACGCCGGGATGGCGCCGACCACGAACATCAGCCGCCAAGTCTGGGGTCCGAGAAAATTGAAGCGGCTCAGCCCCCACCAGATCAACGCCGCCAGCAAAGTGCCCCAGCCGAAGCCCGACTGCAGCAACCCGGCGCCCTTGGGACGCGCGCGGTCGGGCCAGGTCTCCGCCACCATCGAGACCCCGGTGCTCCACTCGCTCCCCAGGGCCAGCCCGGTGAGGAAGCGCAATCCGGCCAGCATCCAGAAGCTCGTGCTCAAGGCTGTGAGGCCACTGAGGATTCCGTACAGCAGCACGGAGTACACCATCATGCGCTTGCGGCCGATGTAATCCGCCATGGTGCCGCCGATCACCCCGCCGATGCCCCACCCCAACAGCGTGATGCCGATGGCGATGCCCGCCCATACCGGCGCCGACTTCAACTCCGCCGGCGGCAGCAGCGCGCGCAGGGCGAAGGGAAGCGCCACGATGAGGGCATAGGCCTCGTAGCCGTCAAACACCCATCCCATGAAGCTGGCGATCAAGACTCGCCAGTGCTTGGCGGTCAAACCCTCATGCCAGGGCCGGGATAAACTCTCGACGGAAGCGGCGCTGCTCATATTTTCTTCTCCTGGCCGGGGTGCCTGGGCGAGTCGGCGGGCATTGGCCGCCAACATACATGTGCCTACCGCTGGAGTCAATCTGGATGGGCGCGGTCAGCTCGCCAGGACCAGGTAGCTGTATTGCCCCACGTTGCGTAGCGCATTCACCCGTTTGCCGTGGTCCTCGAAGAAGCGCTGCACCTCGCGTGCGGACAGGCGGTGCTCCAGGGGCGGACCAGGCGGACGCTCGACGTCCGGGCGCCAGTCCAGAACGGCGATTCTTCCACCCGGCTTGAGGATGCGCGCCAGTTCGGCGAGGGCGGCGGCAGGGTCGTCCAACTCATGCCAGACGTTGGCTAGCAGCGCCACATCGCAACTGCTGTCCGCCAACTCCGTCGAACTGGCTGTGCCCTGCAATGTCACGATGTTTGCGGGCGCATCGGGCTTGGCCAATTTGCCCTGCAGCATCTCGAGCAACTCCGGTTGCAGGTCCACAGCCCACACCCGGCCCGTGGGAGCAATCGCCCGTGCGAGGGGAATGGCGAAGTACCCTGTGCCGGCCCCGATGTCGGCCACGGTCATGCCTGGGCGCAATTCAAGCCAGCCGAGTACCTCGCCGGGCGGCAGCCATCGAAGCCGCTCGGGGGCTTCCAGTTTGTGAACCTGCGACGGATCAAAAACGCGATCGTGCATCGGCGGCTGGATAACAAAGTATCACGCCGAGCTGGGCCGTGATCCTCCCGCGGGTTCCCCAGGTTGCCAGATTTTGTCGGTCGGAATGACAAAAACTGCCAAGCCGGCGGGCCTTTCCCATCTTCCGGCAGCTTGACCGCCTGTAACCTGCTGAATCTACTGGGTGCTACCGTGGAAGCGAGTGGCACCAGGGCTGCAATCGGGAGGCGGTGGAAGGCTGCAATAAGGTTCCGTCAAAACATGAGGAGACAGGGAGAAATGAAGAAGCACAAGAAACAGAACAAGAAGAGAGGATTCTCACTGATCGAGCTGTTGATCGTGGTTGCGATCATCTTGATCATCGCGGCAATCGCCATTCCCAACTTACTGCGCTCGCGCATCGCGGCCAACGAAGCTTCCGCGGTGGGTTCGCTGCGTACGCTGAACACGGCTGAGATCACCTACAACACCACTTATCCCAATGCGGGCTTTGCCTGCACTCTGGGTGTGTTGGGTGGCAGCGGCAGCGGCACGGCGACGTCGACCGCAGCCGGTCTGATCGATGCCAACCTGGCTAGCGGCGTGAAGAGCGGCTACAGCTTCTCGTTCCTATCAACCGGAGGTTGCACCGGAACACCCGCTCCGTCTTACGCCACCTATGCATCTCCGGTCACCGCTGGCACGACCGGACAGCGCTACTTCTGCAGCGACAGCTCGGGCGTGATTCAGTACGGCACAGGGGTGATTTCCACTTGCGGGACGAGCACCAACCCAATCTAGTAGTGAATCTTTGGGTTCAGGACCTGGGTTTCCAGGTCCTGAGCCTGACCCGATCCAACCTGATCTGAGAGAATTCACTTCTTGACGCCGGGAACGGGAGAAACCACTCCCGTTCCCCGTTTTCATTTGTATCCCCTTTGAGTCCCCAGCCGCTGCTTCCTCCGCAATAAAGGGTGGCACTTTCGCTGAGTGTGCCTACTACCGCTGGTAGTAGGCATCGGCTCCGGAGTACCGTGCGATTCCGCGCCTGTGTGCGCAGCATGGAGACTCCCATCATCATGCGAAAGCAACCTGCTCTGGCACGGGGCTTTTTCCTCCTGTTCCTGATCGTTTCGGTTTCCTGGCGGTTCTCGCAAGCGCAGACGCCGAACGGTTCGCTGCGAGGGGAGGTGCAGGACTCTAGCGGCGAACGTGTTACCGCTGCCACGATCATGGTCGAAGCCCGGGGATCGGGCTTGAGGCGCGAAGTGAAGAGCGACGACCGTGGCGAGTTCCGGGTCAACGATTTATTGCCCGGCCCCTATCACGTTGTGGTTCGCGCCAAGAGCTTCGCCGAAGCGAGGTCTGACGTGGACGTCGTAGTGAGTTTCGTGCGCGACCTCTTAGTGACGTTGAAGCCAGCGGCCGCGCCGCAGACGGTGAATGTGCAGGGGCAGGCGTCTTCGATTACCACGGAGCCGATTGACACGGCCAGCGCCGTGCACCAGGGTGCGGTCAGTTCCCGAGACCTGACGACGATACCGCTGGCGCATCGCAGCTTCGCCAACATTGCGTATCTGGTGCCAGGGACCGAGCCGGTGGAGCCTTCGGATCCGAGCAAGGCAAGAATCACGGCGGTCTCGACGGGTGGCAGCTCCGGGCTGAACAACGTGCTCTCCGTCGACGGAATGGATGACTCGGACGACTACATCGGCGGATTTCTGCAGAACATCTCGCCGGATGCGATCGCGGAATTCGCTTTCCGCACAGCGCAGGAGGATGCGGACACCGGGCGCACTACCGCTGGATCGGTGGTGATTACCACCAAGCACGGAACCAACGATTGGCACGGTAGCGGGGCGTTTTATGAGCGCGCGGCGGTGCTGACGGCGAGGTACCCGATCGAAAATCCGGCGCCCGATCCCAAGCAGCCCTTTTCGCGGCAGAACTACGTGGGCACTTTGGGTGGTCCGCTCAAGAGAGACAAACTGTGGATGTTCGCGTCGTTCGAGTACGTGCACGAGGATGCGAGCATCGCCTACAGCCCCAACAGCCAGGCGGAATTCACGACGCTGGCGTCGCTGGCGGCGCAAGGCCTGATTCCAGGTGTGAATTCGATTCCGGTTCCCCAGAACACCCCGATTCCATTTCGCGATGCGATCGGTTCGCTGCGGTTCGACTGGGCGCAGAGCCAGAAGTCGCAGTGGTTTCTGCGCGGCTCCATCGACAACTACACCACGGAAAACAACTACGTGCAGCAGGCCACCCTGCCCTCGACCGGAACCACCTCGGGTTCCAAGTATGGGAACGTGGTGATCAATAACGCCTATGCCTTCAGTCCCAACTGGCTAGGGAGTTTCACCATGGGCGCGAGCACGCTGCACCACACGGAAGCGCGGAACCAAGACCTCGGCTTTGCGCTGGCTTTCCCGTTCAGTTCGACGTCCCAGACCATCTCCGGGTTCGAAACCTTCGGGGACAACCAGTTCAGGACCGCGATCACTGCGTTTCCGGTCTTGCGCGACCAGGAAAAGTACCAGTTCCGCTATGACCTGAGCCATTCGGCGGGCAAGCACGCGTCCAAGTTCGGCATCGACTTTATTCACGAACCCGTGCTCAGCGGGGCGCTATCAGGGACGGCGGAGACTTTCCTGCAATACGCGAATGACCCGAGCTTTTATGCCGCGAACCCTGCTCAATTTTATTTCGATCTGACTTGCACCAGTCCACCAGCCGACGTGACCTGCAGGCAAACCCCGGCGGGAGACGGCAGCTTCTCGCAAAGCGTGCAGCGCCTGGGATTCTACGCCCAGGATTCCTGGCGCGTGTCCCGAAACCTGACGGTGAACTATGGGCTGCGCTGGGACACCACGTTCGGGTTGTTCATCGCGTCGGGAAGGGACCAGACGCAGAATCCGGCGTACCCAGCGTTGCAGGCCCTCGGCATCAACGGGGCTCCGCATGACTACCGCAAGGCCTTTGCGCCGCGCCTCGGCATAGCCTATGCTCCCGGCCGCGGCGAGAAAACCGTACTCCGCGCCGGGTTTGGGCTCTATTACAGCGACTTGGCGCAGAACGGATGGGTAGCGGCGCTGCAAGCCGTGAATGGGAGCGGCGTGGGAGGAGCGATTATTGATCCGCACTATCACACTCCTTACGCCATTCATGCCACGGCGGGAATCCAGCACGCCTTCAACGATCACTGGATCTTGGGGTCGGACTACACTCATGAAACCGGAATGCACGGGTATCGCGCGTACTCCTTCCCCACCCTCCAACTGTTCAAGTCGGACAATCGCAGCAGCTATGACGCATTGATGATTCACTTGCAGGGAAATACGCACCGCTTCAGCCTGATCGCCAACTACACGCTTTCGAGCCCGAAGACCTGGGGTTGCGTGCTGGGCGAGTTGTTTGATTACGTGAACAGAGTTTGCGACCCGTTGCACCCGTTTGCGCCAGGAGATTACGGTCCGTCGGGAGAAGATGTGAGGGATCGGTTCGTTTTTTCGGGGACCTTTCATGCCCCGGCCGGCTTCGAGCTGAGCACGCTGGCACAGGCGGAGAGCGCGCGGCCATTTGCGATCACGACCGCGGACGGCACCCAACGCATTACCGTCAACGGGGTTCCGACCAGCCTGGATGAGTTCCGCGGCACGCCTTACATACAGGTGGATCTGCGGGTGGCGCGGCCGACCAAATTCCGGGAAGGCTGGACGGTGATGCCGTTCATCGAGTTCTTTAATCTGTTCAACCGCAACAATCCTGGCGCGAACTATGTGACCAACGTGGCGGCTCTGCCGTTGCCGGCAAGCCAAATAGGGCCGCTCGGTGTCACCGGCATCACCTCGCTGAAACAGCTTGAGGTGCCGGCCGGGGCCCTGGGAGATTTCTTCGGACCGGGGACCACGGTTGGGGTCCCGTTCGCGGCGCAGCTTGGTGTCAGAGTCAGCTTCTGACATCCGTGCTTGATGTTTTGCGGCGCCACATCTAAGCTGACGCTTCACAAAACCGCAGTGGGAGTAGAAGAAAGAAGGGTATGTTGCGCTGGTGGAAGACACCGTCGGCATCGGCCAGCAAGCTGGGACCGCTGGAGACCGAGTTGCTGCGCGCTTTGTGGAAGCGCGGCAATGCCACCGTCCGGGAATTGCTCGCTGACGGTCACGCCCGCGCCGCCTACACCACCGTGATGACCACGCTCGACCGCCTCCACAAGAAAGGCCTGCTGGACCGCGCTCCCGACGGCCGCGCTTACCGCTATTCGCCCCGGCACACGGAGGCGGAATACAACCGCCTTCTGCTCGCGGGCGCGATCCAGCGCCTGCTCGGCAGTTCCGCGCCGTCCACCGCACCGCTCTCCTGCTTGGTCGATGCCGTTACGGAGCACGATGCCGCGCTGCTCCCGGAATTGGAACGGGCGGTGGAGCGCAAACGCCGCGAACTGCGGGAAAGGGAGAAGCGCTGATGTATTTCATCCGCGGCGGCGTCATCGCGCTGGGAGTTTTTCCCCTCGTATACGTGGCCCTTTCGCTTCTGGTCGGCGTGGGCTGGAGAGCGCTGCGCCGCGATCGGCGGCGCGTCAGTACGGCCACGGCCTACGGTTTCCGCGTCTTGCCGCTGGCCGCGGCTCTGGTGGTGGTGGCCCTGTTCACGGTTCCGTCCTTCCTCCGGTTCGAGCCACGCTGGGACGATGAGCCCATCGGGAGCGCGGTCCTCGCGCTTGCCTCTGCCGGCGCAGTAATCCTTATCTTCGGAACCATCAACGCGCTGCTGGCCTGGATACGGACCTCACGCTCGGTGTCTTCCTGGATCGCTGATTCCCAGACGCTGAGGCTGAGGGTCACCGTGCCCGCGTTTCAGACACCCGAGTCCGCTCCGCTGCTGGCCGTTGCCGGCCTTTGCCGGCCGAAATTGCTGGTCTCCGGCTGCGCCCGCCGATTGCTCGATCCCGGCGAACTCGACGTGGCCATCCGCCACGAGCTGGCCCACGTACGGCGCCGCGACAATCTCAAGAAACTCCTGCTGCGAGCCTGCTCCTTCCCGTTCCTGGGCGCTCTCGATCGCGCCTGGCTCGAGGCCGCGGAAATCAACGCCGATGACGAGGCGGTGCAGGATGAACGGTCGGCGCTCGATCTGGCCTCCGCTCTCCTCAAAGCGTCGCGCCTTTCCCCGCGCGTCCCCGGCCCGGAATTGGCCATGGACTTGGTTTCCGGCGCTCCTGGCGCGGTGGCGGCTCGTGTGGAGAGGCTCCTGGCATGGACGCCTCGCGCGCGTCCGCAGCGGCGGCTGCTTCCCATCGCAGTGCCTGCGGCGCTCGTGGCCGCCGTGGCTGCGGGGCTCGCCTACATGTGGGTGCTCGCCCGCGTACACCAGTTCATCGAGCTCCTGGTGCGCTGATGATCTCGGGGAGCGAGGCATGAAGGACGCCGTCCTGCACGAGTTCAAGACGCCTCTTGTGATCGAGGAAGTTCCCCGTCCGGAGCCCGCCAGCGATGAGGTCCTCATTCAGGTCGAGGCCTGCGGGGTGTGCCATTCCGATCTGCATGTGGCCGGCGGCGACTGGAAGCAGTTTGCCGGGATCGTCAAGCGGCCGCTCATTCTTGGCCATGAAGTGGTCGGCCGCGTGGTGGAGAAGGGAAGCGCGGCCGGCGAGTTCGAGATCGGCGACCGCGTCGGCGTGCCCTGGATCCACTGGACATGTGGCGCCTGCGAGCCCTGCCGCGAGGGCAATGAGAACCTCTGCGCGAAGCAGAAGATCACCGGGGTGACCGTCGATGGCGGCTTTGCCGAGTTTCTCAGGGCCCCGGCCAGCCACGTGGTGAGGATCCCGCCCAGCATTTCCTCGGTTGAGGCTGCGCCGCTGTTGTGCGCGGGACTCACGGCTTACCGCGCGCTGAAGCAAACCGGCATCCTGCCGGGCCAGCGCCTGGCCGTCTTCGGCATCGGCGGGTTGGGACACCTCGCGGTGCAGATCGGCCGCAGCATGGGCGCGGCGGTGTTTGCCATCGACATCGCGGAGGAGAAGCTGGCGCTGGCAACCTTCCTGGGGGCGGTGAGCGCGCTCCATGCCGGCGCCAGCGACGTGGTGCGCGAACTGCGCAAGCAAGGCGGCGTCCACGTGGCGCTGGTGACATCGGCGGCGAAAGCGGCCTACGACACCGCCTTCCGCTGCCTCCGCCCGGCGGGCACGCTCCTGGTGGTGGGATTGCCCGCCGAGAACATCTGCTTCCCGCCCATCATGATGGCGGCCGGCGAAGTCCGTCTCCGTGCTTCCGCCGTGGGCACTCGCCAGGACTTGCGGGCGGTGCTGGCCCTGGCGGAACTCGGCAAGATGCGCTGCCGGATCACGACCCGCCCCTTGCCGGAGGTCAACCGCGCGCTGGAGGACTTGGATCGTGGCCAGGTCATAGGCCGCGTTGTGCTCACCCTCCCCCAACCCGCTGCCTAGACGGACCGGTCGCGGGAACGATTAGCGGCACTGAGTTCCTCGAAGGACGCCGCCGGGAGGGCAAGTCTCCTTTCGACGTTGGCGATGGCGTACATCCCGCCCAGCACTGCTAAGTCGCTTCTCATGCGTACGCCCTCGCTGCTGGAAGCGGCTACTTCCGCGGCCGTCTATCAGGCCGTCCCTTAGCCTAAAGCCCCGATAGCTACACTGAAGCCCAGTTGGCCCTCCCCCCCGGAGGGCTTCTTTTTTTAACCCGATGTTCGGCGATCGATGGAAGGCTGGGAGTCGCCGGGCTACGCGTCTTCGCCGGCACGCTTCGCCCGATGGCTCCGCAGATAAGCGTGACCGATGCCGATGAAATCGAACTTGCGCAGAGCGTCCAGATTGCGGATCTCTGCCAGGAAGAACAAGGTATCCATCAAGGAATCGACCTGCTGCGGGGACATGTCTTTGGTGGCCGCCCAGAATTTTGGGGGATTGAACCAGATCGTTTCGGGTACGGCTGACGTCATGGTGCTCTCCTTCTTGGGGGAAGCGGCGTCGCCACAATGCCGCAACATTATGCACCAGCCCGGACGGCCCCTGAGGGCCAAACCTCCAACTCATTGAATTTCATGAACTTTTAACATTTCGCAGCCAGGAATTGTGCTAGCCGCGTGGCAGCGGCATTGCATTTCCCCGAGAAGGTCAGGTATCCTTGCGTTCCCCGTTCGAGCGCTCCCATGGCTCCCGATTCGAACCGAACTCAAGCTCTCTTCGATAAGCTCTTGCGCATCTCCCGGCGCTCGTCCGGCGCCAAGCCCGAGACGGTGCACCAGCTCCGCACCACCATCCGCCGAGTCGAGACGCTTCTGGCCACCACCCTGCCCAGCCTTGGGCGGAAGGAACAGAAGCTCCTCAAGCAGCTCGACCGGCTGCGCCGCCGCGCCGGCAAGGTTCGCGACCTGGATGTACAGATTCAAGCCTTGGGCAGCTTGCGGCTGGAGTCGATCACCCGCGACCGGGCGCGCGTGATGGCGTTCCTGGAGAAGGCGCGCGCCAAACGGGAAAGCAAGCTGTTACGGGCCTTCCAGAACGAAGTGGACGGCGGGCTGCACAAGCGGCTGGAGCGTAGCGCCACGCGCTTGCAGCGGGAGTTCCCCAAGCCTGCCCAGCCGGATGCTGATGAGCAACGCTTCCTGGCAGCCGCGCTGGATAAGTTCGCGGCAGCAGTGAAGCAGCACCCGGCGCTGAGCGAGGGCAACCTTCACGATTTCCGCATGGCCTCGAAACGGGTGCGCTACCTGGCGGAGATGGCCGGTGAGGGCCCGCGGGTGGCCGCGGTCATCGAGCCGTTGAAGCGGATCCAGGATGCGATCGGGGTCTGGCACGACTGGCTGACGCTCGCCGCCACGGCGGAAAGCGTCCTGACGCCCTCGGGACAGGCGCCGCTGGTCTCGGCGTTGCGTGCCAGCACTCGATCCAAGTATCTGGAAGCGTTGCGGATCACGGCCGACGCCAAGCGAGCGCTGCTGGAGCTGCACGAGTCGAAGGGCAAGGCCGGCAAACCGGTTTCGCGGTCCGCACCGGTGGCGGCCAGTCCGTCGGCAAGAGCAGCCACCGCCTGACAAGCTGCCACTGAAGCTGGGAGCCCGGCGGCCACTTCTGCGATAACATCCCTACCTTAATCTCATGCCGACATTCGCCGCGGTTGACATCGGTGCCAACTCGGTCCGCCTGAAGATCGCCCGCCTGGTACGCCAGCGCCTGAAGGTGGTCCACGAAGACCGCGAGGTCACGCGGCTGGGCGAATCGGTCTTCCGCACGGGCGCGCTCGATCCCCACGCCATGGAGCACACTATCAAGGTGCTGCGCCGGTTCCACCGCGCCAGCCAGGGACGCGGTGTGGACTTCGTACGTGTGGTCGCCACCAGCGCGCTGCGCGATTCCCGCAACTCGCGCGCCTTCGTCGATTGGGTGCGCGCGGTAACCGGCTGGCGCGTGGAAGTGGTCTCCGGCCTGGAGGAGGGCCGGCTCATCCACTTTGGAGTGATCTCCGGCACCCGCATCGGGGTCTCGCGGCTGCTGCTCATTGACCTGGGTGGCGGCAGTTGCGAGCTGACCCTCTCCGTCGATGGCCAGATCCGCAGCATGTTCAGCCTGCCGGTGGGGGCGGTACGCCTGACCCAGGAATTCCTGCATCACGATCCTCCCCGGAAGAGCGAACTCAAACAATTGCGGGAGTTCATCGTGGAGGAGTTGCTGCGCATCGAGCGCCGCATCGCGGCGGCGCGCGTCCAACTCGCCATCGCCACCTCGGGCACGGCCGCGGCGCTGGCCAGCGTGGTGGCGGCACGGCGACGAGGCGCGAGCAACAACCATCCGGGGATGGTGTCACGGCGGGCGGTGCATGCGCTGGCGGCCGAGCTGCAGAGCGATTCGCTGGCGCAGAGGATCGCGCTTCCCGGCATCGGTCCGCGCCGCTCCGAGATCATCATCGCCGGCGCCATGGTTTTCGCCGAACTGATGAACCATGGGGTCTCCGGCTTCCGCTACTCCCCGCTGGGATTGCGGGACGGCCTGCTGGCGCAGATGGTCGCCGATTACGGATACGGCGCGCAGGCCCGGCGGCAGATCGAATCGGAGCGCTGGAACGCGCTGCTGGCCGCGGGCAAACACTACGGAGCGGACTTGCAGTTCGCCACCCGCGTGCGCAATTTGGCGATCACCCTCTTCGCCGGGCTGAAGAAGGTCCACCGGCTTCCGCCGCAATACCAGGACTGGCTGGCGGCGGCGGCCATGTTGCACGAAGTCGGTTCCTACCTGAACCGCACCGGCCGGCATCGCCACAGCTATTACATCATCTCCAATTCGGAGATCTTCGGATACACCGCCCAGCAGCGGCGGCTGATTGCCGCCATCGCGCGCTACATGGGTAAGTCGCGCCCCGCGCCCGCCGACCGCGCGCTCAAGCCGCTGCCCGTCAAGGACCGCGAGCTGGTGTCCAAAGCGGTGGCGTTGCTGCGGCTGGCGCGGGCCCTGGACCACGGGCGCCGGGGCGCGGTGAACGGCGTGCAGGTGAGGATCGAGGGCGAGCGCGTCATCCTGCGCCTGAAGACCAAGCGTAGCGGCGCCGACCTGGAGTTGTGGGCCCTGGAAAAGGAACGCAGCTACTTCCGCACTATTTTCGGTCGGGAGCTCTTGGCAGCGGCGGAAAAAGCCTGAACCATCTTCGGGGTCAGGACCCACTTGAGGATGCCCATCCCGCCCGAGAGGTCCACGCGCGCCACCGCACCTTTCTTCAGGTCGACGGAACTTTCGCTGGCGCCTTCGCTGATGAGCAGGCTCAAGAACTGGCTGAGGCTGGGGTTGTGTCCGACCACCGCCACGGCCTCCAGGTTTCGATTCCGCTCGAGCAACTCGCGGAAGGCTTCCATCCGGGCGTTGGGACGCAGGGCCGGCGTGCGCTGCAACTTGCCATCAAACCCGATCTCGTTGGCCACCAGGGAAGCGGTCTGGGTGGCGCGCTTGAGCGGGCTGGAGATGACGGCGTCCACGCGGACATCCATGGCGGCCAGCGCGCGGCCCACCTGTGTGCACTGCTGGATGCCCTGCTCGTCCAGCGGCCGTTTTTCGTCCTGGGTGGGATTGGCGAGGTGATGCCCTGCGCTAGCGTGGCGCAAGAAGTACACGATCATGCCAGCTTACCGGCCTTTCTGCGGCTGCGAACGCTGGGGCGCGAACCGGCGGGGATATCGCCCGCGTTCTGGCGGCCTTCGGCCACCGCGATGAGGAATTCCTGCGCGTTGAAGCCGCCGGTGCCCGCCGGCAGTTTTGGCCGCACGTAGCTCCCGTCGGCGCGCACCAAACGGGCCTTGGCGGTATCGCGCAGATAGGCTTCCAGGATCTCGGTGCGGATGCGCTGGCGCTGCATCGCATCCTTGACGGGGAAGGTCACTTCTACGCGCTCATAAAGGTTGCGCGGCATCCAGTCGGCGCTTCCCAGATAAACCTCTTCGTCGCCACCATTGCCGAAATAAAAGATGCGGCTGTGCTCCAGGAAGCGGCCCACGATGCTGCGCAGCCGTATGCGGCTGCTGACGCCGCGAACCCCGGGCCGCAGGCCGCAGATGCCGCGCACGATCAAGTCGATCTCCACGCCCGCCTGCGAGGCGCGGTACAGCTCCTGGATGATGGTCTTGTCGAGCAGCGAGTTGAGCTTGACGATGATGCGCGCCGGACGCCCGTGGCGGGCGTGTTCCGCCTCCCGCGCGATCCATCCCAGGCTCATTTCGGCGAATCCCAGGGGCGAGACCAGCAGCGGGTCGTAATCCGCGTTGTCGGTGTAGGCGGTCAGGAAATTGAAGACGTCGTGGACCGCGCCGGTCACCTCGGGGTCGGCGGTCAGCAGGCTCAGGTCGGTGTAGAAGGCGGCGGTGAAGGGGTTGTAGTTGCCGGTGCCCAGGTGGGCGTATTGGCGGACCACGTCATCGGGGTCCTTGCGCACCAGCAGCGCCAGCTTGCAGTGCGTCTTCAAGCCGACCAGCCCATAGAAGACCTGCACCCCGGCATCCTCCAGGCTCCTGGCCCAGCGGATGTTGGGAGCCTCGTCGAAGCGCGCCTTCAGTTCGACGACCACAGTGACTTCTTTCTTCCCGGCGGCGGTTATCAGCGCCTGCATGATGGAAGAGTGCTCGCTGGTGCGGTACAGAGTCTGCTTGATGGAGAGGACTCTGGGGTCCTCGGCGGCGGCTTCGACAAAGGAGACGACCGAATCGTAGGAATCGTAGGGGTGATGCAGCAGGATGTCAGCGCGGCGGATCTCGTCGAACAGGTCGCGCGATGCCCGCGACAGGTGCAGTTCGCGCGGGGTGAAGGGCTTGAACTTCAACTCGGGGCGATCGCTCTCGTCGTACAGGTGCATCAGACGCGAGAGATTGACGGGAGCTTCGGTGCGGAACACCTGCCATTCCTGGAGGTCAAAGTTGACGCGCAGGCGTTCGGAGATCTCGGCGCTGGCCTCGGCCTGGATCTCCAGCCGCACCGCGTCGCCCTTGCGCCGGTTGTGCAGCTCCGTGCGCACCGACTCCAGCACGTTGCGCGACTCTTCCTCCTGCAAATAAAGATTGCTGTTGCGGGTGATGCGAAACGCCGATCCCGAAAGAATGTCGTAACCGCGGTACATCTGGGCGGCATGCGCCGCCACCAGGTCCGGCAGCGCGATGTAATCCAAAGCGCCGTTCTGCGAGGGCAGGCGCACCAGCCGGGGCAGCGCCCGCGGAACCGTGATTACTCCCATGTAGGTCACGGCGGACCGCCGCCGCCGCTTGAGCAAGACCGCCTGGCAGAGGGCCTTGTTGATCACCCGCGGGAAGGGGTGCGCCGGATCGATGGTTACGGGCGTGAGCAGCGGGTCCAGTTCCCGTTCGCAGTAGTCGCGGACGAAATCGCTGGCCGGGCCGTCAAGCTCATCGAGTTTCAAGACGCGGATGCCGTTCTGCGCGAGCGCAGGACGGAGCTGCTGGTCCCAGCAGTGCGATTGCGCGGCGACGAACTCGTGCGTCTCCCGCGCCAGTTCGCTGCACTCGTCCTGCGGCGTCAGGCCGTCGGGGCCGGGCTCGGCGTGGCCGTCTTCAATCCGTTGCAGCAGGCCGGCCACCCGCACCTCAAAGAACTCATCCAGGTTGCTGGCGGTGATGGCCAGGAACTTGACCCGCTCCAGCAGCGGATTGCGCTCGTCCTGGGCTTCTTCCAGCACGCGGCGGTTGAAGGCGAGCCACGAGGTCTCACGGTTCAGGAAGTAAGCCGGCTTGTCAACGGAAAGGCCTGCCATCGGGTGGGACCGCGCTATGATAGCGGAGCGTTGTTAATGTATTGTTAAAACCCGCACGACACTAGGCAATCGGCCTCGTCGTCGAGTCAGCCGTCGTCACCTGGCCCGCCAGCTTTGCACGAGCCGCAATTCACTACATATTCACATTCCTGACATGCTACTGCAACATTCTGCGCGTAACCTAACGCCCTATTGGAATGCTTTCCCGCCGGAAAGCAGGGCAGCCCCGGGACGACCGTGCGCGTCTTGGGCTGCCCCTATTTTACGCGGTTGGCTGTTCCTGGATGGAGCTGTGAAGAGCCTCACCGGCCGTGGAAATTAACACCCCATTAACAAAGCCAGCCGGAGTGCCGCGTACAATCCCGCTCATGCCAGATGACCCTTTGCGCGTGGAAAATCTCGAGGGTTCGCGGGATGGACGCCGCATCCTGCGTTTGACGGGGCCGCTGACCTTATCGAACCTTTTCGAGTTTCAAGCCCTGGTGCGGACGGAAAAAGCGCCCGTGATCATCATCGACCTGACCAACGTGCCCTACGTCGATTCGGCGGGAATCGGATCGCTGATGGGAGCGCACGTGGCGCGTCAGAAGGACGGACGCGCGCTGGCGCTGGTGGGCGTCAATAAGCGGGTCAAGGATGCGCTGGAGGTCACCAGGGTCTTTTCATTCTTCCGGGTTTACCCTTCGGTTGCCGAGGCGGAGAGCGCGCTTTCCAACGCCTGACTCGGCTGCGCCCGCGCTGCCGCGGCTGGGCTTGTCTTACTTGAGCGCTTTATCCAGGATGGTGGCGATAGTGCTTTCCTCCACCTCTCCGGAAGAGTTGTAGACGGCGTTGCCGGAGCGGTCCAGCACCACCACGTGCGGGATGTAGCCGGCGAAATACTTCTTCAGCAGTTCCTGCTGGGCGGGCGACTGCTTCTGGTCCAGATCGATCACGACGAATTGCACCCGGCCCTTGTACTGGCTGTAGAGATTCACGGAGCGGCGAGCCTGCCGCTTGGAATTGAATCAACCCTCGCCGTACATGATGATGTAGTTCGGCTTGCCGGCGGCGGCGCCGTCCTCCATGTGATCGCCGGTGATCAGCGGGCCGTCCTGGCTGTCGCTGGAGTAGTCCAGGCGGGAGTTGAGTTTAAGATTCTCGGCGCCCCAGAGCGGGACCGCCATCAGCGCCATCAGCAGCACAATTTTGCGCATTTGATCCCCCTTGAATAGGTACGATCCCCGGTGGTCATTGGATGCAGTGGGCCCTGGATTTGTTTCATTCTGACGAGTCAGCCCAAATCGCGGGCCACCCGGAAGCCGTAATCCGCATACTGGAACTGCGGAGGAATGCTGGAGCGGGCGGAGCAGCGCGCCATCTTGATGTGGTGCCGCCACGAGCCTCCGCGCGAGGACTTCCTGTCGCCGCTCGCCGGCCCTTGCGGATTGCGCTCCGGCGAGCACGCGTAGTAATCCGCATGGAACCAGTCGCTGCACCACTCGTGCACGTTCTCGCACATCTCGTACAGGCCGTAGCCGTTCGGCTCCGAGCGCCGCACCGGCTCCGGCCCGTGCTGCCACCGGCTCTCGTAGCGCGGGCGTGACTGCGGCGGTTCGTTACCCCAGGGAAACAGCTTGCCGTCGGCGCCTCCGCGCGCGGCGCGCTCCCACTCGGCTTCGCTGGGCAGGCGGTAATGCGCGCCCGTGATCTCGGAGAGCCACTCACAATATGCCATCGCTTCGTACCAGGAGGCCGCCGTCACCGGCTGCTCGGGATGGTTGAAGTTGGGATCATTCCAGGTGGGCGGCGGCGGACGACGAGTCGCGTCGAGGAATCTCGCGTACTCCGCGACCGTGACCTGAGTTTCCGCCAGCGCGAATGAATCCACCCACACGCGATGCACCGGCCGCTCTACATCCTGGCCGGCATCGCAGCCCATCCCGAACCAGCCGGCGGGGATCTCGATCATCTTCGGCTGGCGCGAGAGGATGGCGGGTTCTGCCGGCGTCGGAAGGCCCATCGAAGCCATATCTGGATTGTAACGCCGGCGCCAATTCCGATTTATACTGCCGGGCTCGGATTCTGCTGCCATGGTTTCGCACGCCAGCCTCGAACGCGAACTGCGCCGGGTCATCGAGGGCGAGGTGCGCTTCGACCGTGGGACCGCCGCCATCTACTCCACGGACGCGTCCAACTATCGCCAGGTGCCGGTCGGCGTGGTGATCCCGCGGCACGAGGAAGACGTGGTGCGCGCGATGCACTTGGCGTGCGAGAATTCCGTTCCCATCCTGGCGCGCGGCGGCGGCACCAGCCTGGCCGGACAGACCTGCAACACCGCGCTGGTCCTGGATTTTTCCAAGTACATGAATGCCATCCACCACGTCGATCGCAACCTCGGTCTGGCGGTGGTTCAGCCCGGGGTGGTGCAGGCGCACCTGAATACCGCGCTCGCGCCCTATGGGCTGTTCTTCGCTCCCGATCCCTCGACCAAAGACCGCTGCACCATCGGCGGGATGATCGGCAACAATTCCTGCGGCGCGCACTCCGCCGCCCATGGCAAGACTTCGGAGAATCTCCTCGCCCTCGACGTTCTGCTCTACAACGGCACGCGGCTGAAGCTCGGGCCGGTCGCCGATGCGGATTTTGATGCCACCGTATCCGCCGGCGGTCGCCCGGCGGAGCTCTATCAGCAACTCCGCGGCATCACCACCCGCTACGGCGATCTGGTGCGCTCGCGGTTCCCCAAGATTCCTCGCCGCGTCTCCGGTTACAACCTCGACGAACTGCTGCCGGAGAACGGATTCAACCTGGCGCGGGCGCTGGTCGGCTCCGAGGGGACGCTGGGCATCACGCTGAGCGCGACGGTGCGGGTGGTGCCGCGTCCCAAGCAACTGGTTCTGGTGACGCTCGGGTTTGCGGACGTCTATGTTGCTGCCGATGCCGTGCCGTGGATTCTCGAACATCATCCCGAGGCGCTGGAAGGATTCGACCAGCAACTCGTCGATTTCGGCAGGACCAAGGGGTTGGATGCCGTGCGGCTGCTGCCCTCCGGCTGCGCATTCCTGGTAGTCGAGCTCGGCGGCGCCACGCTCGACGAAGCGCGGGGACGCGGCGATGCTCTGATGCAGCACGCCAAGCGTGAGTCGGCCTGCACCGGCTCGACGCTGCTCATCGATCCTATCGAGCGCGACTCGGTGTGGCGGCTGCGCGAATCCGGACTCGGCTCTGGCGCTCCTCGGCCTGGATTCCCGCGCACTTGGCCCGGCGCCGAAGATGTGGCGGTCGCGCCCGCCAAGCTGGGCGCTTATCTGCGCCGCTTCAACCAGCTTCTGGAGAAGCGGCAACTGCGCGTCTCCATCTATTACGGACATTTCGGACAAGGCTGTGTCCATTGCCGCGTCACCTTCGACATGATGAGCCCGGAAGGCGTCGCCGTTTTTCGCGCCACCATGGAAGAACTCGGCGACCTGGTCGGCGAATTCGGCGGCTCTATCTCCGGCGAACACGGCGATGGCATCGGCCGCTCAGAACTACTGCCCAGAATGTTCGGCGCCGAGCTGATCCCGGTCTTCGGCGAATTCAAGCGCGCGTTTGACCCCGACGGGCGCATGAATCCCGGCAGCATCGTCCAGCCGCACCCGCTGGACTCGCATTTGAAGCTGGGGCCGAATTATCACCCGCTGCAGATCCCGACTCACTTCGATTTCAGCGCCGATGGTGGACTTGTCGGGGCCGCCCTGCGCTGCGTGGGCGTCGGCAAGTGCCGCAAGACCGACGCCGGCACCATGTGTCCCTCCTACATGGCGACGCGTGAGGAACTGCACTCCACCCGCGGCCGTGCCCGCGTGCTGTTCGAAGCCCTGAATGGCGCGCTGCCGGGCGGTTTTGCCGATGACGCGCTGCACGATGCTCTCGACCTCTGTCTTTCCTGCAAGAGCTGCAAGACGGAATGCCCGGCAGCGGTCGATATGGCGATGTACAAAGCCGAGTTTCTCTCCCACTACCACCAACACCATCGGCGTCCGCTGATCGCGCACGCGCTGGGACGCATCAACGAGTGGGCGGCGCTGGCGTCGCACGCGCCCGGTCTGGTGAACGCGCTTTCGCACTCGTTCCTGGCGCGCCCGATGAAACGCGCTTTGGGGATTCATCCCAAACGCGATCTGCCGCGCTTCGCCAAGCAGACCTTCCGCGCCTGGTTCGGCGGGCGTAATGGCACTGCCGATTCGCGTCCGGAGGTCGTGCTGTTTCCGGACACGTTCAACAATTTCTACGAACCGGAAGTGGCGATTGCCGGTACGCGCGTCCTCGAAAGTGCGGGTTTTCACGTGATCATCCCGCAGTCGCAGATTTGCTGCGGCCGTCCGCTCTACGACCAGGGAATGCTGGACCTCGCCAAGCAGCGCCTGCAGGAAGCGATGCGCGTGCTCGGCCCCTACGCCGAGCGCGGAGTGCCGATCATGGGGCTCGAGCCGGGATGCATCCTTACCTTCCGTGACGAACTGCCGAAGCTGTTCCCCGGCAACCCGGTGGCGCAAGCCTTGGCGGAAGGCACCTTCATGCTCGATGAGTTCCTGGCGCGCAAAGCTTCTGCGTACGCGCCCCAGCCGTATAAGGGGCATGCGTTGCTCCACGGCCACTGCCACCAAAAGGCGATCTCCGGCCTGAAGCACGAAACCGCGCTGCTGGGGCGCGTCAGCGGACTAAAGCTGGAAATCCTGGATGCGGGTTGCTGCGGGATGGCCGGCGCCTTCGGCTACGAAGCCGATCACTACGAGATCTCGAAGACCCTGGCCGAGCGCGTCCTGGTTCCGACGATCCAGCGCAGCGAGCCGGGTACGATCGTGATCAGCGACGGATTCTCCTGCCGCTCGCAGGTGCGGCATTTCTGCCCCGATACGCGCGTGATGCATCTGGCGCAGGTGCTTGATCAGGGATGAGTCAAGTTACGCGTACACCTTCTCCGTCTGCGGGGCGGCGACCACGTGCTCGCTCTTATCGGGGAAGAAGATGCGCACGCTGGGCGTGCCACGCGCCCTGATCTCGCCGCCCACGCGCTCGAGCGGAACGTCGTGTCCGGGATAGAGCACCGCGCCCGACGCCTTCAGCCGCTCGATCGAGCGCATCGCCTCGGCCTCGTTCCACCACGGCGGCGAAAGCTTGCCTTGGAGGTCCCAGCGGCTCTTGAGCGCGTCTCCGCACAGGATCGCTCCTCCGGCGGCCAGCGCGATCGCGCCCGGCGTGTGTCCGGGCACGTGAAGCAGCGTCAGTTCCGGCGTGAGCACGATCTCGTCGCCCGCGACCACGCGCACACGGCGTTCAGCCCGCAGCGCCTGCGCGTGGAAGCGCAACACCGCGCCGTCCGCCTCGGGCGACGAGGCATACGCCAGCTCGCGCTCGTGCACCACGATCTCCGCTTTGGGGAATACATCCCAGTTCGCGGCGTGGTCGAAGTGCAGGTGGCTGAGGATCACCAGATCGAGCGACTCGGGCGAGACGCCACGCTCGGCCAGCTTCGCCACCACCACGGCACGCTCGTTATAGCCGCCAGTATCGAACAGGACCTTCTGTCCTTTGCCGGTGGTCAGAAGATAGCAGCCGCTCCAGCCCAGGTATCCGCGCTCGCTGCGGCCGGGGAAACCGCCCAATAAGATATCGATCTTTGCCATTGTTCACCCCTGAACAACACAGGTGAAGGGGCACGGCTTTTAGCCGTGCCGATAATGCTGATTAAATAATGCTGGCCTTCAGGCCCTGAGGAAATTTTCCCTCAGCGGCCAAAGCCGAACTCTTCCTTGGCCGGTACGGCACGCCTGAAGGCGTGCCCCTTCACCAGTATCACGCTAGCCGGCCGTCGGGGCACGACCAAGGTCGTGCCCCTTCACGAGTTGCTCTACCCGGGGACGCTTTGGGCCGATTGCGCTTCTCTCCCTGTCCCGTTCGGTGCGTGCGGGAAGTCGTAGAGTCGCGCCGGATTCTCCACCAGGATCTGCCGCCGCGTGGCTTCATCCGGCGCCCATGTTGGCAGCAGGTCGAGCAGGCTCGCGTCCTGCGGCATGGGAACGCTGATCGAAGGATGCGGCCAGTCGGTGCCGAACACCAGCTTGTCCGAAGCGGTCTCGACCAAGGCACGCGCGAAGGGAACCGCGTCATCGTACGGCTGCGGCTGGGCCGAAATGCGGTACGCGCCCGAGAGCTTCACCCAGCAGCGCCCGCCGCGCAACAACTGCAACAGGGTTTGAAATCCCGCGTGCCCGATGCCCAGCGACGCCAGCATGTGCCCCATGTGGTCGACGACGTAGTCCACCGGCAAACGCCCGAGCCGCTCGGCGAGGTCCGGCAGGTCTCTTCCATCCAGCAGCAATTGCACGTGCCAGCCCAGCGGCTGAATGGCGCGGGCAATCTGCTCGAGCGCATGCATTTGCAATCCGCCCTTGAACAAAAGGTTGATGCGCACACCGCGGAAGCCGGCGGCGTGCAATTCGGCGAGCAGAGAATCGCTGACCCCGGGCTCGACCACCGCGATGCCGCGCCACTTGCCGCCCGAGGCGACGACGGCATCGCGGGTACAGCGGTTGTCAGTGCCGTACACGCTGGGCTGCACGATCACCGCGCGCTCGAATCCCAGCGCGGCGAGCATCCGCCGATAGGCCTCGATGCTGGCCTCCGGCGGCGTGTAGCTGCGGTTAGGCGTGTAGGGATACCGGTCCTGCGGACCGAAGATGTGCGCGTGGCAATCGGCACTGCCCGGCGGGATAGCGAGTCGCGGCTTTCCAGGATCAGGGTTATACCCTTGGCAGCCTGGGATCGTCGCCGCGTCTTCCACGCGATCACTCATAGACGTGCAGTTCCTTGCCTCGGGTCTCCGGCAACAACGACGTGCCCAGGATCATGATGATGTATGCGCTGCCGGCAAAGATGGCCATGGCCTGGCCGATGGGAACGCCCTTCAAATGCCCCACCAGCCACGGGGACAAGGCGCCGATGCCCCGGCCGAAGTTATAGGAGAACCCCTGCCCCGATCCGCGCAGACGGCTGGGGAACAGTTCGGTGAAGAATGCACCGATGGGGCTGAACACGCCGGAAGCGAAGAAGCCCAGGGGGAATCCCAGCACCAGCATCACCGAGTTGCCGATGGGCAGGTAGGTGTAGGCCACCACCGTCAGGAACGAGCCCACCGCGAACAGGATGAGGGTTTTCTTGCGCCCGAGGCGGTCGGCAAGATAGGCGCTCACCATGTATCCCACGAACGAGCCGGCGATAATCACGATGAGATATCCGGTGGTGTTCATCACCGACAGCTTGCGCTGAGTCTTCAGGAACGTGGGCAGCCAGGTGGTGATGGCGTAATAGCCGCCCTGCGCGCCCACCGCCAGTAGCGAGGTCAGTAGCGTGACCTTCAGGATGTCAGGAGAAAAGATGTGCAGGAATGAAGCACCCTCACCGGATGCGGCAACCTTCTTGCGGGTCTCCGCATAGACCTTTGGCTCGGGTACTTTGCGGCGGATGTAGAAGACAAGGAAGGCGGGAAGTATTCCGATCCAGAACATGGCCCGCCAGGCAGTAGATTCCGGCAGCACCGTGAAAAACAAGCCGTAGCACAGTGCCGCCAGGCCCCAGCCGATGGCCCAGCCACCCTGCACGGTGCCGACGGCTTTGCCGCGGTGCTGGGCGCGGATGGTCTCGCCCATCAGCACCGAGCCCACCGCCCACTCGCCGCCGAACCCCAGGCCTTGCAGGCCGCGCGTGATCAGCAGTTGCCAGAACGAATGGGTGAAGCCGCTCAGGAAGGTGAAGAAGGCGAACCAGACGATGGTGATCTGCAGCACGCGGGCGCGGCCGAAGCGGTCCGCCAAAGTGCCTGCCAGCCAGCCGCCGACGGCGGAGATCAGCAAGACGGCGGTGGCCAGAATGCCCGCGTCGTTCTTGCTCATATGCCAGGCTGCCATCAGGCTGGAGATCACGAAGCTGTAGACCATCACGTCCATGCCGTCGAGCGCCCAGCCCCCGAAGGTGGCGACCAAGGTGCTGCGTTCGGTTGGTGAGAGCTGCTTCAGCCAGGAACCCTGGGTGGCTGCGGGCGGACCGGCTGCGGGTGAGGTAGTTACGGGATTCATGTAAGCGCTCCTTCCTGGTTTGCCTCCAGATCGCAGTGCGCTTCGACAGAGACGTCACGGGGGCGGCCGTGGTATCGCACTGGCACAACCAGGGTTGCCAAGCCGGTTTTGTACGTGCGATGTATACCACATCCCAGCTCAAGGTTGGTGTACTTCCGGGTGCGGCACCACCCGCCGCCGGTGGTAACCCCAAGGGCGCGGGACGCATCCTAGTAGCTAAGGTCCCAGCTTGGAACGATGGCCTTGCTGTCTATTGATTCCGGCCGTTCGCCGTGTTTAAGTTAGCTCCGAGTTCGTGTAACATCTCTTGTATGTTATGTGGGTGACCCCCAGACAGGCAGCTTTTCGCCGGTTACTTGTGGCCGCGCTTGTGGTGTTTGTTTTCGGCCTGGCGCTGCGGGCAAAGCTAGCGCTCTACGACCCGCCGCATCCCGGGTCGATCAATCCTGCTGCCGCCTCGAAGCTGTGGGTGAGTGCCGAGAAGCTGAAGACGGTGACCGGGACATTGCCGGTTCTCTGGCTGGCGCCCTTGCTATTCTCTGTTTTCCCGGTGCGCCGTGTTCTGGCTTTAGCGCCTGAAAGCCCGCCCGCTCCGCGGCATCTCGACCAGCTCGAACTCTTTCGTTTCCTCCGACCGCCGCCGGCTTTCTAATTTCATTCTCGCGTTCCCCCGCGTATTGATTGTGGTCCTGATTCCTAGCCGTGCCCTCCATCAATCAGGGCAGACGAGCGGAGTTGTACAATTCGAATGAGACAGTCCATGCAGATTCGCATGAAACACGCTGTGCTCGTGGTCGGAGGAGCTCTGGCTTGCGTCGGCATCGG
>JBIOFT010000039.1:0-25298 GCA_044447375.1 Terriglobales bacterium | reverse complement strand
TCCGGTGACCTGCGAACAGATCTGCGGCCTGGCGCGTGTGGTGCGGTCGAACGTGATGGCGGCGTTTGAGGATGTGGCCCTGTGGCACGAGCGCGACATCTCGCACTCGTCGGTGGAGCGCGTGATCCTGCCGGATTCCACCATCCTGGTGGATTACATGCTGCACAAGGCGGCCGGCCTGCTCGAAACCGAGCTTGTCTATCCCGAGCACATGAAGGCGAATCTCGAAAGTACAGGCGGGCTGGTGTTCAGCGGGCAGCTCCTGCTCGATCTCACCGAAGCCGGCATGCCGCGCGAAGACGCCTATCGCCTGGTGCAGCAACACGCCATGCGCGCCTGGAAGGACGGTCTGAACTTCCGCGAGCTGGTATTGAAGGATAAAGAGATCACGTCGCGCGTCCCACGCAACAAGCTAGAGCATGCGTTTGATCTCAAACGTCAGTTGCGGAATGTGGACAGGATCTTCGCGAGGGTGTTTGGAAATGTTGAAAGACGCAATCGGAGAATCAAGGTAACGAATTAGCCTATTTTAATCCGCGTTTATCCGCGTGCATCCGCGGCGGCGAATCTGAGGTGTGTTTGCCCCGCCAATCCTCCCTGCTGATTCCATACATGTTCAACTCCGGATACTGCCCCTTGATCATCTCGCTGCGATCCGTTCCTTCGAGCTTCATGCCCAGCTTTTCGATGACGCGCTGGCCGGCGCTGTTCTCAAGGAAGCACTTGGCTTCGACGCGCTCCAGATTCATCTGCTCAAAGCCGAAGCGTACCAGCGCCCGCGCCGCCTCCACCGCGTAGCCTTTGCCCCAATACGGCTTGCCCAGCCAGTAGCCGATCTCGGCGGAGGTACGCTGTGCGTCTTTGCTGACGAAGCCGCAACTGCCAATCAGCCGCTCATCCTCGCGCCGCACGATGGCCCAGGCAAACGGATCATCACGGCGATAATGCTCGATAACCAATTCGAGGAAGGCGCGGGTTTCGACGATGTCGCGGTGCGCTTCGAAGCGCACGAAGCGCGCGATCTCGGGATCGGAAACCAGCGCAAACACCGCCGCCTCGTCATCGAACGTGAAGGGACGCAAGCGCAGGCGTTCAGTCTCCAGCGTCGGGATGGGCGCGGCCGAATTCACAAGCGGTTGATCAGCGCGGCTACGTAGCCCGCACCGAATCCGTTATCGATGTTGACCACGCTGACATTGGACGCGCAGGAGTTCATCATGCCCAGCAGCGCCGCGAGACCCTTGAATGCGGCGCCATAGCCGACGCTGGTCGGCACGGCGATGACCGGCACACTCACCAGGCCGCCCACCACGCTGGGCAGCGCACCTTCCATGCCGGCGCAGACGATCACCACCCGTGCGTCGAACAACACCTTGCGGTGCGCCAGCAGGCGATGGATACCGGCCACGCCCACGTCGTACAAATGCTCGACGTCGTTGCCCATGACTTCGGCGGTGGCCACCGCTTCCTCGGCCACCGGGATATCGCCCGTCCCCGCCGAGACCACAACGATCTTGCCCTTGCCGTATTTCGCGTGGTCGCGCTGGAGCACGATGGCGCGCGCCAGTTCGCGGTATTCCGCCTTCTTGACCGCGCGGCGCACGGCGGCGAATTGTTCCTTGGTTGCTCGCGTGGCCAGAACGCTGGCCTGGTGCCGCGCCAGGCGTGCGAAGATCAAGGCCACCTGTTTCGCGGTCTTACCTTCGGCCAGCACCACCTCCGGGAAGCCGGCGCGCAGCGCGCGGTGGTGGTCTACCTTGGCGAAATCCAGGTCTTCGAACGGCAGGTGCCGCAGGCGAGCGACGGCATCGTCGGGCGTGAGCTTGCCCCGGCGCACCTGCTGGAACAATTCCCGGATGTCTTCAGGCTTCAAAACTGGCACTCAATGTAGTCCATCGACTACATATAGATCGGAAAGAGTCTGCCCGTAGCTGTACGCGTAGCATTTGCCATCCGGACTCAGTTCGATGGGAAGCAGCCGGTACACCCCGGCGGAATCGCTGGGCATCAACCGTCGCACCAGTTCCTGCTTGCCGGATGCAACCTCGATCCGGATCACGCGAGCCGGCACTTCATCCAGTACGGTCGCGAACACGAACCGCCCATCGGAGCTCCATTGCAGCGGGTACATACCGCTGGTGTTCGGAATGGCCCGCGCCACTTTCCCGTCCAGCGGGAAAATGCTGATGGCGCCGCCAACGTCGCGGGCCACCAGGTACTGCCCGTCAGGAGACAAAATGATCGAGCCGGCGCCATCGGGCGTGACCGGCGTGGGTTTGCCCCCGGCAATATCCACAACGTAGCTGCGCACGGCGTGACCGTGCTCCGCCCCCATTACGACTAAGCGTTTTCCGTCAGGAAAGAAACGCGCGGAGGAAATCAGCTCCAGGCCGGAGATGGGAACCTCTCGCGGCTGCCCCACGCCGGTCGGCAACAGCGTGACCCGCTGTCCCTGGCCGGGCAGGATCGCGGTGGCCCATTTTCCATCCGGCGAGAACCCGTAGGTGTTGCCTTCTCCCAGCCGCACCGGGACCGAGCCTTCCAGGGTGCGCATCGCCGCGATGTAATTCGCTCCCCCTGGTTCGGATTGCTCGGAGAACAACAGCCATTTGCAATCCGGCGAAAGCCCTTCCGGAACGCTCCATCCCAGCCAGGTCAGTTCGCGTTCCGCGGACCCTTCCCGGGCGCCGCGCATGCCGACCCGTTCACTGTCGAAGGTGAGCAGAACCCGCCCGTCGGCAGCAATGTCGTGCAGGGTGAGGTTGCCCGGTATGCGCAGGATGGTCCGCGTGCGCCCTGAGGGCGTGCTGGCGAACAGGGTGCGCTGCTCGCCGACGGGCGTGGCCGTGAACCAGATCTCATCGCCTTGGGGAGACCATGCCAGCCCAACCGCGCCCTCCCACTCCTGGGAGATGTTCTTCGCGTTGCCGGCAAGATCCACCAGCGCCAGGAACCCGCGGTCATCCGGCCAGTCGGGGTGGAGCAGGAAGGCGATCCGGTCCCCCGCGGGCGAAAAACGGATGTGACTGATCCATCCACTGGTTTCGTACAGGACTTTGCCGATGGGATACTCCAGGCGGCTGCGGCCACCCACGCTGTGGACCACGGCCTGCGTGCCGTCTGGCGCCCAATCGGCATACGCCACTCGTTCCAGCACTTCTCTTGGAGCGCCGCCGGCCAGCGGGGCGCGCGCCAGGGTAGCCCCGCGGACCATCAAGTGGTTGGTGACTTTTCCGCCCACAGCCAGCGCCATTTCTCCGGAACGGGAGATCCCCAACAGGGACGCGGCCTCAAACTCCAGGGGCCGGGCCTGCGGCGAGTCCGCAGTCGTGGAGAAAAGTCGCACCGGCTTGCCTTCCCAACCGGCGCCGTACACCACCGAGTGGCCGTCGGGCGCGAACCGCGCGGACAGTGTCATCCCTCGCTCGAACGTCAGCCGGCGAAAGGTCGGAGCCGAATCAGGCTGCCCGCGGTGGCCGGCGAAGAATCCAGCAACCGCCGCCAGCACTACCACCAATGACCACAACAGCGGCTTCAGCCAAGCTACTCGCAGCGGTTGCGGCGCGGCCTGAATGGCAGCGCTGCCCTGCGAAGTCTGCGAAACGTTTTCCAGCGCGAACGCGACGTCATGCGCGGAGTGGAAGCGTTCCTCCGGGTTCTTCTCCAGGCAGTGGCGGACGATGCGTTCCAGCGCCGGTGAGATCTCTCGCCCGGTTTCTGCCATATCCGGCGGATCCTCTTTCAGGATGGCGCTCATGGCATCCGCCGGAGTTTCTCCCTTGAAGGCACGCCGGCCGGAGAGCATTTCGTAGAGAACGGCTCCGAAGGCGAAGATGTCCGAGCGCGGGTCGGCCGGCTGGCCGCGTACCTGCTCCGGCGACATGTATCCGATGGTGCCCATCACCAGTCCGGGGCTGGTTTCCACGGTGGGCGCGCTGGTGTGCGACCCTGGCCTCTCCTCCGGGCGCACGAACTTCGCCAACCCGAAATCGAGAATCTTGATGCGCCCTTCGCGGGTGACAAAGAGGTTCTCCGGCTTCAGGTCGCGGTGGACGATCCCTTTGTCGTGGGCGGCCGCCAGCGCGCGCGCGATCTGCACGGCAAATTCGATGGCCTTGCGCCGCGGCAGCGCCCCCGCCCGAAGACGGTCGCGCAGCGTCTCGCCCTCAAGCAACTCCGAGACCACGTAGGGCGTGCCATCCTGCGAGCCGACGTCGTACACGGCGAGGATGCCGGGATCGTTCAGCGCGGCGGCGGCGGTGGCTTCCTGCTGGAATCGCCGCAAGCGATCGGGATCGGAGGAGAACGAACTCGGAAGGATCTTGACCGCCACTTGGCGGTCCAGGCGCGAATCGCGGGCGCGATACACCTCTCCCATCCCGCCGGCGCCCAGCGCGCCCAGGATCTCGTACGGACCGAGCTTGGTGCCCGAAGCCAGCGGCATAAGCAGCGCGGATTATAGCAAGTGTGAAGACGAACGAACGGATGCTGAGAGCTGGCTATGAGAGCGCTTTCTTGGGGGCACGCGCTTTGCGAACGGTCTGGAGATACGTACCGCGGGCCGCGGGACCGTTGAGCTTGCGGAAGAACAGCGAGCGGATGTAGCGCTTGGAGAGGCGGCCGGCAAGGTAAGCGTCGTAGAGTTCGCTTCCCAGCATGTAACCGAGCTTCTCGGTCGCGAAGGCGACCCTCGGCCCGGTGAACAGGGACTGCCCCTCGACGGCCTCTTGCGGTGGCGCGGAAAGAACGCCGAGGTCGAGATCGCGCACCGCCGGCCGCGCCGGATACAGCAGGCGCGAGCCGAAGTAACCGAGCGCGTGCTCGATCACGCGCGTGTAAAACGACTCTTCGCGATTCTCAGGTTCGCCCGATGCTGCCGAGTCGGTCGAGGGCGTTGCCGGACGGCAGGCATGATGCACGAAGCGCGCGGCTTCCTCGGCTCCGCCCACCATCTGGAACTCGCGCACGAAGATAGCCTCCATGCGGGGCACGTAGCAGCACCCGCCGCTTTCGATACGGGCAAGGATTTCCTCGAGTTCCTCTTCCCCGGCGCCTTTGCGCTCGAGCAACTTGTGCATGGCCTCGTCTGACAGCCGACTGTACACCTCCGGCATACGGTCCACCAGGTACACGGGCTGGGTGCCGTTGTGCGCGGCGTACTTGTCGATGTGCAGGAAGCGGGCCAGCGCGTCCACCAGGTTGTAGAAAGTAGGCGCCAGGTCGGGCGCGGCGTGCTCCTCGCGCCAGCGCTCGATGCACTGGCGATAACTCTCGTACTTCTCCAGCGGAGTGGCGTTGAACACGCAGAGCACATCGCTCTCCACCCGCACCGCTTCCACATGCTCATGGCGCTCACCGGCGGCGCGCCAGTAGAGATGGTCGATATTCTGCAGCAGGGTGAGCACGCCGGCATCGGGCAGCGCCACGCGCAGCACTTCGGGAATGTGATTGGGTGCGAGATGCGATTCGCCGAACAGCACCACCACGATGGCGTTGGGATGGCGGCGCGCGATCTCGGCGATCTTCTGGGCGGCGTGGCGATCGCGCCGGGCGATCTTGCGGAGGTCGTCGCGCGGCATGCAGTCGAGCCCATAGACCCCCACCGCGTGCTGGCGGGCCGCGACCAGCAACTCGTGGAAGGGCTCCCAGTCGTATCCCCAGTCCAGGTCGAAGCGGATGCGTTCACGAAGCTCTTCGTCGTCGATCTCGCCGCGTACCCACTCGTCGAGGATGTGCTGGTCGCGGGCAAAGATCGTCTCCACACCCAGCACCACCGGCCGGCCGCATTTCGCTGCTCGCTCCAGAATCTGAGAAGCGAAGCGCTGCGAGGTGGGCAGAGCGTGGTAATCGCCGACCAGCACCACGTCAGCCTGGCACAGCTCGGCTTCAACTTGCGCGAGGGTGAGGAGAGATTCGTAATCGCGGAAGGCTTCGCTAAAGTCGCGGAGATACTTGCGACGGCCGTTCGGATCAGTAGCCTGGATTTCGCGCTGCAAGCTGGCGAGGGCGTGCAACTGGCCGGCGCTGCGGCGGCGTGAGCGCGCTCTCGACGGAGATCCCATGGTCGCGTAACTGGCCCATCATCAGCAAGTTAGGGGAGCCTTTCTGGACTTCAGTGAGCCCCGTCCCTATCCTTCTGTGGGTTTACCGGGAGCGTATCCCCACACCGATCTAGAGGCCAGATTACGCACGGCCAGCGGCCCCTGAGATGGCGTCTCACACGGACCGCAGTCTCGCCGTGCCCCGGCTGCCAAGGGATACTTCCGACGCAAGCCCTTCCACAGACCGTCCAAAACCCCAAAAAGACCAAATCCGCCCTCCAGTTGCCCTGGACTGGCGTTTCGCACCCTTCCAGCCTGGGGAGAACCAGCCTCGCTAACATCCGCCGCACTAACCTCGACGCGAGGCTCTGGGTGCTCAAGCCGTTACTAGAAGAAAATTTTTTCGCGGAAGCTGAATTTGACCTCGGGGTCCAGTTGTACTAGTGTGGGTTTACACCAGGAAGGAGGTGATCCAGTGGACAATTCCGACTGTAATGGTAGATCAGGTGAGGTGGCTGAGGCTTAGGGCGAATCGCTCTAACATCCTCGCAACTCCCCGGGAGTGTCAGGGGCCACCGTTATAGCGTGACCGCCTCAGGCCAATCCCAACAGACTACCGGCGGCCCGCAGACTCTGATGAGCTGCGGGCCGTTTGATTTTGCGCCGCCCGCTCGAACGCCTTGCGAACGACCGCGGCAGCTGAATCGGCGATGGGAAAGCCATCCAGTTCCTCGGGCGGGATCCAGCGGAGTTCGCTGGCGTCGGCGCCGGCCTTCGCCTCACCCGAAATCCGCCGGCAGATAAAATCGACCAGCACGTAGTGGTATTGGACCTTGTGTTCCGGGTCGCGCATGATGCGGTCCACGACCTCAAGCACTTCGCCCGCCTCGACTTCCAGTCCAGTCTCCTCTTTGGCCTCACGCACCGCCGCCTGGCGCAGGGTCTCGCCCAACTCGACGACTCCGCCGGGGATCGACCACTCGCCTTTCAAGGGCTCGGTGCCGCGGCGCACCAGCAGCGCCCGGCCGTTCTCGATAATGACCGCACCCACGCCCACCATCGGCCGGTCAGGATAGTCTCGTTTCATGCGGGGAACAGGATCTCAGGAGAAGAAGTTGCGCGGGCTAAAGTCCACAATCTTCCAGCCCTTCTTGCCGCGTTCCAGCTCGAAGCGCATCTGGCCGTTCTTGCGGATGGGAGGCGACGCGTTGCCGCGCGGGATCTCCTCCAGTTGGATGTCCACCAGCACGATGCCCTTGGGCCCCTCGGTAGCGCTCTGCGCGATGCGGAAGTACACGCTGAAAGATGTGTACTTGTTGAAGAAGGCCTCGATCTGGTCCTCGAATTGGAGGTAGCCGTCCATCTTGTCGGCGTCGAAGGCGGAGAGCATCAGCCGCTGGGTGTGGCCTTCCAGGCCGTCGCGCAAATCGTTCAGGACGCTGTTGGCCACGGCCGTCGAAAACACTTCGGTATTAACAACGTCCTGTGAACCCTTGTCCTTCTTGTCTTTCTTTTTTTTGTCCTTCGACTGGTCCGGCGGCGGCTGTTGCTGCTGCGGAGGGGGCTGCTGCTGCCCGGACGTATCATTGGGGTTCTGCGGGGCACTGGAAGATGAGCCGGAATTCTGGGCGGCGGCGGCGACGCCCCAGGCTGCCAGCAGTAAGAACGACAACAAAAGGCGCAGGGGAAAGGCACGCATCGGACCTCCCACGGGCAAAGCCGGAGCAACGTCATTATCGGGCAAAATCATCCGCTATGGGGCAAATTCCAGCAGGTATTTTGGATTGACAGCTTTGCAAGCGCGTGTTAGGTTTCAGACCTCTCTTCCCCCAAAGAAGAAGTTAGCCAAGTCTGTAGAAACGCTCGACTTGCGCCACGGCGCGGGGGGCAGGCGACGCTTCGCAGGCCAGCACGAGACCCGGGGTTGTTGCCGCGCGGTTCCCGCACCTAGAGTGGAGGCGCTATGGAGCGCAGGGCTCCCTTTGTCCTTGCCTGGATTCTGTTTCTGCTCGGTACTTCGGTCGGTCAGGATGACGTAGGCAGGACGAAGGGTCGCATCGCCCCCGCTGCCATTCAGAATCCCACCCGCTCCTCAGTTGCGCCGACGAAGAATCGTCCCTCCGCCTCCTCCGCGCAAAAGACGCAAGCCCTAACAAATTATTCGCGCCTTCCGCTCAGCTTCGAACCGAACCAGGGACAAGCCGGCAGCCCGGTGAAATACCTGGCGCGCGGCGGCCAGTTCAACGTGTTCCTCACCCAGGATGAGGTGGCATTCGGTTTTGCCCGGCGGCAAGCGCGTCGGCGCTCGGTTCTCGATATAGAGGATTCCGCGGCGCTGGAACCGCCCGAACTCAGCAGCCTGGAACTGCGGCTGGTGGGCGCAAGTTCTTCCTCCCCGGTGTTAGGAGAGGAGCAGTTGGGCAGCACCGCAAATTACCTGGTGGGCCGCGATCCCAGCCAATGGCACGTGAATCTGCCGACCTTCGCCAAGGTCCGCTACCGCAACGTCTATCGCGGAGTGGATCTGCTGTACTACGGCAATCAGGGCGAGATCGAGTCTGACTTCATCATCGCCCCGGGCGCGAATCCCGAGGCAGTGAAGCTGTCGGTGGTGGGAGCAGAAGCGATCACCGTCGCTCCTTCCGGCGATCTCGTTCTCCGCATGAAAGACGGCGAGCTTCGGCTGCGGAAGCCGCTCGTTTATCAGATGGTGGGCGCCAGTCGCAGAGAGATAGCCGGCGGCTACGTGCTGGCTAGCAACAATCAGGTCAGCTTCCGCGTCGCGCGCTACGACCACAAGCAGCCGCTGATCATCGATCCCGTGCTGAGCTACTCCACCTACCTGGGCGGCAATGGAGTTGACGAAGCCACTGCCATCGCGGTGGACAGCGCGGGCAACGCCTACATCACCGGCGACACCACCTCGACCAATTTCCCTACGACTCTGGGACCGGCCACCGGCGATATGTTCGTCGCCAAACTGAGTCCCACCGGGACCAAGTTGTATGCCACTTACGTCGGCGGCACCGCACAGCTGGATTTTCCCACTGGGATCGGAGTGGACGCGCTGAGCAACGCCTATGTGGTCGGCCAGACCGGCGAGACCAATCTGCCCACGACCCCCGGCGCATTGCGCACCACCTACCAGGGCGGCGCCTTTGATGGCTTCGTCTTCTCGCTCAACTCGGCCGGCGCCGGATTCAACTACTTCACCTATCTGGGTGGCAGCGCGTTCGATCTGCTAAGCGCGGTGGCGGTTGATAGTCTCGGCAACGCCTACATTACCGGCCAGACCGACTCCGGCGATTACCCGATCCTCAACCCCTTCGAAACCCTGGCCACCGCCGGCGATGGCGGCATCTTTACCACCACCAACAGCGGGACCAACTGGACGGCCTCCGCCACCGGGCTGGTAAACAGGAACATCACGGTGGTAGCTGTCGATCCCAAAACGCCTACCACAATCTATGCCGCCACTTCTGAAAGCGGCGTGATCAAGAGCACGAACTCGGGAGCCGCGTGGAACGCGATCAACACCGGTCTCACCAGTCTGGTGATCCAGGCGCTGGTGGTCGATCCGGTGACGCCGGCGAACGTATATGTGGGGACGGGGAGTGGAGGAGTCTTCGTCAGCAACAACGGCGGGACAAGCTGGGCGACGATGAACCCTGGCCTGGTCGGGATTAACGTCCATGCGCTGGCCATTGACCCGACCAGCCCTGGCACCTTGTACGCGTCCACGGGGGGAAACGGCGTCTTCAAATTTGCCGCCGGCGCCTGGTCAGCGACTGGGGCCTTGCCGCAGGATATTGCCACCGCGATTGTTGTAGACCCGACGAACAATCAGAATGTCTACGCCTCGTTCCAAAACTCCGGCGTGTACAGAAGCTCCAACGGGGGGACGAGTTGGGCCGCATTCAACACCGGCCTCAGCAGCTTGCAGGTAGCGGCGCTGGCCATCGACCACGGCGGCCACCTCTACGCCAGCACGCGCACCGGGGGAGTTTTCCTGAGCACCAGCGGCGGAAGCTGGACCACCATCAACACTGGGCTGCCATTCTCTGTTTTCCAGGCTCTCGCGACCGATCCCACTAACAACACAACGGTGTACGTAGGCACGTTTAACGGCGGTGTGTTTCGCAGCACCAACAACGGCACGAGCTGGTCGGAGCCAGCGAGTAACGGCCTTAACACCACGCGGGTTTCGGCGCTGGCTGTCGATCCCACCACTCCCACGAACCTTTATGCGGGGTCGCAGATGGTCGAGGCGGTGGTCACCAAGTTGAGCCCCAGCGGCGGGCTGGTGTTTTCCAGCTACTTGGGGGGAGGCGGAGGGGAATCGGGCTTCGGCATTGCCATCGACGGCGATAACGGCAATCTGTATGTTGCGGGCTTCACCAATTCGCTGAACTTTCCCACCGTGGCGCCCGCCCAGGCGACCATGAATGGCGGGATCAGCGGCTTCGTCAGCAAAGTGAAGTCGGACGGCAGCGGCCTGACGTACTCTACTTACCTCGGTGGCAGCGGCAATTCAGACCAAGCTTTCGCCATCGCAGCTGACTCCGCCGGCAACGCCTACGTCACCGGCGTGACCAATTCTGCGGATTTCCCAACTTTGAATCCCACCCAGCCTGCGCTGTCGGGAAGCACCGACGCGTTCCTCGCAAAGTACAACGCCTCCGGTCAGAAGCTGTTCGCGACATATCTGGGCGGCGAAGGCACCGAATCCGGCAACGCCATCACGGCGGCCGCTAACACGGACGGTTCCACCAGCGCCTGGATCGCCGGGCAGACGACTTCTATCTTCTTCCCGCTCGCCAATCCGATCCAGATCGAGCGCGGCAATCAGAACAGCACATCGAATGCCGGGTTCATCAGCGACTTCAATTTTCCCGCTTCCGGGGCCGCGCCCACGCTTGTCTTCTCCACCTATCTAGGCACAGGTTGCGGCACCGGCTGCGACACCATCGCGCAAGCCATCGGGCATGACGGCACGAACAACATCTACGTCGCCGGCCGCACCATGTCCAACAGTTTCCCCGCCGTGAATCCGGCGCAGCCCACGCTGGCGGGTCCACAGAACGCCTTCATCGCCAAGATCGGCGCGACCACCAGCAACGCCGACCTCAGCCTGACCCTGAACTCCTTCGGCCCCACCACCGTCGTCGCCGGCGCCGCGGTGAACTTCAGCATGACCGTCACCAACAACGGCCCCAACGATGCGCCCAACGTTTCTCTAGGTGGCCGCGGGGGCGCCAACCTCAACCTTGTCACCTGTACCGTAACCCAGGGGGTCTGTGGCAATAACCTCCAGGTGTTAGACCGGGGCTTCGCCGAACTGGGGACGTTGGCAAGCGGCACGAGCGCCACCATCGCCGGCACGCTGCTGCCACTGTCCCCCTGCGGCGTAGCAGGAGCCCCAGTATGCCCTTATGTCATTGACGTCGACGCGCGCAGCGACGCCAACGACCCCAATCCCAGCAACAACTCGGCGACCGCCAACCTGACCGTGCTCCCCGGCGCCGACCTCGCCGTCACTTTGAGCGCAACACCCTCACCCGCGCCCGTGCACGTCGGTGGCACACTGATCTACATCGCGAACGTCGCCAACCTCGGGCCCTCGAACGCCTCCAACGTTATCGCGGTGTTCAGCTTCGAGCCCACGACCGCCGCCACCTTCGTTCTCCCCCTCCCCACCGGATGCAGCAACATTGTCCCCGGAACGTTGACCTGCATTATCGGCCCTCTACCCGCGGGGACCGCGGGGCCGAGCACCATCCCCGTGACCGTGAATTCTCTACCCATCACGGCGGGGATCGTGGTGAGCAACACCCCCGAGGCCGATCCCGATCCCGCGAACAACGTGGCGAGCGTGACCACAACCCTGAGCGCCTCCGGCGTGAACAACGCCGAGCTCAACGGCCAATACGCCTTCGTGCTGCGCGGGTTTGACCCCAGCGGCAATGCGATAGCCATTGGTGGCAGCTTCACCGCCGACGGCGCGGGCAACATCGCCGGCGGCGTCAAGGATGTAAACATTCAGAATTCGAGTGTGGCGGCTGATTTGAGCATCACGGCTGCGAATAGCAGCTACTCGGTGGGTGCGGACCACCGGGGCATCTTGACGCTGACCACTTCAGCGGGCACGGAGACTTTCGACTTTTCCGTGGGTTCGATCTCGTCCGGTGTCGCATCGTTGGGACACATCATCAGCCGCCGAAGCGCCTCTGCGACCAATGGGTCTGCCATTAGCGGCGTCTTCAAGAAGCAAGACCCGACCGCGTTTACATTGACCGCCCTCAACGGCGATTGGGCCTTCCTGTACGAGGGCACGGACGGAAGCGGGGGTCGTTTCGCCGCGGCGGGGAGGTTTACCCTGAGTGGCGGCAACCTCACCCTTGGGAGCGAGGACTTCAACGATAACGGAGTGTTCGATAATGGCACCACGGCTGCCTTTACTTTCACCGGATCGTTCGGTTCACTCGACACCACCAACGGTCGCGTCCCGCTGACTTCAAATACCCCGGGGGGCAGTCCGGGTCATGACGCGGTTTACATCGTTTCGGCCAACGAGGCGCTCTTCATGAGCATCGATCCCATCAGCGCCAACCCGTTGGCGAGCGGCTCGGCGTTGCGGCAGGACACCACCACTTTCTGTCCCACGACCGGCAACTGCAACTTCACCAACAGCGCGCTGAACGGTAACGCTGTGATCTACACCCAAGGCAACTCCAGCTCAGGAGTTGCCGGTACGGCGGATGTCAATGTCGGCGTTTTGACCTTCACCCTCGCAACCACCAGCTTCAGCGGTACCCTTGACGAAAACGACGGCGGCACAATCTATTGTCCTGCCGGAAACATCTGCGCCAATCCCGGCGGCGCCACTGCTTCGGGCAACTACAGTGTGGCGTCCAATGGCCGGGTGACCTTAACCCTCGGCGCCGGCGAAAACAATCCCCCGTTCTTCTATATGGTGAACACCAACCAGGCGTTCCTCATAGGAAGCAGCAGCGGCCATGTAAACGCGGGCGTGGCGGAAAATCAGGTCGGCCCGATCGCCGCTGCCTCTGGCGGCAGCGCCTTCGGCACTGAACCGCCGGCCGTGAGCGGTTCGCTGATGTTCAGCGGCGTACAGACGGTGGCCGCGGTCGGCAGCACGACCGCAAGTCTCACCAGCACCACGGATGACATCAACAGCGTCGGCCCCATACCCGACATCACACGCGGTGGGCTGCACGAAGACGTATCAATTGAGGACGATACCCTCACCCTCGATCCGACGACCGGCCGCTTTACCTTCGCGAGTGGCACGAAGGTGGGCTATTTCATCAACTCTAGCCGGAAGGTAGCGATCGACATAGAAACCACCAGCACTGCGCCGTATCTCATCATTTCCGACAACCAGTCCAGCAGCAGCGGCGCCGAACCGGATCTGGGGGTGGGCATCACCGCGAATCCCAGCACCGGGGTGTTTGCCGGCGGCCCCATCACCTACACCGTAACCGTGAGCAACGCGCGCAGCACTCCCGCCACCGGCGTGGTGCTGGCCACCGTGCTTTCACCCTCCCTGACCGTCAACAGTGTTACCCCGAGCCAGGGCTCGTGCGCTGTCGGAGCCTCGCCGGTTGCCAGCTTCACTTGCAGCCTGGGGACGGTGAACCAGGGAACGCCGGTGACGGTAACCATCGTGGCCGTCGCGCCGGCCAGCGGAACCGCCTGCGGCAGCAGTGCGCTGGGCTGCATCATCGTCGCCGCCGACGTCACCGAGAACGAGATCGATTTCAATCCGGCGGACAATGGCGCCTCCGTTTTCACGCCCGTGCTGGCCCCGGGCACCACCAGTTGCACCGGCACCACCACCAACTGGATCGGCCCAACGGGCAATGGCGGACCGGGCAATTGGAACAGTGCCACGAACTGGAGCACTCACGTCGTCCCCAACAGCACCAGCGTCAATGTCTGCATCGCTAACGGGAACCCGGTCGCTTCGGCTGTGACGCTCGATATCAGCGCCACCGTCGGCAACCTATATATTGACAGCAATGACAGCCTGATCATCAGCAATAACACCGCACTGATAGTCGCCGGAAGCATTTCCAACTCTGGCCAGATTTCTGTGAGTGCCGCAGGCAACACCACGCTGCTGCAGATTGCCGGCGGCCAGAACGTGAGCCTGACAGGCGGGGGCACGGTGACGCTGTCCAGTTCCGGAAACGGCACTCCTGTCATCAATCAGACTTCGGGTGGCGCGACCCTCACCAACGTGAATAACACCATCCAGGGGCAAGGTCAGATCGGCAACAACGGTCTGGCGGTGGTCAATCAAGCGGGCGCGACCCTCAATGCCAACGTGGCCGCCCCCCTGCTGATCAACTCAAGTGGGATCACTAACGCGGGCCTGCTGGAAGCGACCGGCGGCGGGACGCTGCAAACCAACACTACGGTCAACAACGCCGGAGGCACGCTCGCCGCTAACGGCAGCTCCACCGTGCAGCTTTTGAACGGAACCTCCATCCAGGGCGGGACACTCAACGCTAGCGGCGGCGCAATTCTGGGAGCCGCATCGGGCCAAACCGTCACGCTGGATGGAACCACTCACGGTGCGCTGACCAATGCTGGAACGTACACGGGCATTAACAACACTGCCACGATCTTGCAGGGAACGATCAACAACACCGGCGCCATCCAGATCGCGGCGGTAGGTAACACAACCCTCCTGCAAATCCTGGGCGGCCAGAATACGAGCCTGGCGGGCGGAGGCACGGTCACGTTATCCAAGGGCGGGAACGGCACGGCGGTTATCAACCAGACCTCGGGCGGGGCCACGCTCACTAACGCAGATAACACCATTCAGGGGCAGGGCGAGATCGGCAACAACGGTTTAGTGCTGGTCAACCAGGCCGCCGGGACGATCAACGCCAACGCCGCTGGTACGCTGACTCTCGATGCGCCAATCACCAACCAGCACGTGATGGAAGCCACCAGCGGCGGGACCCTGGCCGTGAACAGCACCACGGTCAACAACAATGCGGGCACGATCCTGGCCAACGGCGGCACGGTGCAATTCACCGGCACTACCATCCAGGGCGGGACGCTGAACACCCTCAACAACGGAGTGCTGGGAACTGCCCCCTCGCAAGCCGCGATACTGGATGGGTTGTCGACGCACCAGGGGACACTGAGCAACATCGGCACCTACACCGCGCCAAACAACAGCGCCACCATCCTGCAGGGAACGATCAACAACGCTGGGGCAATCCTGCTGGCCGCGACCGGCAACACCACCTCGCTGCAAATCCTGGGGGGACAAACTACCAGTCTGACGGGCGCTGGAACGTTGACGATGTCCACTACCGGGAACGGCACCCCGATCATCCTCCAGACCTCGGGCGGCGGAATCCTCAGCAATGCCGACAACACCATCCAGGGACAAGGCGAGATCGGCAACAACGGGCTGGCGCTGGTCAACTCAGGAACGATCGACGCTAACGTCCTGGGCAAGACGCTGACCATCGACGCAGTCACTCCCACCAACGCCGGCACTCTGGAAGCCACCGCCGGCGGCATTCTGGCCCTGTCCGCTTCCACCATCAATAACAAGAGCGGCCTCATTAAGGCGGATGCAGCCGGTTCGACGGTACAGTTCGTCAACAACGTAACGCTGCAGAGCGGGAGCCTGGCCGCCACCAATGGCGGGTTGTTGGGCACGGCGGCGAACAATGTCGCTACCCTCGACGGAAGCACACTGGGCCAGCCGATCACCCTTTCCGGCACCTACACGGCAGCGAACAACAGTGCCACCATCCTAGTGGGAACGATCAACAATACCGGCTCGTTTTTCCTCAGTGCGGTGGGCAACATCACCGAACTGCAGGTTCGCGGCGGCCAGACGGTGACGTTGACGGGCGGGGGTACGCTGACCATGTCCACCTCCGGAGCCGGCACGCCGATCATCAATCAGACCTCCGGCGGCTCGACCCTGACCAATGTGAACAACACCATCCAGGGGCGAGGCGAGATCGGCAACAACGGCCTGGCACTGGTCAACCAGGCCACCATTAATGCCAACGTCCCGGGTGGAACTCTGACGCTCGACCCTGTGACCCTTACGAACGCGGGTACCGTGGAAGCTACGGGCAGCGGGGCCCTGAGCATCAACACCTCGACGGTGAACAATCAGGGTGGCACCATCAGCGTGAATGGCGCGGCCTCGACGGTGCAATTTGTCAGCGGGGCAACAATTCAGGGTGGCACGCTGGCCACGGCCAACAGCGGCGTGCTGGGAACCGCGTCGGGCACCACCATCACCCTGGATGGAAGCACTCACGGGGCGCTGACCAATGCCGGGACCTACACCGCAGCCAACAACAGCGCCACCATTCTGGTGGGGACGATCAACAATGCGGGCGCCATCCAAGTCGCGGCCGCCGGCAACATTACCGAGCTCCAGGTCGCAGGCGGACAGAATGTGACCCTGACGGGAGCAGGTACGGTAACGCTGTCCACCACAGGGAACGGCACCGCTATCATCAATCAGACTTCCGGCGGCAGCACCCTGACCAACGTGAACAACCTGATCCAGGGGCAGGGGCAGATCGGCAACAACGGTTTGGCCCTGATCAATCAGGCCGGCGGGACGATCAACGCCAACGTGGCCGGCCCATTGATCCTTAACGGCAGCGTGGTTACCAACCAGAGCTTATTGGAAGCGACCGGCGGCGGCACCTTGCAGATAAGCACGACCGTCAGCAGCCCAGGGGGCACGATCGCTGCCGCGGGCACCGGCTCTGCGGTGCAATTGTTCACTGGAACTACTATTCAGGGCGGTACGTTGAATACCAGCGGCAGCGGGGGTTTGGGAACGGTCGACGGCAACAACGTCACCCTTAACGGGAGTACGGGCAACGGAGCTGTCAACAATGCCGGAACGTACACGGGGGGCAACGCCAGCGCAACTATCTTGGTAGGAGCGATCAACAACCCAGGCACCATCCAGATCGCGGCCGCAGGCAGCAATACTTTCCTCCAGATCGCTGGCGGTCAGAATGTGACCTTGACGGGAGCTGGGGCGGTCACATTGTCCACGTCCGGAAACGGCACGGCCTTCATCAATCAGACCTCCGGCAGCGCCACCCTCACCAACGCGGGAAACACGATTCAAGGACAGGGACAGATCGGGAACAACGGCCTGTCCGTGATCAATCAGGGAACTATCACCGCTAATCTGTCAGGGGTCGGTTCCTACACCCAGACCGCTGGCGCAACCGTCATACCCGCCGCCACCACCGCCTCGGTGGCGTCGTTCGCTGTCAGCGGCGGCACGGCGCAGGTGGACGGAACCCTCAGCTCACCCGGCGGCGTAAGCGTGAGCGGCACCGCCGCCTTATTTGGCACCGGACATATTCTCGGGAATCTGAGCGCGGCGGGGGTGATTCGGCCGGGCGATTCGCCTGGCATTCTAACTGTCAGTGCCGGCGGTACCTACACGCAAACCTCGACCGGAGCGCTCAATATCCTGATTGGAGGAACAAACCTAGGAACCCAGTTCTCTCAGCTTAACGTGGTCGGGCCTGCCAGCCTGGCCGGCACCCTCAATGTGAGCTTGACCAATGGGTTTAACCCAGTGCCGGGGAACTCATTCACCATTCTGACCTCCACTGCAATCTCCGGCACCTTCGCCACGGTGAACCTGCCGACGCTAAGCAGCGGAAGCTGGCAGGTTGCGTACAACCCGGCTTCCGTAGTTCTGACCGTGACTAGCTCTTCAAGCTCGGGCAATCTGTATTCCACTGGATTTGAGAACCCGCCGTTCACCCTGGGCAACCTTTCCGGCCAGGATGGGTGGCAGATCTCTTCGGTTTGCCCACCTGTTTCCGCCACTGTGCTGGTTGAGAACACCTTGGTGCAATCTGGTTCGCAAGCGGTTTCGGTGGGCGGCTCGGTAACCTGCCAGTCCGGACCCTACCACAGCGATTCGTCCACCAGCCCCCTGATCGCGCTCTCGGCCGGCATTTACATCGCCAGCAGCTCGAGTCAGACACAGTGGCAGTTCGCTGGGATGGGCCCCGGCTTAGCGCCATTCATCGGCGGTGTTGGCATCCTTGCGACCGGCCAGATTGTAGCCATCACGGCAGGCATTCCGACCGTCGGGACGTGGACCTATAACGCTTGGAATAACCTCGATTTCCTGTTTAATTTCAACACCCAGACTTACACGATCACCTTAAACGGCGTCCCGCTGGCGTCTGGCATTCCCTTCTGTGGCGACAACGGCCCGTGCGCTGGAGCTCATGTCAGTACCTATGGGACCAGCCTTTTTGACACCTTCGGCGGCGGCAACGACACCGGATACATCGACAACTTCTCCCTGAGTAACCCGGCCCTCGCGATCTCAAGCATCTCGCCTACCAGCGCCGCAGCAGGAAGTGGGGCGTTCACCCTGACGGTGAATGGCGCGGGCTTCGTCAGTGGCGCGACAGTCAACTTCAATGGGAACGCTCGCGCGACCACGTTCGTCAGCGCGACGCAGCTCACCGCGGCCATCCTGGCCTCGGACATTGCCTCCGCCGGCAACGTCAACGTCACGGTAACCAACCCAGCGGGTGGCGGCACCTCTTCGCCGGCGGTGTTTGTGGTTTCCGCGGCGAACCCGGTGCCAACGATCACCACCATCTCGCCCACCAGCGCCACCGCGGGCGGTGCGGGGTTTACCCTGACGGTGAATGGCACGGGCTTCGTCTCGACTTCGGCGGTGAACTTCGGCGCCAACGCCCCGGTGACGACGTTCGTCAGCCCGACGCAACTCACCGCGGCCATCCCGGCCACCGCTATCGCCACCGCGGGCAACGTTAACGTCACGGTGATCAGTCCGGGCCCGGGTGGAGGCACGTCGAACATCGTCACTTTCACCGTTGGCACTGTTGCCGCGACCGCCGACCTGGCGGTTGCCATGACCGCTTCGCCGTCCCCGGTGCCGGTGCTGGGCAGTGTCACTTATCAGATCACGGTCACGAACAATGGCCCCAATCCGGCTACCGGCGTGGTGTTGACCGACACTCTGCCCGCCGGCACGGTGTTCGCCAGCATCTCCGATTTGACGGACTGCGTCGTATCCAACGGCACGCTGACCTGCCGCTACAGCTCCCTTGCTGTCGGCAGCCCCCAAGCCGTCAACCTCATCCTTGTGCCCCTGGCTGTACCCTCCGGCGCGGGCACATTCGACAACACGGCGAGCGTGGTGGCAAACGAGACCGATCCCAATCCATCCAACAACAGTGCTACCCAGACCGTCCAGGTCACCGGCACCACCTTGCCGGGCGGAGGCGCTTTCCGTAACCTGCCCGGCTTCTCCAACAATAACCTGCCGGGGAACGACGACAACTCCACCGGCAGTGTGCCCATGAATCTGACTCTCAACTTCTTTGGGGTGCAGTTCAGCTCAGTCTTTATCAACAACAACGGCAACGTGACGTTCGGTTCGCCCCTCGGCACCTTCACGCCGTTCCCCCTCACCAGCACCAACGTGCAGATCATTGCGCCTTATTTCTCGGACGTGGACACCAGCAATACCGGTTCCGGCCTGGTGACGTACGGCAACGATACCGTGAATGGCCGCCCCGCATTCGGCGTGAACTGGCCCAATGTGGAATACTTCGGCGAAGGACCCGCCACCCTGCTCGACCTGTTTCAGGTGATTCTGGTGGACCGCTCCGACGTGAGCGCCGGGGACGTCGACATTGAATTCAACTACGACCAGATGCAGTGGGAGACCGGCGACGCCAGCGGCGGCACGGGCGGGCTGGGCGGCTCATCGGCCCGCGTCGGCTACTCCAATGGCTCCCAGGCGGCAGGTTCTTTCTTCGAACTTCCGGGATCCGGCGTCCCGGGCTCGTTCCTGGACACGAACACCACCACCGGTCTGATCCACAACGACCTGAACAGCACTCAGCCGGGACGCTACCTGTTCCAGGTGAGAGGCGGCACGGTGCAGTCATCCGCGGATCTGGCGATCAGCGCGAACGGACCCCAATCCGCCGCGACCGGCAGCACCATCACCTACACCCTCACCGCGACCAATCTCGGGCCCAATGCGGCGACGGGTGTGACCGTCACGGACACCTTGCCGGCGGGCTTCACATTCGTTTCCGCCACGCCCAGCAATATCTGCTCACCGGCGGGGCAGCCCGTGGTCGTGACCTGCAATGTGGGATCGCTGGCCAATGGATCGAATGCAATCATAACCATTCAGGCCGGCATCCCGACGACGGCATCCGGCACAGCAACCGACACCGCCGTGGTTTCCGTCCCCAATAACCAGGACTTGAACCTGGGGAACAACACCGCGACGGTCCTGACGAATATTACCGTCCTGACCCCCGACCTGACCATCACCAAGACCCACAACGATCCCTTCGCGCAGGGACAGACCGGAGCGACTTACACCATCACCGTGAAGAACAGCGGTACAGGCGCGACGACCGGCACAGTGACGGTGAACGATACATTGCCGACTGGCTTGACGGCCACCGCCATCAGTGGCCCGAACTGGACGTGCACGCTGCAGCCGCTGGGCTGCACCCGCAGCGACGTGCTGGCCGCCGGCGCCAGCTATGACCCCATTACGCTGACGGTCACAGTCGCGGCAAACGCCACTCTCGGGCAGGTCACCAACACAGCCACGGTCTCGGGCGGCGGCGAAGTGAATACCGCCAACGACACCGCCAACGACGTGACCAACATCGTAGCAGCTGCGGCCGCTCTGGTGCCTACGGTGGCCGTCATCCCGCCTCCGGACGCTACCGGCACGACCATCAGCTACACCGTCACCATCACCAACAACGGTCCTTCGGCCGCCACCTCGGTCACCCTGACGGATCAGCTCACCGGCAATGCCAGCTTCTTCTCCGTCGGCTCCGCTACCATGACTTGTCCCGCGCCGAGCGCGACCAGCCTCAACTGCACGCTGGCGGTGTTGAACAACGGCGCGAGCGTCACGGTTACGATCACGGTGAACCTGACGGGAGGGGGCTGGGACCTCAATGCCATTGGCGTCACGTCGCCGGTCCCCAATCCGAACCCCGCCGCCCACACCCTGACGGTGCAGAAGCTGACGCCCGGCGGCAACACGGTGACCGGCTCCGATGTCGCGGTGCAGCCGATGGACAGCACCTCCGGCGCGTCGCCGGCCGTCCTGACCTTCGCCGACGTCACCCGCGGCGGCACTACCACGCTCGCCAGCGCGGCCAATGGGCCGGCGCCGCCTTCCGGATTCCGCACCGGCACGCCCGCCGTCTTCTACAACCTCGCCACCGCTGCGGGATACACGGGCACCATCGGCGTGGCGCTGGGCTTCAATGGCGCCAGCTTCCATCACCCCGCGAAGGTTCGTCTGTTCCACTCGGAGAACGGCGCCTGGGTGGACCGCACGATCGCCATCAACCCGACCGTGGCATACGCCGTCGCGCGCGTGACTTCGCTTTCGCCCTTCGCGCTTTTCGAGCCGATCAACCACGTTCCGGAAGCGAAAGCAGGCCTGGATCTCTCCACGGTCGCTACCAGCTCCCAGGGCGCGAAAGTGACGCTCAACGGGTCTGCTTCCTTCGACGCCGACCAGGATCCGCTTACATACCGCTGGACGGGGCCGTTCCCCGAGGGCAATGGCGTGGCCACCGGAGTCAGTCCGACGGTCACCATGCCGCCGGGCGGCAGCACCGTCACGCTGGTGGTGAACGACGGCGAAGCTGATTCCGCGCCAGCCACTCAGAACATCATCGTCACCGACTTCTCGATGGCTGCGGCGGCCTCAGGACCGACCACCATCAGCGCCGGCGGATCGGCTAGCTTCAGCGTGACGACCAGCCCGCAGTTCGGGCCGTTCCCGCCGGCGATCGCGCTCGCCTGCCTCGGCCTGCCGCAGGGCACGCAGTGCAACTTCTCCACCACCTCCGTGAATGCCGGCGGTTCTGCGGCAACGCTCACCATTTCCACCACGCCGCGCACGGCGGCGGCGCTGGCTCCCGTCCGCCATCGCAACCCGGCGCCGCTCTACACGCTGTGGATGCCGCTGCCGGCCATCGCCCTGATGGGCTTGGGCCTGCGCCGGCGTTCGCGCAAGCGCGCAGCAGCGCTGATGCTCCTGCTGCTCTTGGGGATGATGTTGCTCTTGGTCTCCTGCGGTGGAGGCAGCATGGGCGTCACGCCCCAGCCACAGAACGGAACCCCGGCAGGCACGTTCACGGTCACCGTTTTGGGAACGGCGAACGGCAGCCTGCAGCACACGACGACGGTGACGTTCACGGTGCAGTAGATCGGGGGTTCACCACGGAGGGACGAAGACACGGACGTACTGACGGCAGGCTCCGGTGGAAGCCCCCGCCTTTAGGCGGGGGACGAACTCGCATCATTCCTTCCGGGCTTTTAGCCCCTGTATAAGGTGCCCACGCTCTTCACGATGATTAAGAATTTCCCCGGTAGATGGCGCGCATCATTGAGCTCCGGGACCGGATTGGGATGCCCTTTCAGGGGCTTAGAGAGTCTGTGTCGCAGCTCTTTCGCCCGCTTTGCGGGCTGTGCTTTTGTCCCACTTTGGCCCCACAGCTTACGCTGTGGGCTACGTTCTACCGCGCGCTTCGCGCGCTAGAAGGGGCTCGTGCTCCACTTCCACAACGCTCGGCGAGTTGCGACACAGACTCTTAAAGCCCCTGAATCTCGCGCGAGCTTTGTCCCCCGCCTGAAGGCGGGGGCTTCCGCCAGCAGAGCCACCCGAGCGGCGCGCTCTATTGCGTCTGGTAGCTCACATCGAAGTACGCCTTGGACTGGCTCTGAGTGCGGACGCCGGAGACATCGCCGGTCTCGACCGGGCCGCTGCTCTGGCCGGCGCCGACCTTGCCCGCCACCTTGCCAGCGCCAAACACCTGGCTTGACTTGGCGGCGGTTTGCCCGGGATTGCGGATCGCCGCCAAGCGCAGGATGCCGGTCTTGCCGCCGCGCAATTGCACGGCATAGCTGTGTCCGGCGACCGCCGGAGCTTCCGGCTGGTACTGCACCACCGCCAGCTTGCCTCCGCCAAATGCCGGACCCAGGTCGGCGATGCCGATTTGCGCCGCCAGCGTAAAGCGCCCGCTGGCCATTTGCTCGACCGAAATCTCGACGTCGGCGGAGCCGCAGGCCGAGCCCGCGCCGGAGGCGAAGCTGAAGCCGGCACAGCCTCCGTCGGCCAGCTCGAGCGTGGCGCGCTGTGCGGCGGCGAGCGGCGCGCCGGTCTGCGCTCCCGAACCGGGCAGCCACGCGAAGTGAACCAGCGGCGCCGACTTCGCCAGCGCGCTCTTTTCGACGACGGTGTGGTTCGGATCGACAACCACTGCAGCTTGCAGCGAGCCGCTGCTGGAGGCCGTGTGCGCGTCCGGCCACTCGAGCGCGGCCAGGGTGCTGGCGCCGGCGCGGATGTCGAAGGTTTCGGAGGCAACGGTCACCCCGCCGACCACCAGCGCGATGGGCACGTGCTGGGCGTCGGCGTTGCCGGCGTTGGTCACGCGGAAGCGCACCGACACCGTGTCTCCGGGCTTGGGGATGGAAGGCGTGAAGGAGACGCTGGCGGCATTGATCTGCAAGTCGGGCAGCGGGCCGGCTGGACCGGCAGCCTTAGCCATCCCGCCGCCGAGGGCCCCGCGCGACCACGTGCCGGTAACGCCCCCACTGCCGCCCAAGCGCAACGCGGCGCCCGCGCACGGGGTGGCGCTCAGATTGAAACTCAGCGCGAACGCCTTGGTGGCCGACCCCTGCGCATTCGTGACCGTGACCGCAAACAGGGGCGTCTGGGCGCCAGGGGTCGTGACGGTAAAGGTGAAGGCGGGCAGGGCGTACGTGGGGCCGGACAAGGTGGCGGTACCACTCACCTGGTTTACCGTGACCCCGCTCAAACCAGCCCACTGCCAACTAACAGTGGGGACATTGAAGCCGCTGATCACATTGATGCTGAATGAGGGAACCGGGGCCAGGTTCCCGGCCCCGATCGGGATGCAGATCGTCCCGCTCGGCAGGCTGAGGTTGATGTCGCCGATGTTGTAGAAGAGCGTGGTGGGCTGCAAGCCAGCCGCCGGTACCGGGTTGGATGGCGTCACTTGGGCGGTAGTGGGCCCAGTAGTGACGTTCCCGCCCGCGTCGAGGGTGGCGAAGAAATCCGCCGCCTGCGGAGCACCGTACGGGATGGAGGTGAACTGCGCGGGATTGTTCGCGACCTGCGGCGAGTCGGTCAGTGTCAAGGTCACGGAACCGGTGGTGATATTGTCGGAGCGCGTGGCCGTGAGCGTCAGTGCCTCGGGGAGGATGCCGTTCAACTCCACGGCATTAGCGCTGGCGGTGTTCCCCCGCGAAGAGGTGATGATGATCGCAGGCGGAATGCCGATGGTAATGGACAGGGTGGCGGTGTTGTCGGTGCAGTCCGGCTCCACGGGATTGGGGCAGGTGGGGCTGGCATCCACGGTCAAGGTCGCCGCCGTGCCAGACGGGATCGAGAGCGGGATGTTGAGGGTCGCCTGCACGGGCACGACCTGGTTCACCGCGATGGGCCCGGTAATTGTCACCTGCGCGGAAGCCACAGTATTGCCGGCGACGACGACGGCGAAATTCACCTGCGGCGAAGCCGTGAATGGTGCATTGCCATGATTGGTGACCGTGGCTTGGATGGTCTGCGGTCCGGTGCCGAGGATCGCCCCGTTGTTTACATTGGTGATCTGCGTACGCAGATCCGGCAGCGGCACCGATGCCGGCGTAATCACCACAGGGAAAGTACCGCCGTTGTTAGTGCAGTCGCTCTCCGGGATCGGGCACCCGGTGTTGACGCTGGCGGAAACCTGGGCCTGGGTGACGGCCGAGAGAGTGGTCGGGATGTTGATGCTGACGGTTACCTGTGCGCTCTTGCCTACCGCAATGGGCCCGATGGGGCCACTGGCGGCGCCAAGCTGCGCGCCGGTTGCGGTATCCGTGAGGACGAAGGTCACGGTGGTAGTCTGGGTGAAATCCGCCGTGCCAATGTTCTGCACCGTGGCCCGGAAGCTCTGCGCCCCCGTGCCCACCGGGATCGGCAGCCCCGCCGTAGTGGGAGAGTCTACACTGACGAGCTTCAAGTCGGGCAGCGAATTGGTGGTAACGGGGACGGCCGGCAGCGTGCCCTGCGTGAACCCATTTTGGTAGCGGAAGTCCGTCACCGACCAGCCCACACCCGGAGTCAGCGTCCAGACGGCAGTCACACTTCCGAGC